>JBAYSM010000122.1:0-10867 GCA_041676205.1 Rhodospirillaceae bacterium | reverse complement strand
CTTGCCCGCGATCTGTTCGCGTGGGCTGCGCAGGCAGGCGCCGAGGTGGCGGACTTCGGCCGTGCGGCGCTCCAGGTAGGCGCGACCACAGGCACCCAGGCGTTCCCAGCGATCGTCCAGGCGTTGGGCGTATTCCTCGATCACCCGGTCGAGCGCCGGGATGCCGCGCGCCAACCCCTCCACCCGCATCGCCCGATCATCGAGCATCCGCCGCACGGAGCCATCCAGCCGCGCCGCATCGTCACGTACCTGGGCCAGCAGGTCGAGGCGCACCGGGACGGCCATTTCGGCCGCGCCCGTGGGCGTCGGGGCGCGCAGGTCGGCGGCGAAATCGCACAGCGTGGTGTCGGTTTCGTGCCCGACGGCGGAAATGACCGGAATGTCCGAGGCCGCCACGGCGCGCACCACGGCTTCCTCGTTGAACGCCATCAGGTCTTCAAGCGACCCGCCGCCGCGCGCCACGATCAGCAGGTCCGGGCGGGGGACTCTGCCGCCAGGGGGCAGCCGGTTGAAGCCCTCCACCGCCGCCGCCACCTGCGCCGCCGCGCCCTCGCCCTGCACCAGCACCGGCCATACCAGCACATGCAGCGGAAAACGGTCGTTCAGGCGGTGCAGAATGTCGCGGATGACTGCGCCCGTTGGGCTGGTGACGACGCCGATGACGCGGGGCAGGAACGGCAACGGCTTCTTGCGCTCAGGGGCGAACAAACCTTCCGCGGCCAGACGCCGCTTGCGCTCCTCCAGCAGCTTGAGCAGCGCGCCTTCCCCGGCCAGCTCCATCGATTCGATGATGATCTGGTAACTCGACCGGCCGGGGTAGGTGGTCAGGCGGCCGGTGACGATGACCTCCAGGCCTTCCTCGGGCTTGATCGACAGCTTGCTATAGGCGCCGCGCCAGACGATGCCGTCGATGCAGGCGTTCTCGTCCTTCAGGCGCAGGTAGCAATGCCCGGACCCGGCCAGCTTGGGCTGGCTGATCTCGCCGCGCACGCGCACGAAGCCAAAGGTGTCCTCGACCGTCTTCTTGAGGTCGGCGGACAGCTCGGTGACGGACCGCGCGGGCGCATTCGTCTGGGGTGAGGAAGCACTCGTCATGACGCCAAACTATGCTAAAACGCCTGCCAATGGGAATGGCTTGTAAGAGGATTGGCGGCATGAAGGTTCTGGTGGTCGGATCGGGTGGTCGTGAACACGCCCTGTGCTGGGCAATCCGCAAGTCTCCCAAGTGCGAGGCCCTGTACTGCGCGCCCGGCAACGCGGGGATCCGCGAGGTGGCCGAGTGCTTGCCGATCTCCGCCGAGGACGTGGACGCCCTGACCGCCTGGGCCGTCGCCAATGCCATCGATCTCGTGGTGGTCGGGCCGGAAGGGCCGCTGGTCAATGGGCTGGTCGATAAGCTCAACGCCGCCGGGATCGCCGCCTTCGGCCCCAACGCCGCCGCCGCCCGCCTGGAAGGTTCCAAGGGCTTCATGAAAGACGTGCTGGCCCGCCACGGCATCCCCACCGCGTGGTATGGCCGGTTCACCGATCTGGCCGCCGCCAAGGCCTTCGTGCGCGACAAGGGCGGCCCCATCGTGGTCAAGACCGACGGTCTGGCGGCCGGCAAGGGCGTCATCCTGTGCCAGACCGTGGCCGAGGCCGAAGCCGCGCTTGATGTCATGATGGCCGACAAGGTGTTCGGCGACGCGGGCAACGAAGTGGTGGTCGAGGAATTCCTCCACGGCGAGGAAGCCAGCTTCTTCGCCCTGGTCGATGGGGACACTGCCCTGCCCCTGGTCGCCGCCCAGGACCATAAGGCGGTCGGCGACGGCGACACCGGCCCGAACACCGGCGGCATGGGCGCCTACTCCCCCGCCCCGGTGGTCGATGACGCCATGGTCGCGCGGGTGATGAAGGAGTGCATCCTGCCCACCGTCCACGGCATGAAGGCAGACGGCACGCCGTACAAGGGCGTGCTGTTCTGCGGCCTGATGATCGCCCCGGATGGGACGCCCAAGGTCCTGGAATACAACGTCCGCTTCGGCGACCCGGAATGTCAGGTCCTGATGGCCCGTCTCGCCTCCGACGCCTTGGACATGCTCGACGCCGCCGCCCGTGGCCGGTTGTCCGAGATCAAGCTGGCATGGCGCGACGAAGCCGCCCTGGTGGTCGTGATGGCCGCCAACGGCTATCCGGGAAGCTACGTGAAGGGCACCGAAATCCGCGGCTTGAACGCCGCCAACGCCGTGACCGGCGTGACCGTCTTCCACGCCGGAACCAAGGCCGAGGAGGATAAGGTCGTCGCCATCGGCGGCCGAGTGCTGGGCGTCACGGCGCTGGGAAGCTCGGTGAGCGAGGCCCAGGCACGCGCCTATCAGGCCGTGGATGCCCTGGACTGGCCCGAAGGCTTCTGCCGCCGCGATATCGGCTGGCGGGCCCTGGCGCGGGAGAAGGCGGGGAGGTGAAGCCGCCAAGGCTCACCGTAACGTCCTAAGTCGATCGCCAGCGCAATCGGGTCGCCGCGCGGCCTTGGTGTCAGCCGTACTGAATCGACGGCCTAGCCCTCGCTGCTTTCCACGCGGTTGCGGCCCAGGCGCTTGGCGCGGTAGAGGGCGTGGTCGGCGCGGTCCATGAGGTCTTGCAAGCCCTGGTCGCCGTCGATCAACTCGGCCACGCCGACGCTGACCGTGACGGCCCCCAACCCCTCGACCCCATGAGCCGTGCCGCCGACCGCGCGGCGGAGCCTCTCGGCGGCCTGAATGGCGTTCGCGGCCTCGGTTTCCGGCAGGACCACGGCGAACTCCTCGCCGCCGATGCGGCCGAAGGTGTCGACCTCTCGCAGCACCCGGCGGACCGACTCCGATACGGCACGCAGCACGGTGTCGCCTGCGGCGTGGCCGAAGCGGTCGTTGACCGGCTTGAAGTGGTCGATGTCGAACACCAGCACCGCCAAAGGATGGCTGAACCGCCGGGCGCGGCGCAGTTCCTGCCCGGCCAGATCAAGGAAATAGCGACGCGTCGCGGCGCCGGTCAGTTCATCGGTGGTCGCCAGACGCTGCAACTCGATCTCCATGGCCTTGCGTTCGGAGATGTCGTTGAAGGTCGCCAGGATGCACGACTGCCCGGCGTACTGCATGACCACGCCCGACATGAGCGCCCAAAACGTCGTGCCGTCGGCGCGGCGCAGGCGGATTTCCTCGTCATCAAACCGGCCCAGGTGATCGAGCATCCGCATCACGCGTTCACGCTCGCGCGGGTCGTCGAAAAAGTCCGCCATGCGGGCTTCCTGCACGTCCTCGACCGGCTGCCCGAACAATTCCCCGACCCGCCGGTTGGCATAACGCACCAACAGATCGCCCTGGCGGCTGATCAGGATGGGGAACAGCACCGCATCGAGGATGGACTCCACCCGTTCGCGGTTGGCGGTATGATCGCGGATGCGCTCCCGCACACGGGTTTCAAGTTCGTGGTTCAGGCGAGTCAGATTGACCCGCGCGGCATCGAGTTCAAGCATTCGGTCGTGCGCGCGCAGAGCCGCCAATACCGCCGCCTTCATCATCTCCATGGAGGACGACAGCGCGGGATGAACGCCATCGATGTCCAGTTGATCGAGGAGCGCCACGTTAGGAACCACACCCGGTCCGCCGCACAGCAAAATGCGCGCGGCGCTGTTGCCGATGTCGTCACGGATATGGCGGACAAGCTCCAGGGCCGACCGCCCATCTTCCAAATGCAGGTCGATCAGGCAAACGGCAACCCCCGGCATCGCCGACAGCAGGCGCCGTGCTTGCTCGGCCGATTGGGCAGCGGCGACTTTCACCGACCGTCCGGCATGGCACACCTCGTCGAGCGCCGCCTTGACCGCGTCGTGAGCCGCCCCATTGCCGCCGACCATGAGGACGAGCCATGCCTGTTCCCGCGCGGCAAATGGCGGCATCGCCAGGGTATCGTCCTGTTGCATGGCATCCATTACCTTTTCCCCTGGCCTGCCTGCGATATCTCAGGCGCTCGTCAGTATCGCACGGAGGGACCGGGACTCTGCAACGGCAGACTTCTGCTTTGACTACCAAAGGTAACATTTTGTTGAACCATCGGCCGTCCATACCACCAAAAAGACTGCTGCCGTGAGTTGGGCGTAACGGATCCCCGTTTGCTCCAATTTGCGGCAATTTTGATCCGTGCGCTGCCCAAGAGCGTTGCTGCGCCGCCACACTGCGCGACAATCCTGCCACATAGCCTATTGTTCCCCCTCCCCATCAAAGGAGTCGGCGTTGTAGTATCTCTGAGACAAAATAGGGGTTCCGCCGTCGCTTCTGGTCATGAAGTTGGCGTGGAGCCACAACAATTTCATGCGAGGGCATCTCATGGCGCGGAAACTGGTTGAACTCGGCCAGCGCTTCCAGGAAGCGGACAATCCCCGCTCCTTGTGGGAGGTCGAGTTCCTCTATAAGGACGGTCACGGCGTCGCGCATGCTCGTTTGCGCAACGTTCTGACCAAGGTTGATGCGCGCACCTACTCCTGTACCGTAATCACCGATACCAAGCGGTTCAAGCCGGTCGTACCCACAACGGATTGAGACGACGGGGCGCCGTCGCCCGGCGTTCCGACTGCAGTGCAGCCCGCCTCATAAGGACCCTTCCCCAACCGGCGCCAGGCCCCAGCCCTGGCGCCGGTGGTCTTTTGGGCTGGCGGCCACCACGAATCTACATCAAAGGAAAAGGCCGCCGGATCACTCCGGCGGCCTTTCCCGTAACAGTATCAGGTCAGAGACGTGACGCTTAGTGCTTCACGCGGCTCCAGATCTGGCGCTTGTAGGCGTAGAACAGCGCAGTCAGGACGATGAGGAACAACATCACCTTCACGCCCATGCTCTTGCGGACTTCCAGAGCAGGCTCGGCGGCCCACATCAGGAACGCCGCGGTATCGGCCGCGACCGAGGGCAGGTCGTTGGGCGCCCCGCTCTCGAACTCGACACCACCGTCGAACAGCATCTGCGGCATGGCAATCTGGTGCCCGGGGAACGCCGGGTTGTAGTACATGCCATCCATCAGGACGAAGTCGGCGGGCGGCTCATCGGTATACGCCGTGAGCATGGTGTAGATGTAGTCGGGACCGGACATCCGGGCCTTGGCCATCAACGACAGGTCCGGCGGCAGAGCGCCGTTGTTGGCCGCACGGGCTGCCTTCTCGTTCGGGAACGGAGACGGCAGGCGGTCAGCCAGACCAAGCGGACGGGCGACGGGGTTGCCGTCGTCGTCCACGGTGTCGGTGATTTCGTAACCCTCGGCGTAGGCCTTGGCGTCATCTTCGGACACGCCAATGTCGAGCAGGTTACGGAAGCGGACCAGTTCAAGACCATGGCAGGTCGAGCAGACTTCCCGGTACACCTGGAGGCCACGCTGGAGCTGGGCGTTGTCGAAACGCCCGAACACGCCGTCGAAGCTCCACTCGCGGTGCACCATCTTGGTGTCGCCACCGGCCGCCAGGGCCGGGGTGACGGCAGCGATCCCCGCCGCCGTCAGAGCGGCGATTAAGAACTTACGCAGCATTTCGAGCAGCCTCCGTCGCAGCACCGCTCTTGACCACCGGCGAGCTGATGCTCTCAGGCAGCGGCTTGGGCTTTTCGAGCCAGCCAACGAGCGGGGTGATGACCAGCAGGTGGATAAAGTACCAGGCAGTAGCCACCTGACCGATGGCGATGTACGGCTCTTCAGCCGGCATGCCGCCGATGTAACCGAGCACGAAGCAGTCAATCAGGAACAGCCAGAAGAACCACTTATAGACCGGACGGAAGGTGCAGGAACGGACCTTGGAGGTGTCCAGCCACGGCAGAGCCGCCAGCACGCCGATCGAGGCGAACATCAGCAGCACGCCGCCGAGCTTGTCGGGAACCGCGCGCAGGATGGCGTAGAACGGCAGGAAGTACCACTCGGGAACGATATGGGCCGGCGTCACCATCGGGTCGGCCGGAATGTAGTTGTCCGGGTGGCCCAGAGCGTTCGGCATCCAGAACACGAAGACCGAGAACAGCATCAGGAACACGCCCATGCTGAACAGGTCTTTGATCGTGTAGTAGGGGTGGAACGGGATGGTGTCCTGCGGGCTCTTGACGTCGATCCCCAGAGGGTTGTTCGACCGCACGGTGTGCAGCGCCCAGACGTGGACAACAACGGCACCCAGGATGACGAAGGGCAGCAGGAAGTGCAGGGCAAAGAATCGGTTCAGGGTCGGGTTATCGACCGAGAAACCACCCCACAGCCAGACCACGATGTGTTCACCGACCAGCGGAATGGCCGAGAACAGGTTGGTGATGACGGTGGCGCCCCAGAAGGACATCTGGCCCCACGGCAGCACGTAGCCCATGAAGGCGGTCGCCATCATCAGAAGCATGATGACCAGACCGACCCACCACAGAATTTCGCGCGGCGGCTTGTAGGAGCCGTAGTACAGGCCACGGAAGATGTGGATGAACACGACAATGAAGAACATCGACGCGCCGTTGGCGTGCAGGTAACGCAGCAGCCAGCCATAGTTCACGTCGCGCATGATGCGCTCGACCGACATGAACGCGTAGTCGGTGTGGGCAGTGTAGGACATGGCCAGGAACAGGCCAGTCAGGATCATGATGACCAGCACGAAGCCGGCCAAAGACCCGAAATTCCACCAGTAGTTCAGGTTCTTCGGAGTGGGGTATTCCACCGCCGAATGCTGAACCATCGTGAAGATGGGGAGACGCTCGTCCACCCACTTGACGATCTTGTTATTGGAAGCGGCACTCATCCGTCAGCCCTCCCTAGCCGATCTTGACAGTCTCATCATCCAGGAAGGCATATTCCGGGATGGGCAGGTTGAGCGGGGCCGGGCCCTTGCGGATGCGGCCAGAGGTATCGTAGTGCGACCCGTGGCACGGGCAGAACCAGCCGCCGAAATCCCCCTTCGGGTCGGACGCCTTTTGGCCCAGCGGAATGCACCCCAGGTGGGTGCAGACGCCAACCATGATCAGCCACTGCGGTTGCTTGACCCGGTCCTCGTCGGACTGGGGGTCAGTCAGGTCGCCAACATTGACGCTCCGCGCCGCTTCGATCTCTGCTGCCGTGCGGTGACGCACGAACACCGGCTTGCCACGCCACATCACCGTGATCGCCTGACCTTCGGCAATGGCCGAAAGATTGACTTCGGTGGAGGCGAGAGCCAGCACGTCGGCCGCCGGATTCATGCTGTGGATGAACGGCCACAAAGCAAGACCAGTGCCGACCACACCGACCGCGGTGGACGCATACAGCAGGAAATCGCGGCGGGTTTCACCATCGGAAGGACCGTGAGCGGGATTCGCCGTTTCAGCCATCCTCAAAACCCTCTCCCATAGCACGCTGGGGGTACGCGCGTTATCGTGGATACTCCGTGCAATTGACCCGTTTCCGGCCCCTCTTGCACGGCGATCAGCCGGACCCACCCAGACTCCCATCAGGACAAATTTCGGGCTCCGACGAACCCGCGCGGTATAAAGCATCTTGTCTGCTTTGAAAAGAGCCAAAGATTAGGACTTGCTTATCTTATAACTCTAATGAACGGATTCCTTATGCGTCTCGCCCTTTACCAGCCCGACATTCCCCACAACACGGGTGCGATACTCCGTCTGGCCGCGTGCCTCTCTCTCGGAGTCGACATTATCGAACCGTGCGGTTTTCTCTGGGAGGACAAGCGCCTGCGCCGGGCCGGCATGGACTACCGAGAGTTGGCCGTGGTCACCCGCCATGCGTCGTGGGAGCGGTTCCTGGCCGACCGTCCGCACAAGGGCCGAATCGTACTATTAAGCACGCAGGCGGCGCAGAGCCACACCGCGTTTTCCTACGAGTCGGACGATACCCTGTTAATGGGGCGCGAGAGCGCCGGTGTTCCGCAGGATGTCTTCGCTGCGGCGGACGCGCGGATTATCATTCCCATGGCGGCGGGAGCGCGGTCGCTCAATGTCGCCATGGCCGCCGCCATTGTCGCGGCCGAGGCTCTGCGGCAAATGGACGGTTTTCCGGCTGCGTAAGCTATCCCGTGCGTCCGAGACACCCCGATTGACCGTCTGCCGCCGTTCCATCAATCCACTGCCGCCATGCCCACCAGCCATGCACGGCAGCGGCAATGGCGGCGTGGCCGTGGGCGAGCGGGTGAACGCCGTTGCCGTGCCGGTGGGCGGTCTGCCACGCCTCGGACCGTCCAAGCACGGCGAAAAGGTTCAGGTAGGGCACGCCAATCCGCAGGGCGATGTCACTATAAGCCGCGTTCAGTGCTTCCAGTCGGGGGCCGGAAAACTTCATCCAATGGCCGTCCTCGACGACGGGTTCGTCCTGTCTGCGCACCGGCACCGGGCCGATCCACAGCACCGGGCGCACGTCGGAGGCAGCCGAGATAATGGCTTCGGCCTGGGCCATGGACTCCATCAACGGCACGCGCAAGGCGCCCCCGTCCTCGTCGGCCATGTCGTACAGCCCAAAGCAAAACACCAGACCCGCCGCGCCGCCAGCCCGGCGCAGGCGCACCCGACAGTCCGCCTGCCAACGATCGGCGATATCGACGGAGGTGTCCTGGGCGACCGACAAATTATAGACGGTGACGTCATGGCCGGCGTCGCTCTCCAGTGCCGCCAGCCGCACAGGCCAGCCCGCAGCGGTTTCATCGCTGCGCCCCAATGCAACCGAGTCGCCAAACACGCACACCGTCTTCATCGGGAGATCCTTTCAGCACCATCCAAGCCTCACGGCCCAGAATAGGTGACTGAACAGCGCTCTGCGGTGATTCATGTCACAGTTGAAAGACTTTATCGTTTCGGGTTCAGGCGTACCCGTGCCTCGGCCAGAACGGCCTCCCGATCCGGGACATAAGCCGCAGTCTCCCACCAAGACTCCAACTCATGAAGCACCGCCCCGAGATGCGGCCCAGGCGTCATGCCGAGTTCGAGAAGATCCCGGCCCCGCAGCGGAAAAGCTGGAACGGCAAGGTTTGCGGCATCTTCCAGCAGCGACACCCATGCGGCGGTATTACGGGAATCCGTTCGCCCCTCCAGCGCCCGCTGACCGGACCACAGCAGCAGGGCACGATCCCGCACGGCCTCGCGCCCCACCCGACGCAGCAGACCCTGCCGCTCAACGGTCCCCATCGTCGGCCAAGGGCGAACCGAAACGTCGGTCATCACGGCCAGGCGGTCAGCCTCGCGCGTCGACAACTTGAGCCGCTGCGCCAGGGTTGCGGCATCGGCGCCGTCGCCAACCACGGCGGCCAACCGCCGCAGTGGATCGGCCTTCAGCCCGTCCATGCGCAGGCCCCGCGTTTCGAGGAAGATCATTTGACGGAGACGCCCGACGTCGGTGGCTTCGGGCAGTACATGCTGCAACACCCGCTCGCCCCGCATCTCCAGTAGGACATCGGCGGCAGCGTTGGTTTCGAGGATCCTGAACAGTTCCGCCCGCACCCGCTCGCCCGACAGCCCATCCAGCCCATCGGCCAACGCCTGGCAGGCCTTGAGGCCTTCGCGGTTAATCGGGGGCCGTCCGAACCGGGCGTAGAAGCGGAAGAAACGGAGAATGCGGAGGTAGTCTTCGCGGATTCGGCTCATGGCCCGCCCGACGAACACGATGCGGCCGTGGTGCAGGTGTTCCAGGCCGTCGAAGTAGTCATAGACCGCGCCGTCCGGCGTGGCCGACATGGCATTGATGGTGAAATCCCGCCGCGCCGCATCGGCCGCCCAGTCGGTGGTCCATTCGACCTCGGCATGACGGCCGTCCGTCGCCACGTCGCGGCGCAGGGTGGTAATCTCGAATGTCCGCTGCTCGGCCCCCTCGCCGACCACCGCCGTCACCGTGCCGTGGGCAATGCCGGTCGGCACGGCCTTGATGCCCGCCGCGTTCAGCAGGGCAACGACACGCTCCGGCACCTCGGGGGTGGCGATGTCGATATCCTTGCTCGGCAGGTGGAGCAAGGCGTCGCGCACGCAGCCGCCGACAAAGCGCACCTCGGACCCGCCCGCTGTCAAAGCGGCCAACACGGCCCGCGTCTGCGGCCACTCCATCCACGGCTGAGGCGACAACTGACCCATGGCGGCGCGCGGCGTCCCCGCCAGCAGGGATGTCTTGATCGGCGTGATGTCTTCCTCGGGATCAGGCTCGGACCGGCGGCCCACGTGTGCGTCTCCGCGTTAGCGTATGTGGTGGCCGGGCACGATCTTGCCGTCGATGACAGTCGGCGGCACGTAGGTATCGCCCGGACGCCCGCCCTCGGTCAGCATGGCCGACGCCGCCAGGACCACCAGCAACAGCAGGCCCCCCGCCAACGCCAGCCAGAACCAAGGGCCATCCTCGATGGCCGGGGCCTGCCCGCCATGGCTGCGGATATAGGCGCCACGCGCCCACGTCCACACGATAAATACCAGTGCCGGGGCCACCAAGGGCAGAACGTAATTCAGCAGTATGCGCACCATGCAGGCAACAAACCCCTCGGTTCAGTCAGTCCCGCAGAACGCGTGACAGGTTAATCAGCATGCCCGCCGTCGCGCCCCAGATGTAATGGCGGCCATAGGGCATTGCGTAGAACGGCCGGGACCGGCCTTCAATGACACGATCAACCCGCTGGTGGTTGGCCGGATCGACCAGAAAAGCCAGCGGCACTTCGAACACCTCGGCGACCTCGAACGGGTCGGGGCGCAAGGCGAACGGAGGCGCCACCAGCCCAACCACCGGAACAACGCGAAACCCTGTCACCGTAACATAGTCGTCAAGAAACCCCAGGACGTCGACGCACTCCGGCGGCAGCCCGGTTTCCTCCTCCGCCTCCCGCAGGGCGCAGGCGATGGGGCCATGGTCGTCGTCCTCCAGGCGCCCGCCAGGAAACGAGACCTGTCCG
>JBAYSM010000121.1:0-10919 GCA_041676205.1 Rhodospirillaceae bacterium | reverse complement strand
CGTTTGACGATATCGCGCCGCAAGGACCGGACCAATGCGCTGGAAGTGACCCGCATGACGCCGCGCCCAATCGCTTGCTAGCCCCTCCCCCTTAACCAACACCGTGCCGGACTGCCGGTTCCGGCTTACTGCCGCAGATCGCCAGCGGCATCCTGAACGGCGCGCAGTTCTTCCTCGGGCAGCGGCACCAGCCCGATATCGGTCAGATAGCCGTCGGGGCCGATGGCAACATTGCTGACCATGGCGCGGGCGAACTCGGCCAGCCCCGGCACCTGCCCGACATGAGCCGTCTTGACGTACAGAAACAGACGCCGCACCAGCGGGTACGTGCCATCGGTAATGGTCGAGAAGGTCGGCATCACGCCCTCGACCGGCGCCGCTTCCAGGCCTTGAATTTCCTCGACGACATGGAACCCGACGATGCCCAGGGCACGCCGATTGGCCGCGACGCGGCGGGCCAACGCATCATCGTCCTCGCCCGCATCCACATAGGCTCCGTCCTCACGCAGTTTGCGGCAGAAGGTCAGCAGCGCGTCGGACGGCAGCAGGCGCATGACCTCGGGGTGCTCCGAGCACCCTGGCTCCAGGACCATGCCGGCCAGCGAGTCATAGGTGCCTGAAGTCGGCGGAGGGCCATAGACGACAATTGGCAGATTGGGCAAATGCGGCGCGATTTGCTGCCAGCGAGTGTAGGGATTGGCAACCATGGTCCCGTCCACTGGAACCCGCTCTGCCAGGGCCAACCACAGATCACGGCGGGTGAACGCAAAGGCCTCGCCGTCGGGCGAGCCGCCGTGCACTACCACCACGCCGCCGGTGCCCAAGGGCAGGGCCGCGACCCTCCCCACGGCATTGGCTTGGCACAAGGCGCGTTCGTCCGCCGTCATGCGCCGGGATGCCACCACCAGATCGGGCGTGTTGAACCCGACGCCGCCGCAGAACAGCTTGAATCCGCCCCCGGTGCCGGTCGATTCCACCACCGGCGACCGGAATTCGCGCCCCCGCCCGAAGCGTTCGGCAGTGGTCGCTGCCATCTTGTACATGCTTGACGACCCGACGACCCGAATCGAGTCGCGCTGCGATACCGCAGAGGCAGGAGCAGACACGACGGAGGCGACGACCGCAAGCGTCGCCAAAGTGCGCAGGAACATGGGACGGACCTTATTCTAATCGAACAAGGCCACACCCTACACCTTTCCAGCCCTAGAAGAAAATCGCCATGGCGTAGAACAGCCCCGCGGCCAGCGCGGCGGCCAGCGGGACCGTGATGATCCACGCCGCCACGATGGTAGACAGATACTGCCGACGGACCAGCTTGCGGTGCTGACTCTTCTCCACCTTGCGCAGCATTTGCTCGGTCGAGAAGGTGTCGAAATCCACTGCTTCCTCATGCGAAACCGCCGTCTCGCCGCGACCGGCCGTCACAGGCCCCTTGAACACGCCAGAACCATTGTCGGCCCGGCGGCGGTGCTCCAGGAACTCGCGCAGGAAGCCGACGCCGAAGACGCCCCCGACCGCGATGTGGGTCGAACTGACCGGCAACCCCATCTGGCTCGCCACGATCACCGTGACGGCCGCCGACAGGGCGACGCAGAACGCGCGGGTAGGATCGAGCTTGGTGATCTTATGGCCAACGGTATGGATGAGTTTCGGCCCGAACAGGATCAGTCCGACAGCGATGCCGACCGCGCCAACCAACAGGACCCACCACGGAATCCCCACCGCCGAGGTCAACGGCGTTCCCGCCTCCATCGCCCCGACCGCCGAGACGATGGCCGCCAGCGGGCCGACGGCGTTGGCGACATCGTTGGCGCCGTGGGCAAACGACAACAGGGCGGCAGACACGATCAGCGGAATGCGGAACAGGCGGGCCACGCCCTTGCGGCTGTTCTCCAGGGTGGCAGCGGCCCGTTCCACGGCATGGCGAGTGATGAAAACGACCACGACGAAGACTATCACTCCGGCGATGGTCCATGTCATCGGCGACGTCTTGATGAGGTGGGTGACGCCCTTGGCCATCAGATACGCGGTGAACGCCCCGGCCATGAAGCCGACCAGGATCGGCACCCAGCGCCGCGCCGCCGCGATGCGGTCTTCTTTGTCGATGACCGCGTATTCAATGAAGGCCAGGAACAGCGCCGCGATCAGCCCGCCCAGCAACGGCGAGATTACCCAGCTCGCGGCAATCGCCCCCATCACCGGCCACTTGACGGCGGCCATGCCCGCGGCCGCGATCCCGACGCCCATCACGCCGCCGACCACCGAGTGGGTGGTCGACACCGGGGCGCCGATAAAGGTTGCGAGATTGATCCACAGGGCGGCGGCCAGCAGCGCGGCCAGCATGGCGCGCACGAAGACGGCGGGTTCCCCGACCGCGCTGACGTCGATGATCCCGCGCGAGATGGTATCCACCACCTCGGCCCCGGCGATCAAGGCGCCCGCAGCCTCAAAGACGGCGGCAATCGCCAGCGCGCCAACCAGCGTCAGGGCCCTGGATCCCACCGCCGGGCCGACGTTGTTGGCCACATCGTTGGCGCCGATGTTCAGCGCCATGTAGCCGCCAATGACGCCGGCCGCCATGATGAAGAAAAGACCTGGGGACGGCCCGGCCACCAGCGCCGTGAACGGCAGCACGAGAACGAGAAACACAAAGCCGAGAAGCAGGGCATGCTGACGATTGGGGGCGTGTGCCGCCTCCTCCAACGCCGCGATCTTTTTAAGATCCTTGTCGAGCGAGGTCTTTTTGGTCGGTGCGGTCGTCACGGGACACCCAGTCCGCCGTTGCAGGACGCGCGGCGAACAAAGTTCCCAAGGACTTCACCCCCGCGCCGACTAGGGCGTAACGAAAGCGTCATCGTATTGCAACAATTTCGTCGGGCTTTGTGGACGGCATCCAAGAGCCGTTCTGGACACGAGGCGCACGGCGTGCGCGCTTGGTTTTATACGGGGTTGCCGCCGATGCCTCACCAGTTGACTGGAGGCCAAGGAGATACGCCGAGGACCGGTTCATGCACGGCGAGCAGGAAGCGATAGATCAGCGCCCCGAGGATAAAAATAAATGCCGTCCTCCGCGTGATCTTCAGGCGTGGCCGGACCCGCCCGGTGATCCATGCCTGGAACGGCCAAGCCGACGTTGCCGCCGCCATCCGCCGCCACTCCTGAAGGCCCATGTCACGGCGGCGCTTGGCGTCCAGGCCCGCCATGCCCAGCAGGCTCAGGACCAGCAGCAGGCCGAACAGAATCCACGCCGCCGCATCGCCGTTGGCCGCCATGTGCGCCGCCGCCCAGAGGACCATCGCCCACGGCACGGGATGGCGCACGACGCCCAGCAGCCCTGGCCGCGCCGGGTTGATCCCGCCCCGCATGATGCTCAACGACAACGGATTCGGCTGCATCAATCCGGCCACCAGCAGCAACACCGCTGGAAACATCAGCACAGCCGGCACCCAGGCCAGACGCGGCTGGTGGTCCCACAACGGCACATAGGGTGCCTGGGCATAGGCGTGCCCGACCCACCCCAGCACCGCCAGACTGAGCACCGAATAGGCCACGAGATAGGTCCGCCGCCCCAGGGCCGCGACCAGCCCGGCACGCAGGCGCGGCAAGGCTGGCACGAGATGGGTCAGCAAAAAGACGGCAACGGCGAGCATAAGCTGGGTCATGGCGTTACCTTGATGATAACGGGTCCGCGTTACCTTGATCGGCGTCAAGGAAACTGGACGGTCCGGCGTCCACCATGCTGCGCGAAACCGTTCCCTTCAAGACCCCTTGCTGTCTTAGGATAACAGTCCATGACATCCGCCGCGCCTTTCCCCTCACCCCGCCCGTCCGCCCTTATATTGTCCATGGGCTTTCGCCCGTTCTTTTTGCTGGCGGGCGCCCATGCGGCGCTGGCGCTGGCGCTGTGGGTGGTTTGGCTGGGCGTGCATCTGGCGGGCGGACTGGTCGATACGGTCACAATCGCGCCGCCACCGTTCCAATGGCACGCCCACGAGATGCTGTTCGGCTTCGCCACCGCTGCCGTCGCGGGCTTCCTGCTGACCGCCGTGCCCAACTGGACCGCCACCGCCCCAGTGCGCGGCGCCCGGCTCGGCCTGCTGGTCGGGGCGTGGCTGGCCGGTCGCGCCGCCGTGTGGATGTCGGCTACTCTGCCTGCCGGATTGGTCATGGCGATCGACGTGGCGTTCCTGCCGCTGCTCATCGCGCTGCTCGCGCCGGCCATCATACGGGCCGGCAAGCCGCGCAATCTCGTCTTCGTGGCCCTTCTCCTGGTGTGGGCCGGGTCCAGCGCGCTCAGTCATCTGGGCATGATGGGAGTGCTCGACGGCGGTCCGATGGTGGGCCAACGCCTCGCGGTCGACGTGCTGGTGGTCTTGATGACCGTGGTTGGCGGCCGAGTCACCCCGGCCTTCACCGGCAACTGGCTGCGCAGCCAAGGTCAAGCCCCCGGCATCACGCCGGAGTGGCTGAACGCCGCGACCATCGTGGCCGCCGTCGCCTTCCTGCTGGCCGGAGCCTTGGGCCTGCCGGACGTCGCACGGGGTGCGGTGGCCGCCATCGCCGCTGTTCTGAGCCTCGCACGGTTGCTGACGTGGCGCGGTTGGGCAGTCCGCGGCGAGCCGCTGTTGTGGGTGCTGCACCTCGGCGCCGTGTGGCTGACCCTCGGCTTTGCGCTGACCGCTGCCTCGGCGTTGATGGGCGCCGAAGTGGTACCGTCCGCAGCCGCACTCCATGCATTCACGGCGGGAGCAGCAGGCACGCTTATTCTAGGGGTGATGAGTCGCGCCATTTTGGGACATACTGGCCGCGCCCTTGCAACCAGTCCCCTGTTGACCCTGGCATTCGTAATCGTGACAGGCGCCGCCGCGCTTCGCGTCATTATTCCCGTGCTCGCGCCACAATTGTACATGGAGGCGGTTGTTGCCGCCGGGGTGCTGTGGGTTGCCGCATTTGGCCTGTTCCTGGTCCGCTTTGCGCCGATGCTCCTGTCCCCGCGCGTCGATGGACGCCCCGGCTAGACCGACTAACGGAGCGCTTCACCACCCGTCACGAGCGCTTTTCTGTATTAGATTTTCGTTTTATGCTTGCGCACGTAAAGTCAAAAGGGGCATATGGCGCGAAACGGATTAGCGGTACATCGCGTCCAGAGCAAAAAAAACGGGAAACTCCTAATGCGCGCACTTGTCGCGGACGATCATTCCATCGTCCGCTTGGCACTCAGACACGTCCTGGCAGAGCTGGATCCCGCCATCGCGGTTGTGCAAGCATCCGATGCGGACGAAGCAATGGCCTGCCTCAAGGGCGGCCCGGTGGATCTGGCGCTGATCGACATTTTCATGCCCCACGCCGACGAGTCGTTTATCGGACGGATCGTTGCGGCAGCCGCTCCTGCTCCGGTCGTGGTCTTCACCATGTCCGAAGATCCTCGGCTGGCCCAGGCGGCCATTGCTGCCGGGGCGCGGGGCTTTATTCCCAAGACGACATCAGATGGCCTGATCATCAACATTCTGCGGCTGATCCAGGCTGGCGGCCTGTACCTTCCGCCCACCTTGACCTTGGCGTCGGCCCAGGCGATGGACCACACCGCCAGCACCGGCGCTCGACGTGCCCTTGGCTTGAGCGGCAACGAGCCGCTGTCCAAAGTAGCCCTGAACGAGCCAGCCGCCTCGCGTCTGCAACAGCTTACGCCGCGCCAGTATCAGGTGTTGGAACTGTTGGCCCAAGGCATGTCCAATGCTGACATCGGCATCCAACTGAGACTTAACCTCAGCACCGTGAAGTCCCACGTCACCGGGGTTTTGCGCGCGCTTCACGTGAATAGCCGGACGCAGGCGGTCCTGGCCTTCAAGCAATCGAGCTGGCGCCCCTAGCGGTCCTGGCAGGAGGACGACGCAAGGCGCGCAGGACGAAGCGGCCCGGATGGACCGCCTCCCACAAGTCCTGCCCAGTCGGCAGAGGGGTTCCGGCAATCAGGGCCGCCAGAGCCTCGGCCAGCAGCGGCGCCGTCTGGAAGCCGCGCGATCCCAGTCCGCCCAACACGAACAGCCCCTCGGTCAAGGGGGCCTCGGGGTAACTCCGCCACGCCCGGCCGTGGTGCAAGTCCCCATAGGCCGTGCGCCAGGCGGACGCATCGAACAGCGGCCCCATGACCGGCAGGTGATCGGCAATGGTGGCCCGCAACGATACCCTCCTGCCGTCGATTTGGCCCTCCGGCCACCGGGTCCGTAGCTCGGGGAGCGCGTCAGCCAACAAAGCCAGATTGGCCGCGTCATCCTCGGGCCGCACCGTCCGCCATGCCGGATCGTCGAGATCGGCGATGCGCTCATAGGTCGCCCCCAGCACATGCTTGCCGTCTGCCACGGGCGGTGACAGATACCCTCCGAAGGACACGGCTGCGGAAGGGCCGTCCGGCAGACCGGGCAGCAGGGTGATCTGCCCCCGTTTCGCATGTATGGGGAGTTCTGCAACGGGCCACAGGCGCGGCGTCCACGGCCCGGCGGCAAGCACCACGGCCTCCGCCTCGACCACCACGCGTCCGGCCTCATCGAGCAGGCGCCAGCCCGCAGCGTCCGAAATGAGACTGGAAACGGCAGCCCCCCGCATCTCCACCCCGGCGGCCAGGGCGGCACAAACGGCGCGGGGGTCGATACTGCCCGCCTTGGGGAACCACAGGCCTCCAAGGGGGGCATCCACCCCGGCAACCGCCCGCGCCCCAGCGGCATCAACCAGCGCGATGTGGTCGGGTGGAAGTGTTCCGGCCAGACGCGCCATGGTCGCCGCCTCGTCGGCATCGCGGGCCACGGACAATATGCCCCGGCCGAGCCAGCCGCCGACCCGATCCAGCGTCTCCACCGCATGGAGATAGGCCCGGCCATAGAAGCGGCCATGCAGCCCTCCATCGGCGGTCAGGCGTGGCTTCAACAGGCCGCAGGGGTTGCCCGACGCCTCCGCTGCCACATGGCCCGCCCGATCGATCAGGGTGACGGCAAAGCCTGCCCGCCGCAACGCCCATGCCGCCGCGCATCCACCCACGCCGCCGCCCACGACCGCGATGGCCGCCCCCTGCGGCAGGGGTTTAGGACGGTGGAACCACGGGGCGACAGGAGCATCCGTCATGTCACAACAGCCGGCGGGCGGGCCGAACGCGCCATGCGACGCGCGGCCGGAAAATCGATGGAGGCCGCCGTGCCACGGCCAAGTGTGCTGGTGAGCCGCAGGCTGCCACCGTGCATTTCCGCCATCGCCTTGACCAAAGGCAGGCCAAGGCCTGTGCCCTCGTACTCGCGCGACAGGCGGCTATCAACCTGGGTGAACGGCTCCAGCACGCGGTCGAGGTCTTCCTCGGCAATGCCGATGCCATTGTCGACCACGGCAATGGTCAGGCCACCGTCCGGCGCGGAAAGTGCCCGGATCGTGACCGCACCACCGGACGGCGTGAACTTGACCGCATTGGACAGCAAATTGAGCACCATCTGCCCAAAGCGGCGCGGGTCGAGCAGATAGGGCGGCAGCGGTTCCAGATCCTCGATCAACTCGACGCCCTTCTGCGCGGCGCGCTGCCGGATCATTTGCAGCTTGGCGCGGATGGCCGCGGCAACATCGACCGGCTCGTCGCTGAGTTGGCTATGCCCGGCCTCGATCTTGGCCATGTCCAGGATGTCGCTGATGAGGCTGGTCAGGTGTTCGGCGCTGTGGCGGATGTCGGCGACATACTCGCTCTGCTTTTCATTCAGCGGCCCAAAGAACTGACACTCCAGGCTTTCGGAAAAGCCCGAAATGGCGTTCAAGGGCGTCCGCAGTTCATGGCTCATGGTGGCCAGGAACGCCGACTTCGCGCGGCTGCCCTCCTCGGCCAGACGGCGGGCTTCCTGAAGTTGCCGCAGCTCTTCGCGGCGTCCGGTTACGTCCTGATGCGTGCCGACCACGCGCAGCGGACGGCCCGACGAGTCGCGTTCGGTGACTTTGGCCGCCGCGCGCACCCAGACCCAGGCTCCGTCGGCCGTGCGCATTCGGTACTCGCGGCCGCCGGCGTTAACGTCCGTGCACAGAAAACTGCGCATCCAATTGACGACATCGCGCCGGTCATCGGGGTGCAGCAGCCGCAAAAACGTGGTGATACGCGGCGGCAACGGGGCATCGGGCCGATAGCCGAGCATGGTCTTCCACGGCGTGCTGATAAACAGGTGGCCGCGCGCCACGTCCCAATCCCACAGACCGTCCTGAGTAGCCTCCAAGGCAAGGCGCAGGCGTTCCTCGCCATGGCGCAGGTCGGTGATGTCATGCACCGTGCCGGACATCACGGTGGGCCTGCCGTGCCTGTCCCACGATGCCTGCCCCCGCGCCTTGACCCACCGCCATGTGCCGTTGGCGGCGCGCAGCCGGTATTCGGTGTTGAACGGAGCATGGCTGTCGAGATGCGCCCGCATCTCTGTCAGCACCCGGTCGCGGTCTTCGGGGTGCAGGTTGTCGCGCCATGTCCTATAGGGATCGCGCACATCCCGCCATCCCAGCATGTCCTCCCATTGAGGCGCCAGGTACCCATCATACGTGCGCAGATCAAATTCCCACATGGCGGCCGTCGATCCGGCAATTGCTCTCTCGAACCGCTGGAGGCTGGCACTGAGCGCTTGCCGGCTGTGCTGCAGCGCAGCATCGGCCCGCTGGCGGCGGCGCCACTGTGCCGCGAGGATCAGGGCCATGAGGCCAATGACCAACGCCACCGTCAGGCCAATAATCACGCTCCGCCACAACGCGGCGCGCCAGTCGAGCAGCACCTGATCGAGGGGAACGGTCATGATGATATGGATCGGGAAGCGTTTCGCCTGGGCCACCACCTGAATATGATCGCTGCCGTCGGCGCCGGCGACGATTTCAGTGAGCACCGAACCGCCCGACGACGCCAAGCGGTCCATTACCTTTTGGTCGCCAAGGTTGTTCCCGATGATGTTCTTGTCAAAGGGGGAGCGCGCCAGCAACAAGCCGTCCCGCCGCATCAGTGACACGACTCCCCCCATTCCCGGCCGCACCGCCTCGAACAAGCCCATCAGGGTCTGCATGTCGATCAACGCCACGGCGCCACCGCTCAACGCTCCGACCATGTCGCGGATAGGCCGTGATACCGGCAGGACCCACTGCCCTCCGGCCAACGACTGCACGGGGGTTCCCACGAACAAAGTATCGGCTGGATGGCGGTCCATGGACACCACGTAATCGCGGTCGTTGACATCCATTTCATGACCGACGGGAACGAAGCGCCCCTCCGCATCACGCACCACGGCGTGGCGGATGATGCCGTCGGCGCCGAACACGCCCAGTCCCGACACCCGCCCCACATGATCGACGACACGCGGCAGCCGAGACAGCAAATCCGGGTCGCGTGACTTTCCGGACATGCCATACAGGGCAACCATGTCGGTTGTCCGGCCGAGCACCAGACGCGCACTCTCCAGCGATGCCGACAGGTGCACCTCCAGGGACTGGGTCAGGGCGGTTACGTCTTTACGTGCCGTCTCCTGTATTTGACCGCGCATTACCCAGAGGGAATAGCCCAGCACCGCCCACACGGCGGCGATGACAAGCAGAGCGAACCCGACCATCTGAATTGCCGGCTCAGAGGCGGTTGTGCGCCACTGCATACGTCCCCCTCCCTCCCGTCGTCGGTCCACATCCAAAGTCTAACCTTTGGTAGACGCCATTTTCAACGGCGACGCCCCGCCTCCGACCCGGAAGCGGGGCGCCGTTTGGGCCTGCAAAATTGCACTAAAGGCCCACCCACACATAAATCCAGATAAACAGGAACAGCCAGACGACGTCCACGAAGTGCCAGTACCATTCGGCCGATTCAAACCCGATGTGCTTCTCCGCCGTGAAATGACCCGCCAGGGTGCGGAAGAACATTACCGACAGCATGCAGACGCCGATGAAGACGTGGAACCCATGGAAACCCGTCGCCATGTAGAAGGCCGACGCGTAGATCCCGTCGTTGAAGGCAAATGCCGCCTCGCCGTACTCAATGATCTGCAAGATCAGGAACAGTGCGCCCAGTACAACGGCGCCACCTAACCCGATCAGCAACCGGCGGCGGTCGCCGGTGTAAAGCCCCTTGCGGCCCCACATCAGGACGAAGCCCGACGTCACCAGGATGATGGTGTTGATGAACGGCAGCCCCCAGGCACCCAGCGTCTCGATCTCCGGGGGCGGCCACACGTCCTCGACCACCGGGCTGACCAGCAGCGCGTTATGGAAATACGCCCAGAAGAACGCTACGAAGAACATCACTTCCGAGGCGATGAACATCAGCATGCCCAGGCGCAGGCCGCGCCGGACTGCCCCGGTATGCGCCTTGTCCACAATGCTTTCGTGGATGACGTCACGCCACCACCCGAACATGGTGATCAGGACGATGACCAGCCCGCCGAGCAGCGCCCAGGGAGGGCTGCCGTGCATGAAGTACACGGCCCCGACGGCCATGACAAAGGCCCCGGTCGCGCCGACGAAGGGCCACGGGCTGGGGTCGATGATATGGAAAGGGTGCTTGCGCACCGATGGTTGGCTCATGGCTGCGGTCCTCTCCCTCAGGAGTTTCCCTGCCCGCCCTTGCGAAAGAAGGTATAGGACAGGGTGATGGTCTTGACGTCCTGGACGTTAGGATCATCGGCGATTGCCGGGTCGATATAGAAAGTCACCGGCATGTCCACCGTTTCGCCGGGCTGCAAGGTCTGTTCGGTGAAGCAAAAACACTCGATCTTGGTGAAGTACTGGGCGGCCTTCAGCGGTGTGACGTTGAACGTCGCCGTCCCGGTGATCGGCTGGTCCGCAGTGTTCGATGCCGTGTAGAAGGCCAAGCCCTGCTCGCCCACCTGCAACACCATGTCCTTCTGCGCCGGGGCGAAATGCCAGGGCAGCGCGCCGTTGACGCT
>JBAYSM010000120.1:0-11090 GCA_041676205.1 Rhodospirillaceae bacterium | reverse complement strand
TTCTTCAATAAATACAAGGAGGTCTGGAGCTTGCTCCAGGCGGATCAGAGCAGCAGCCCGGCCGCGTCAGCGGCAGACAAAGGGGCATTTCATCCGCGGGGCGAGCCTACTTCTTGCTCAACGCCGCCATCGCCCCGTCGATCCCCTCCAGGGTCAGGGGATACATGCGGTCTTCCATGATCTCGCGGATCATGCCGATGGAGTGGGTGTAGTCCCAGAACCGCTTTTCCACCGGGTTCAGCCACGCCGCGTTCGGCCACGTCTTGAGGGCGCGTTCCAGCCACGTCTGGCCGGTTTCCTCGTTGAAGTGCTCGACGGCCCCGCCGGGATAGGCGATTTCGTAGGGACTCATGGAGGCGTCACCGACGAAGATCAGTTTGTAGTCCGATCCATAGGTGTGCAGCACGTCCCAGGTCGGGATGCGGTCGGTATAGCGGCGGGCATTGTCCTTCCACACGAACTCGTACAGGCAATTGTGGAAGTAGTAGTGCTCCAGGTGCTTGAACTCCGACCGCACGGCGGAGAACAGTTCCTCCAGCATGCGGATGTGGTCGTCCATGGACCCGCCGATGTCGAGGAACAGCAGGACTTTCACCGTGTTGTGGCGTTCCGGGACCATCTGGATGTCGAGCATTCCGCCGTGGTGGGCGGTGGACTTGATGGTGCCGTCGAGGTCCAGTTCGGTCGCCGCGCCCTCGCGGGCGAAGCGGCGCAGGCGGCGCAGGGCGACCTTGATGTTGCGGGTGCCCAATTCCACGTCGTCGGCGAGGTTCTTGAACTCGCGCTTGTCCCACACCTTGACGGCGCGGCGGTGGCGCGAGCCGTCCTGGCCCATGCGGATGCCCTCGGGGTTGTAGCCGTAGGCGCCGAACGGAGAGGTCCCGGCGGTGCCGATCCACTTGCTGCCGCCCTGGTGGCGGGCCTTCTGTTCCTCCAGCCGCTTTTTCAGCGTCTCCATCAGGGCTTCCCAACCGCCGAGCGATTGGATTTGGGCCTTTTCCTCGTCGGTCAGGAATTTTTCGGCCAGCTTTTTCAGCCAGTCCTCCGGGATGTCGGCCCCGGCCAGCAGGTCGTCGAGCGCGATGTCCTCCAGGCCCTTGAACACCGTGCCGAACACGCGGTCGAACTTGTCGAGGTTGCGCTCGTCCTTGATGAGCGCCGCGCGGCTCAGGAAATAGAAATCCTGCACCGAGTAATTGGCGCATCCCGCCTCGACCGCGCCCAGCAGGGTGAGGTATTCGTTCAGGCTGACCGGCACCTTGGCGGAGCGCAGTTCGGTGAACAGCTTGATGAACATGCCGTGCCTTCCTGGTTTATTCCCTGGCCCCGATGGGGTATCCAGGAAAGGAGTGTTCCTGACGCGAGGTGCCCATGAGCGACGCTGTAACAAAGGCCCTGCGGTTGCTGGAGGGCGCGGGCACTTGGCATGAACTGCGCCGGTCCCTCGACGAACAGGTCCTGACGCCGCAACTGTCGGCCAACGACACCCAGACCCTGTTGGACGCCTGGCACCGCCGCCAGGCCAGCCGCCTGGACGATGCCGCCCTGGCCCGCGAACTGGCGTTCTGGGCCGATGGCGGCACGTTTGACACCCACCTCGACGGCTGGCAGGCGACCCGCCCGGCGGCCTTGGTCGAGGACGCCGCGCGGCGCGGCTGGTTCGTCCGCCGTCTGGCCTCGGGCGCCGTGGTCAACCCGCCGCAGGGCAAACCGCTGATGCTCAAGAGCCTGGACGTGGTGGCCTCCTCTTGACCTACCGCCCCTCGCGCCGGGCCATGAAGGCCAGCCGTTCCAGGGCATGAACGTCCTGCTCGTTCTTGAGCAAGGCCCCGTGCAGCGGCGGGATCATCGTCTTGACGTCCTTGGCGCGCAGGGCTTCGGGGCTGATGTCGTCGGCCATCAACAGCTTGAGCCAGTCCAGCAGTTCGCTGGTCGAGGGCTTTTTCTTCAGGCCGGTGACGTCGCGCAGGTCGTAGAACAGGCCCAAGGCCTCGCGCACCATGGCGTTCTTGATGTCGGGGTAATGCACATCGATGATGCGCGCCATGGTGTCGGGGTCGGGGAAGCGGATGTAGTGGAAGAAGCAGCGGCGCAAGAAGGCGTCCGGCAGCTCCTTCTCATTGTTGGACGTGATGATGACGATGGGGCGCTGGGCCGCCTTGATGGTCTGCCCCGTCTCGTAGACGAAGAATTCCATGCGGTCGAGTTCCTGCAACAGGTCGTTGGGAAACTCGATGTCGGCCTTGTCGATCTCGTCGATCAGCAGCACGGCGCGGCCGGTTTCAAAGGCTTCCCACAGCTTGCCGGGCTTGATGTAGTTGGCGATGTCCTTGACCTTTTCGTCGCCCAACTGGCTGTCGCGCAGGCGGGAAACCGCGTCGTATTCATACAGGCCATGCTGGGCCTTGGTGGTCGACTTGACGTGCCAGCGGATGAGCGGCAGGCCGAGCGCGGCGGCGACTTCCTCGGCCAGAACGGTCTTGCCGGTTCCAGGCTCGCCCTTGACCAGCAGGGGGCGTTGGAGCGTGATGGCGGCATTGACCGCGACCATCAGGTCCTCGGTGGCGACATAGGACTGGGTGCCGGTGAATTTCATGGAGTGAGGGTCCTTCCTAGACGATGCGGCCAAGGTAGAGCCACCGCCGCGCGCAATCAAGATTGCCCCTAGGGAAGCCGCTTGCGTTTGATTGGCCGGACATGAAACGATCAGGCCGCCCATTATTATTCAAGGACCCATTCATGCGTCGCCTTGCTGTCGTTGTCGCGCTCACCCTGCCGCTGGTGCTGGCCGGTTGCCTGGAACCCAAGAAAGCCGCCCTGCTCGAAAAGGCCGAAGGCGTCGAGACCAAGACGCAGTTGCGGGACCGTCTGGGCGATCCCGATGATGTGTCCAAGCTCGGCCCCATCGAAACCTGGACCTACAAAGCCGCCGACGGCACGGTCAGCTTCCTGATCGCCGGGGACACTGTGACGATGTCCAGCACTGGCGAGGCACCGGCGCAGCGTTAGGCCATAAAAGAAATGCCCGGCTCCTTTCGGGGCCGGGCAAGTTGGGACCGACGGCGGTTAAGCCGGCCGGGAGGAAACCTGAATTAGGCGGCCTTGACGCTGCTGAAGGCGGCCTTGGCGCGAGCCTGGATGGGTTCAAGCGCACTTTTGGAAACCACGGTGCCCATTTCGGACAGGCGGTTGGCTTCGGCAATGGCGCCTTCGAACGCTTCCTTGGCGAACTTCTGCTGAAGCTGAAGGGCTTCGGCGGCGGTCTTGCAGGCGGCCAGGGCCTTGGCGTTCTCGACGTTGGCTTCGATCGCCTTGCTGATGTAGCTGACGGCTTCCTTGGTGACCTGCTCGGTGCCGGTGGCGAGCGTGGTGCCGCTCTTGACCAGGGCGTCGATGTTGGCCTGGTTGAAGCTGATCACGTCTTCGTAGGTCTTGAACATGGCTGTCTCTCCTAGATCTTCGCTGGGGGAGCGGCGAAGACCCGGTACGCCGAGTGCCACTCCTGTTTCTCTGTGCTGCAGTGCAACATGACGCTAAGATAGCGCACTCCCGGCGAGTGTCAACGCATTTTTGTGCACTGCACAAAAAACTTCACGAAGCGCCCCCACCCATGGGGGGAGTTGTGGCGTCGGGCGGAATGCCGTTGACTGCATGTCTGCCCCAGATGAGGAACAGCCATGCCCAGCCGTGCCCAACCCGCCGTCCGCCCGCCGCCGCTCCGCCCTGGCGCCGGCGCCCGCGAGGAGGTCCGTGCCCTGCTGGCCAGCCGGGACCGTCCGCTGGTGCCTGCGGGTGCGGCCATCCATGCCGAGGCGTGGAGCGACCATGCGGCCCTTCATGACCGTTTCCGCAGCTTGCTCGGCACCTTGCGGGTGCGCCATGCGCGCGACCCTTACGCCAACCCGGTGCAGCTTCTGGCGCTGGAGGTCGGGCGGTCCCTGCAACGCGGCGACGTGACGTGGAGCGGCCTGGAGCAACTCATCCAGCGCATCACGGTGGAGGCCTTCGCCGGGCGGGCGGAGCGCCTGGGTGCGTGGCTCGGGAATGCCTCTGAGGGTGCGGTGGAGGTGCTGGTGCGGCGTCTGGCCGATAATGGCCGGGTGTCCTTCGCCGAGTTCCGGGCGCGCATCGAGGCCGAGGCCTTCGGCATCGTGATGACCGCGCATCCGACGTTTGGACTGACGCAGCCGCTCATGCGGGCAATGGCGGATTTGGGCAGCAACGCCGACGGCGAAGGTCGCCCGCTGACCGCCCAGGGGCGGGAATTGCTGTTCGAGCTGGCCGCCGACAGCGAGCACCGGCCCGACCGGGGCATCGACTTGGCGACCGAGCACCGCATCGTGACCGACGTCCTCGCCAACGCCCAGGACGCCCTGCGCCGGGTGTACGAGGGGGTGTTCGCCGTGGCCGCGGAGTTGTACCCCGACGACTGGCGCCGTCTGACCCCGCGGATGGTGACGCTGGCAACCTGGGTCGGTTACGACATGGACGGGCGGTCCGATATCCTGTGGTCGGATACGTTTATGCTCCGCTTGCGCGAACAGGCTTTGCAACTGGCCCGCTACCGCCGCCGCCTGGAGCATATCGTCACCCTGTGCACTGGGCCGGACGGGGCCTGCGTGACATTGCAACGGGCGCTGGACGCCCTGGCGCACCGCCTGGAAGAAGCCGCCGTGGAGGTCGAGGACGAGATTGCCGTCCTGCACTCGGCCTCGGTGCGCGGGGTGATGGATGTGGAACGCATCCGCTTGATGGCCAAGCGGATGCACGAGGGGCGGTCCCGCCGCCTGACCGACACCGCGCCGTTGATTACCGTGCTGGACTCGGCGCTGGATGCGGTGGACTCACCTGACTTGGCCCGTGATCTGTGTGTGCTGCGGGCCGAGATTGCCAACATGGGTCTTGGCATGGCGCATATTCATGTGCGCCTGAACGCCATGCAGCTTCATAACGCGGTGCGCAAGTCCATCGGCATGGAGGTGCCGCCCAACGCGCCCACTCACCGCAGATCCTATGTGGCGGCGCTGGACCGGCTGCTGGATGGCGTGGAGCCGCAGACCATCAACTTCGGGACGGTGCTGGTCGAGCGGGCCTCGGCCAAGCGACTGACCATGATCATCGCCCAGATGGTCAAGTACCTGGACGCCACCACGCCGGTCCGCTTCCTGATCGCTGAATGCGAAACCGGGGCGACCCTGCTGACCGCCTTGTACTTCGCCCGGCTGTTCGGGGTGGACCACATCGTCGATATCTCGCCGCTGTTCGAGACGGCGGACGCCCTGGAGCATGGCATCGTGCTGCTGGACGAGGCGCTGGGCAGTGCCCATTACCGCGATTACCTGCGCAAGCGCGGACGGCTGTGCATCCAGACCGGGTTTTCGGACTCCGGGCGGTATCTTGGGCAGACGGCGGCCGGGCACGCCATCGAGCAGTTGCGCCTGCGTCTGGCCGACCTGTTGAAGCGCCACGGCCTCGACGGGCTGACCGTGGTGGTGTTCAACACCCATGGCGAAAGCATCGGGCGCGGCGCCCATCCGGCCAATCTGGTCAGCCGCCTGCGCTATCTGGCCCCGCCGGAAAGTCGCCGACGGTTGATGGCGGCAGGCGTCGATCTCAAGGAAGAAGTCAGCTTCCAGGGCGGCGACGGGTGGATCCCGTTCCTGTCCCGCCCGGCGGCCCTGGCGACCATGACTGGCGTCCTGGACTATGCCTATGCGCCGGTGGACGATGCGGCCGGCGACCCGTTCTATGCCGATGCCGATTGGGTCGGCGAGTTCTTTACTGCCGTCCGGCTGTTCAACGCGCGGATCATGGACGACCCCAACTATGCCACGCTGCTTGGCGCGTTCGGGGTGAACATGCTGCATCCGTCCGGCTCGCGCGCAGTCAAGCGGCAGGGGGATGGCAGCGGCCCGGCCCACCTGTCGCATCCGTCGCGGCTGAGGGCCATTCCGCAGAATGCCATTCTCCAGCAACTGGGTTTTCTCGCCAACACGGTGGGCGGTTTCGGCATGGCAATCTCCAAGGACCCGGAGCATTTCCAGAGCCTTTATGCCCGCTCCCCGCGCTTCCGGTCGCTGGTCGGCATGGTCCAGTACGCCATGGAGTTCAGCGACGTCGGCGTGTTGCGCGCCTATGTGGACAGCCTGGATCCCGGCCTTTGGCTGCACCGCGCGGCCAAGGCGTCCGACCCGGCGCGGGCGGCGCTGCTGCGCGAGGTGTCGGGGCACCTGGACCGCATCGGCGTCCATGACCGGCTGGTCCGCGTGCTGCGTGATCTGCAAAAGGAATACATGGACGTCCAGCGCCACTTCGGGTTCTGCGAGGTCGAACCCCCCAACGCCCCGCCGCGCGTGGTGATAGATCAGGACACCCGCGACGATCTGCAACTGCTGCACGCCCTGCGCATTGCCCTGATCCAGCACCTCTATGCGCTGGCCGCGCGGGTGCCGCGCTTCTCCGACCAAAACGACATCAGCCACGGCCGCCTGATCGCCCAGATCCTGCAACTGGATGTCGAGGGCGCGGTGGCCCACCTGGAGCGCGTCTTCCCGCGCGTCCGCCCGATCGCCAACACCGACGACTTCGGCGAAACCGCGACGTATAGGTCCGACGCGGCGCTGTCCTATGAGCGCGAGCATGAGGAAATCTTCCAGCCCATGCTCCGCCTGCACCACATGATTCGCCGGACCTCCAGCGCGATTGCGCATCTGGTGGGGGCGGTGGGGTAAGTTTTCGTTCTCCTTATGTCCACATTTAGGGTTGGCCGGAGGGGCCGCCGCCGCCTATAGTGCCGCCCATGAGCAACGACCCTTTCGAACTGTATGACGAGCCTGAGTTCGAGCCCGCGCCCGCAGCGCCTTCCGCGCCGCCGCCGTGGCTGAACGGGCTTAATCCCGAACAGGCTGCGGCGGTCACGACCACCGAAGGACCGCTGCTGGTGCTGTCCGGGGCGGGGACCGGCAAGACGCGGGTGCTGACCACGCGGCTGGCCTACATCCTGCATCAAGGCCTTGCCCGGCCGTGGGAAGTGCTGGCCGTCACCTTCACCAACCGTGCCGCGAAGGAAATGCGCGAGCGTCTGGGCGCCATGATCGGCCCGGTGTCCGAACAGGTGTGGCTGGGCACGTTTCACGCGCTTGGCCTCAAGATGTTGCGCCGGCATTGCGATCTGGTGGGGCTGCGGTCGGGGTTTTCCATCCTCGACACCGACGACCAGAACCGCGTCCTCAAGGGCCTGATGGAACTGGCCCACATCGACACCAAGAAGTCGCCGCCCAACCTCGTCATGGCGGTGATTCAGAAGTGGAAGGATCGCGGCTGGACGCCCGACGCGGTGCCGCCCCACGAGGTCGGCGACATTGCCGACGGCAAGGCGCTGGTGCTGTACGCCGCCTACCAAAAGCGTCTGATCGAGGTGAACGCCTGCGACTTTGGCGACTTGCTGCTGCATGTCCTGGCGATCTTCCAGGCCGAGCCGGGCATTCTGGAGGAATACCAGCGGCGGTTCCGCTACATTCTGGTGGACGAGTACCAGGACACCAACGTCAGCCAATACCTGTGGCTGCGCCTGCTGGCCCGCCAGCACCGCAACATCTGTTGCGTCGGCGACGATGACCAGTCGATCTATTCGTGGCGCGGGGCCGAGGTCGGCAACATCCTGCGGTTCGAGCATGATTTTCCCGGCGCCAATATCGTCCGGCTGGAGCGCAATTACCGTTCTACCCCGGCCATCCTAGGGGCCGCATCGGGGCTTATCCGCCACAACGCCACCCGTCTGGGCAAGGACCTGCGGGCCGCCGGGGCGCTGGCCGACGAGGCTGGCGACAAAGTGACCATCCACGGCGTGTGGGATGGCGAGGCCGAGGCGCGGTGGGTGCTCGACACCGCCGAGAGTCTCCAGCGCAAGGGCGAACGGCTGTCCAATATGGCCATTCTGGTGCGCGCCGGGTTCCAGACCCGCGAGTTTGAAGAACGCCTGATAACCACCGGCACACCCTATCGCATGATCGGCGGATTGCGGTTCTATGAACGGGCCGAAATCCGCGATGCCATCGCCTACCTCCGCCTGCTCAGCCAGCCCGATGATGATCTGGCGTTCGAGCGCATCATCAACCTGCCCAAGCGCGGATTGGGTGATGCCTCGCTCCAGGTGCTGCATTTGGCCTCACGCGCCCAAGGCATGAGCCTGCTCAATGCCGCCCGCTCGGTGCTCGATACCGACGAGTTGAAGCCGCGCGCGCGCAATTCCCTGCGCACGTTTGTCGAGGACATCGACCGCTGGGCCACTCTGCGCACCACCATGGCGCCGAGCGAACTGCTGGCAACGGTGCTGGACGAGTCCGGCTATCTGGCCATGTGGAAGGCCGACAAGGCGCCCGAAGCGCCGGGCCGGGTGGAAAACCTTCAGGAACTGGTCAGCGCCCTGGAGGACTACACCGACGTTCAGGAGTTCCTGGAACACATCGCCCTGGTGATGGAAAACGAAAGCCGCGCCGGGGTCGAGGATGCCATCACCCTTATGACCCTGCATGCCGCCAAGGGCCTGGAGTTCGACCACGTCTTCCTGCCCGGATGGGAGGAACAGGTGTTCCCCCACCGCCGGGCGCTGGAAGGCGGGACGGGCGCGCTGGAGGAAGAACGCCGTCTGGCCTATGTCGGCCTGACGCGGGCGCGGCGGCGGGCGTTCATCACCTATGCCGGATCGCGGCGGGTGTTCAACCAGTGGCAGAGCAATCCCAAGTCCCGCTTCGTCGATGAAATCCCTGCGGAGTTCAAGGAAGAAGACGGTGAGATGGGCCTGACCGCCGGGTCGCGGGGGTTTTCCGAATCCTATTCCACCTGGAGCGGCGGTTGGGCAGGCAGTGGGGCCAAGGACACTGGCTGGGAACGCCGCAAACAGCAGGAAAAAGCCAGCATGAACTGGCAGGTCGCCAAACGCGAACCCTCCAAAAGCGGCTTTGTGACGGGCGACCGGGTGTTCCACCAGAAGTTCGGTTATGGCGCAGTCACCGCCGTCGAGGCCGACAAACTGCAAATTACGTTCGACAAGGCGGGCCAAAAAAAGGTAATGGCCGGGTTCGTCAAACGCGCCGACGAGGTTTAGAGAGCACCATGATCCGCCACATCGTTCTGTTCAGCGCCAAGGACCCCGCCGACCTCGCGCGGGTCAAGTCCGGGCTGGAATTGCTCAAGGGCATCCCCGGCGTGCGCCATTTTGAGGTCGCCTACAACTCCAAGCGCGATGGCCTGTCCCAGGAAATCGACGTCATCGTCTATGGCGAATTCGACAGCTACGACGCCCTGGACACTTACAAGGCCCATCCGCTGTATCAGGAGTCCATCTCGGTGGTGCGGCCCCTGCGCGACCAGCGCATCGCAGTGGATTTCGAAGCCACCGTCTGAGGCTCCGCCCGCTCATGCAAAAGGCCGCCGTCCCTGATGGGTGCGGCGGCCTTTTTTGCATAAGCGGGATCAGCTATGGGCAGGGGTTCTGCCGTGATGGAACAGGTGGGCGGTCATGCGGCCCACGGCGCGGGCAGCGCTGACCAGCAGACCGTGGAATGCTTCGGCGCGCAGGCGATGGGCCTCGCGTTCAATGGCGGGCAGGTCGATGACGATGATCGGATCTTCTGTTTGGGGGATCATGATGGAAATGCCAGTGTTTGTGGGGGAGGGAACAGGCGTTGATATAGACCCTGCCCGCCGGGCCGTGAACTGCATGTTTTGCGGTGCAGCATCCCGCGTGACGCAGGTCTCGGCCAAGGCTCGGAACGGCATGACAGGCGCGCGCGCGCCTGATAGAACGGGCGCCAGAGTCACCGTTATTGTCACAGGAAGGACCGGAAGCATGGCCCACAAGAAGGCGCAGGACGTCTGGCGCGTCCGTTTCGTCATCCCGTCCGAGGCGGTCGAGGCGTTCGAGACGGCGTTGGAGCCGCATTGCGAGGCCTTCCTGTGCTTCCTGATCGAGGACGGCGGCCCACTGCACGGCCTGTGGCAGGTTGACGCCTATTCGCCGGACGAGCCCGACTTGGTGGCCGTGAAGACCGCGTTGGCGCTGGCCTCCGCCGCGACCGGCGTGGCCGAACCCGAACTGACCATCGAGCACGAGGCGGCCCGCAACTGGCTGGCCGAAAACCTCCAGACGTTCCCACCAATCCGCGCCGGGCGCTATTTCGTCCACGGCTCGCACTTTGACGGTCAGGTGCCGCATGGCGCGGTGCCGCTGTTGGTCGATGCCGCCACCGCGTTCGGGTCGGGCGAGCACCAGAGCACATACGGCTGCCTTTTGGCCCTGGACGGGCTTGCCAAGCGCAACGATCCGCTGCGCATCGGGTCTGGCCGGGCGTTGGACATGGGCTGTGGGTCGGGCATTCTGGCGTTGGCTATGGCGCGCACCTGGAAGGTCAAGGTGGTCGCCACCGACATCGACGAGGAAAGCGTCCGCGTCACCCGGTACAATGCCATCCGCAACGGTCTGGCGGAGTACATGCACTGCTTCCCCGGTGACGGCTTCAAGACCGCTAAGGTGTGGCAGGACGCGCCTTATGACGTGATCTGCGCCAACATCCTTGCTCGCCCGTTGTGCTCCATGGCGCGCGATCTGGCCCGCGCCGTGGCGCCGGGCGGCCGGGTCATCCTGGCCGGTCTGCTCAACCGCCAGGAAAACATGGTCCTGTCTGCCTACCACATGCAGGGCTTGCGCCTGGAGCGGCGTATCCGGTTGGCGCCGTGGTCTACCTTGGTGCTGAAGAAGGGCTAACCCCGCAATACCCGCGTTTCCATGTCGTCGGCCACGGCAAAGCGGGCCAGCAGTTCGGCGGCGCGGCCGAGGGGCGCCTGGATGTCCACCCCGTCGCCAAAGGCGAACAGGATCATCAGCAGGCGCCGGGTTGATGGGGTGATGGCGGTGCGTTCGGAATCGCTGGTCGGGCTGCCAAAAGCTCCCAGGTCATCGGCCAGCACCGGCAGGCCATCGAGATTCAGCGGCCCACGTCCGATGCCGGAATAGCTGTCCTCCGGGCCGCCGCGCCGCAGCACCACGTCGCCCTGGACCAATCCGGCGTCATAGGTGCCGCCGGGCAGGC
>JBAYSM010000119.1:0-11099 GCA_041676205.1 Rhodospirillaceae bacterium | reverse complement strand
GCCTACCGGCATGCCGCCGGCCGCCGCGTGCTCCTTCTCCGCCCGCCGCAGATCCTCGGCCACGCGGCGCTTGAGTTCCCATGCCTCCATATGGCGGTTCATGGCGTCGCGCAGGCTGGTCAGCACGGTCAACGAGCGATAGCGGGCGTCCGTGCCCTCGACGATCGCCCACGGCGCGTTCCCCGCGCTGGTGACGCGAATGGTGCGTTCGGCGGCGGAAATGAACGCGTCGTACATCTCCCAATGTTTCCAGTCGCGGTCGGTTACGCGCCACGACTCCAGCGGGTCCTTCTCCAGCTTCTTCAGACGCTGCTTCTGGGCGTCCTTGCCGAGGTGCATCCAGAACTTGAGGATAAGGGCGCCGTCGTCGGCCAGCATCTTTTCGAATGCGGCAACCTCGCGCAGGCGCTCGTCCAGTTCGGCGTCGTTGATGCGGCCGTGGGCACGGTCGAGCACCGGGGCCGAGTACCACGACGACAGGAACAGCCCGATGCGCCCATTGCTCGGCAGGTCGCGCCAGTACCGCCAGAATTCCGGGCGCTCGCGTTCCTCGTCGGACGGCTCTCCATAGGCATGGCTTTCGATCCAGCGCGGGTCCATCCACTCGTTGAGCAGGTTGACACTCTCGCTCTTGCCGGCACCGTCGACCCCGGCGAACACTACGATCACCGGGAATGGGCAACTGCGGAGGCGGAATTGCAATTCCAGCATTTCGGTGCGCAGGGACGGGGCGAGTCCGGCGAAGTCCTCCTTGGAGACTTTGCGGCCCAACTCGGCGGTGCGGAACATCATCTCGACTTTCCCCCATTTGTGTTGCTGGCGGCGCATGGCCCCCGCGCCGCATGTTCGCAAAGACTACCGCCTGCGTTGAATAGCGCAACCCTGCCGGACGGCACCCAAAGTCTATGCCCGCCCGCAGGGGTGGGAAAACCCCGCTACCTGTGGGGAGTTAAAGCCGACGCTTTCGGGGGTGGGCGCTTTTCGCACGGCTCTGCTAGTGTTTGGGCCGCTCGAAAAGGGGAACGGGCTGGATTCGTCGGGTTTTCCATGAGATAGGATAGCCCGCTGCCGGTTCGACGTTCTTTCGCGCCACTTCGGCTCGCCGCCCCCTGTCGGACGGCAGCCGACAGGGCCGGGCGTAACGAAAAGAACGACGTTCGGCGGCGCGCCCTTTGGCAAGAGATATTCTTTGGCTGGCCGTGCCCCGGTCATCATAGCGGAGGAAATAATGGCTGTTCGCGTTGCTATTAACGGTTTCGGTCGGATCGGTCGCCTGGTTCTGCGCGCTCTCATCGAGTCGGGCCGCAAGGACGTCGAGGTTGTTGCCATCAACGACCTTGGCCCCGTGGAAACCAACGCCCACCTCCTGAAGTACGACTCGGTCCATGGCGTGCTCAAGAATGACGTCAAGGCCGAGGGCGGCAACCTCGTCATCGACGGCGTGGCCATCAAGTGCTTCTCCGAGCGTGATCCCAAGGCCCTCAAGTGGGGCGATCTGAACGTCGACATCGTCGCCGAATGCACGGGCATCTTCTCGGACCGCGACAAGGCCGCCGTCCACCTGGAGCAGGGCGCCAAGCGCGTGCTGGTATCCGCCCCGTCCAACGGCGCCGACCTGACCGTCGTTTACGGCGTCAACCACGACAAGCTGAGCGCCGAGCACAAGGTCGTGTCCAACGCCTCGTGCACCACCAACTGCCTGGCGCCGGTCGTTTGGGTCCTGAACAACGAGTTCGGCATCCAGCACGGCTTCATGACCACCATCCACGCCTACACCGGCGACCAGAACACCGTGGACAGCCTGCACAAGGACCTGTACCGCGCCCGTGCCGCCGCCCTGTCGATGATCCCGACCTCCACCGGCGCCGCCAAGGCCGTCGGTCTGGTGCTGCCAGAACTTCAGGGCAAGCTGGACGGCGTCGCCATCCGCGTGCCGACCCCCAACGTGTCGATGGTCGACCTGAAGTGCGTGCTGTCCAAGAACGTCACCAAGGACGAAGTCAACGCGGCCATGAAGAAGGCTTCCGAAGGCGTCCTCAAGGGCGTGATGGCCTACAACACCGCGCCGCTGGTGTCCGTGGACTTCAACCACAACATGGCCAGCTCCAGCTTTGATGCCACCGGCACCAAGGTCATGGAAGGCAACTTCCTGCGCGTGATGTCCTGGTACGACAACGAATGGGGCTTCTCCAACCGCATGCTCGACACTGCGGTTGCCATGGCGAAGTTCATCTAAAGAAGAAAAGCCGCCGCAGCGTCCGCCCCATTGGCCCTGGTCGATGGGGCGGCCCGCAAGCCACAAAACGGAGGAAACATGGCTCAGTTCAAGACGCTGGATGACATCGACGTAAACGGCAAGCGGGTGCTGGTGCGTTCCGACCTCAACGTCCCCATGAAGGACGGCAAGGTCACTGACGCCACGCGCATCGAACGGTCCGCCGAAACGATTGCGGAACTGATGAAAAAGGGCGCCAAGGTGGTCGTCATGACCCACTTCGGCCGGCCCAAGGGCGAGCGCGTGCCCGAAATGTCCCTGCGCCCGGTGGCCGAGGCTCTCGGCACGATCCTGGGCTGCACCGTGGCCTTTGCCGATGATTGCGTCGGCCCGGCGGCCAAGACCGTCGTCAACGGACTCGCCACGGGCGAAGTGGCGATGCTGGAAAACCTGCGTTACCACAAGGCCGAGGAAAAGAACGACCCGGAATTCGCCCGTGAACTGGCGGCCCTCGGCGACATCTATGTGAACGACGCCTTCTCCACCGCCCACCGCGCCCATGCCTCGACCGAAGCCGTCGCCAAGCTGCTGCCGTCGGCCGCCGGCCGCCTGATGCAAGCCGAGCTTGAGGCCCTGGGCAAGGCCCTGGAGAAGCCCGAAAAGCCGGTCGCCGCGATCGTTGGCGGGGCCAAGGTTTCGACCAAACTCGACCTGCTGGGCAATCTGGTCGCCCGCGTGGACGTGCTGGTCATCGGCGGCGGCATGGCCAATACCTTCCTCTATGCTCAGGGCAAGGACATCGGCAAGTCGCTGTGCGAAAAGGACATGGCCGACACCGCCCGTGAAATCATCGAAAAGGCCGCCGCTGCCGGGTGCGAGATCATCCTGCCGCAGGACGCCGTGGTGGCTGGTGAGTTCGCCGAAAACGCCGCCAACGAGGTGGTTTCGGTCAACGCCGTGCCGTCCGACAAGATGATCCTCGACGCCGGTCCCGAAGGCGTGAAGGCCATCCAGGCCCGTCTGGCAACCTGCAAGACGCTGGTGTGGAACGGCCCGCTCGGTGCGTTCGAACTGAAGCCCTTTGACAGCGCCACCAACGCCGTGGCTCAGACCGCCGCCGCGCTGACCAAGGAAGGCCGCCTGCTGACCGTGGCCGGGGGCGGCGACACCGTCGGCGCGCTGGCCAATGCCGGTGTGGTCGATGATTTCTCCTATGTCTCGACCGCTGGCGGGGCCTTCCTCGAATGGCTGGAAGGCAAGACCCTGCCGGGCGTGCTGGCCCTGCAGGAAAACGCCTGACGCTCTTTAGTCGGCCGACCTTGACGAAAGGCCCTTCCGCTCCGGCGGGAGGGCTTTTTTTCATGAGAGCCCCATATGCGGTTCGGCAGGATGGACAACCGCGCGGTCGGGACCGATACTAAATGCTGGTCCTCAGTGGTTGTAGACCAACAGCACGTCGGCACTTCAGGGAACCATGAGCGAAACGACAGCGGCAGTTACCAGAATGGCCGACGATGACGACCAAGCAGCCAGCGATCTGGCCGCGTGGCAAGCGCGGGTGGCCGGAGCAAACATCAACGCCCAAACGCTGCTGGCGACGGACTACCTGAACCATTTCAATGAAATCGTCATGCTGTTGGGCATGGTGCCGGACATGCCAGACATTCTTGGCGAGTGCAAGGAATGGGCGCCAAAATCATACCAGGACCACTTTCGGGACAGCAGCTTCCGCGACAAGGAACTGGCCGTAGACGCCTATGACCACGTCCCCCAACGGTTCCGCCAGCCGTTCGAGGAAACCATTTCGCATATGAACGATCTGGTTGCTCAGTCCATCGACCGCCTGGAAGACGCCCTTGCCCAAGATGACGCCGATCTTCTCAGGGGCCGCGCCCACGCCGCATCCCACGCCATCCAACGCCTTATGGACTTTGCCAGCGCCATCATCCACGGCAACGACCGCGCCATGGACCAGGACGCCATCGATACGTTGATGGGGTTTTAGCCGCTCTTGAATTGATCGTCGGTGCAGACGTAGCCCAGGCTCATGGCGCGCGCCACGGCACCCTGGAGGGTATCCACTCCCAGCTTGCGCTTGGCGTTACCAATGTGAAAGATCACCGTATTGCGCGACACTCCGAGGATAATCCCGATGTCGCCCATGTTCTTTCCCTGAGCGGCCCAGCCTAGACATTCGGCCTCGCGCTTGGTCAGTGGTTCGGCCTCAGCCTGCACCGTGCCGTGTAGGCGGCGGACGGCGGCATAAAGATGCGGCCCGACTATCTGGAGCACGGCGGCGCAGGCAAACGCGCGCGGCAGGAACGTGGCCTCCTCCTCGTCAGTCGCCACCGCAAAGGTGGCGTACTCCTGGCCGCTGAAGTACATCGGCACGATCACGCCAATGCGCAGGCCGTGCTCCGCCGCTTCCTCGTAATGACGGCGGCCCTCGGGCGGCAGCGTGTCCCGTTCTGCCTGGGTGCCCCAAACCATCGGCACTTGCCGGTTTTGCATGCCCCGCACAACCGGATCCCGGATTGTGTAGTTGCCTTCGAGATAGGCGCGTTGCCACGCGAGCGGGTAGTTGGTCAGAATGACCGGGTCACGCATCTGGTGGCCGGCGATGTTGGCGGCCATGAACGCGTACCGGGGTGTTCCGAGGGTCCGGATTAGATCTTCCACCGCGACCCCGAGCGCGGTGTTCGACGTTGCCTGCGATGCGGTCCAAGCGAATTTCAGGCAGCCATCAAGGAACAGCTGTTTATCGGGCGTTTCGAAGTTGGCGTCGCACGGCAATGACTGCATTCGTGCTTAACTCCTCAGAAACGCCATAAAAGCTGCCAGACGTGCAGGCAGTCTCACCCTTATACAGGGCGATGCTAGGCTAATACAGTGGATTTCGGATGCGCGCCGCCTGCCATGGCAGAACGAAGCGCATGGTGACAAAGCAACATATGCCGCCTACCCCTTCGGCAGACGGCATATGTATTTCGTGTACCAATATTCACGCGCTGGTTTTAGAGCGGCAAGTCTTGATGCCGAAGGGCAGATAGGCCGGGCACCAGCCTATAAGGCCGGTTAGCACGGGCACCACGCCGATGTAGCCCCACAGGCCCACGGTCTGGGTCGCAGCCAAGCCGATCAGCACGAGGCCGACAACAATGCGCAGGATGCGGTCAAAGCCGCCGACATTCTGGGAAAACATGATCTAGGCCCTTTCGCAGGAGTTGCTGTCACCCCAACCTTGCGCCACCTGTCCCGCCGCGTCTGTGACTAGATCACCCAGCGCATCGCGCCCACCTCACCCCGGCCGAGCGCGCAGTGCCTCCAGCCCCGCGACAGATTGGATATCAATCCGGCCCCGACCCAACGCAACCAAATCCCGCCGCTCGAAGTCCTTCAACTGGCGGGAAATTACTTCGCGCGCCGAGCCGAGTTCCACGGCCAGTTCCTGATGGGTGGCGAGCACTGCACCACACGTTCCCGCCTTGTCCAGCAAAACCGCCGCAAGGCGCTGATCGATGCGTCCGAAGGCGACTTCCTCGATCAACAGCAAAAGGTCGGATACCCGCGTCGCATAGGCTGCAAACACGAACCGCCGAAAGGCCTCCGACGTCGCCATCAAGGCTTGGAATGCGCCCGGAGCCAGGGCCACGCCGCGCACCGCCGTTTCGGTCACGCCATCGGCGCCATAGATGCCCTGACTGAGCAGGCAGGTCGTGGTCAGCACGCAGGTTTGCCCCGGCTCGACGCGGTACAGCACGATCTCCCGCCCGTTCTCGGCCACCTTTTGGACCCGCACGCTGCCTTCCAGGACGAGCAGGAACGCTTCGCAGGCGCTGCCGTCTGTGAAGACCGTCATCCCTGGCCGCAGGCTGACCGGCCGCGCCCCGTCGTCCAGAAGGCGCCGCGCCGAGGGGTCGAGGGCGGACAGGGCCGGAAACGTCGTGATCAGATCTTGGGTCATGGTTCGCAGTGTGCGCCCACACCGTCGGGAAGGGAAGCGTCCGCCTCAAAACCGCCGCATGGGAACTTCAGTCTGGCATGTGTCGTTGAATTGGTGATCTGTTCCACGCAAACACCGGAGTACGCCATGCGCCTGCCCCTTTCCCTGATTGCCGCAACCGCTGCCGCCAGCCTTGGGTTGAGCGCCTGCACGCAAGCCAACTCGCAGACCGGAGAACGCGAGTCCTATCGCCTCGGCACCGGCGCCTTGCTCGGCGCCGTCGGTGGCGCCGCGATCGGCGCCCTGAGCGGGGGCGATGACGCGAACGACCGCCGCCAGCGCGCCCTCGTCGGGGCGGGGGCGGGAGCCTTGGCCGGCGGTGCCGTCGGCGCGTACATGGACAGCCAGGAGCGCCAATTGCGCGAACAACTCCGCGACAGTGACGTCGAGGTCCGGCGCAGCGGCGACACGCTGATCGTCGATGTCCCGCAGCAGGTGTCGTTCGACTTCGACTCAGCCGAACTGAAGCCCCAGGGCCGCGACGCCCTGCGGCAGGTGGCCGGGGTGCTGGTTAACAACCCGCGCACCACCATCGACGTGATCGGCCACACCGACAGCGTCGGGCGACCCGAGTACAACCAGGGCCTCTCCCAGCGGCGGGCTCAGTCCGTGGCCGGTTTCTTGATCAGCCAAGGCGTGCGCGGCGACCGCATCCTGACTGACGGCCGGGGCGCATCGCAGCCCATTGCCACCAATGCTACCGACGAAGGCCGCGCCCGCAACCGCAGGGTCGAAATCCAGATCAATCCGCTTACCGCGCCGGGGGCCTAAGAGCATCCACCACCGAGCGGCGGGCGTTGGTGTCTCCGTGAAGCCGGAGTTCCACCATGACATCCCTGTTTCTGCAGCCAGCCGGTGCGGAACACCTTGCGCCGCCCAACAAAGTGCCCACGGCCATCCTTCTGATGCTGGCAGGCTTGCTCATCGTGGCGGCGGTTGGTGGTTGGGTCGCGTTTATCGCCGCCGACTACGCCCGCACAATCCACAACACCCAAGCGGAACTCACCCGTTTGACCGGCCTTCTCCAAGAGCACATGCACCGCACCATCGAGGCGAGCGACCTCGTCCTGCAACGCCTTATTGATCATCTTGAGGAGCGGGATCTCAACGCCCTGCGCAGCACTGATGCCCTGCATCGCAAACTTGACGACATGGTAAAAGGACTACCCCAGGTCGGATCGCTCAGGGTGATGGATGCGAGCGGTGCCGTGGTGGCATCGTCGCTTCAGCGGGAGCCGACCGGCGACAACTTCGCCGATCGTGACTATTTCCGCGCCCACGCCGCAAACACGGCCGACGGCGGCCCGTACATCGGCGAAATCATCAATGACCGCCAAACGGGGCTGAGGGTCTTCAGCATTACACGGGCGCTACGATCGTCGGACGGCACGTTTCGGGGTGTCGTAGTAGCATTTATTTACACCGACTATTTCCAGTCATTCTATAAAAGCCTGGGGTTGGGCAACGACGGCTCGATTACCATCATGCGCCGCGACGGCGCTCTTTTGGTCCGCGAGCCTCTGCCAGACAACATCATCGGCATAAGAATAGCGTCACCGGACAAAGGCCTTGGACCGGACACTCCGGCTACCGTCACGGCCGCTCGATCGCCTTTTGACGCAAACGAACGGATCATCGCGCGGCGGCTGGTTGTCGGATACCCGCTCGTCGTGTTCGCCAGCCGAACCACCAAGGGCGCCTTGGCCAATTGGCGCGACCGCGCCCTGGAGAGCGGACTAGCCGGGGCCGCCGTGACCACCGCCGGGATGCTCCTGGCCGTGATCGGACTGCGGGCGTTGCGTCGCCAACGCACCATGGGGGTTCAGTTGCGCGAGGCGCACGCGACCCTGGAAAAGCGCGTCCAGGACCGTACAGCACGCCTTACCGCCGCCAACCTCACCCTCGAACGGACTGTGGCGCAGCGCAATCTGTTGCTGCGCGAGGTCTATCACCGGGTCAAGAACAACCTGCAACAGGTCGATGCCCTGATCGCCCTGCAAAACCGCACGCTGCGCAACAATGAAACGCAGCGGGTCCTGAATGACGTCCGGCTGCGCATCAACGCCTTGGGCATGGTCCATCAGCAGCTCATGCAGACGACGGACCTGGAGACATTCAGTCTCCGCACTTTCCTTCAGGACCTTTGCGCGTCGATTGCCTACTCCGTCGGTGCGGCGTCGCGGGGGATAGGGATGCACGTCGAGGCCGATGCAATGCCGGTCGATCTTGACCTTGCCATCCCGCTCGGGCTGTTGGTGAATGAACTGATCGCCAACGCATTCCGTCACGCCTTTCCAGACGGTCGGGAGGGCATGATATCCGTGCAAGCCCGTGTTGAGGGGACGCATTTGATTGTTACCGTGGCCGACGACGGGGTGGGGTACGATACGGCGGCCCCAACCGGCGATTCAGCGGGCAGCCGCATCATCGAGGCGCTCAGTCGTCAGCTCCGGGCCGACGTGACGGTCGCGACCGAGCACGGCACGCGGTGCGTGCTGTCCATTCCGCTGGGAAAGGAAAGGGTCGATGCCTGACGTCAGGACCGTCCTGGTCGTCGAGGACGATGCGTTGATTGCACTGTCCTTGAAAATGACGGTCGAGGATCTGGGCTACTCCGTGTGCGGCATCGCCGACACCGCCGCGGCTGCCGTCGCAATTGCGCGGCGCGAGCGGCCAGACGTGGTGTTGATGGACGTCCGGCTACGCGGGCGCGGCGATGGCGTGGACGCGGCCCTCGCCATGCATGAAGACAGCGCCCCGCACATCATTTTCATCACGGGTTCCAACGAACCCGAAACCCGCGCGCGCATTGAGGAGGACCACGCCAGCGCTCTCCTCATCAAACCAATCCTGCCAGCACAGTTGGACGCGGCTTTACGCGGCGTGCTTTCGCAGCCGTCCCCGTAGCCCAGTGGGCACCTACTCGATGCCCTGCCGTCCCATGGCCAGGAACTTGTCGCGCCGCCTGGCCCGCAGCAGGCCGGGGTCGAGGCGGACCAGTTCGTGCAGATGCCGGTCGATCGCGTCGGCGACGTCCTTCATGGCAACATCGGGGGCACGGTGGGCGCCACCCAGGGGTTCGGCGATGATGTCGTCAATGACGGCCAGACGCTTGAGATCCTGGGCCGTGAGCTTGAGGGCCTCCGCTGCCGTCTGGGCCTGTTCGCCTGAACGCCACAGGATCGATGCACAGCCTTCGGGCGAAATGACCGAATAGACGCTGTGCTCCAGCATCATCACGACGTTACCGGTGGCAAGCGCGATGGCACCGCCCGAACCGCCTTCACCGATGATGACCGAGACCAGGGGCACGCGGACATTCAGGCACGCTTCGATGGAGCGCGCGATAGCCTCGGCCTGACCGCGCTCCTCCGCCCCGACGCCCGGATAGGCCCCTGCGGTATCGACCAGCGTGACGATGGGCAGGCCGAAGCGGTCGGCCATTTCCATCAAGCGACGGGCCTTGCGGTAGCCTTCGGGTTTGGCCATGCCGAAGTTGTGCTTCACCCGGCTTTCGGTGTCATGGCCCTTTTCCTGACCGATCACCATGACCGACCGACCCCGGAACCGGCCGATACCGCCGATGATGGCGGCGTCCTCGGCAAAGCCGCGATCACCGGCCAGCGGCTGGAAATCCTCGACCAACGCCTCGACGTAATCGAGACAGTGGGGACGGTCGGGATGGCGCGCCACCTGGGTTTTTTGCCAGGGCGTGAGCTTGGAGTAGATCTCGCGCAGGCGTTTTTCCACCTTGGACTGAAGGCGCGCGACCTCCTCGGCGATATTCAGGCCATCGCCGTCGCCCATGTGGCGAAGGTCTTCGATCTTGCCTTCCAGCTCGGCGATCGGCTTTTCGAAATCCAGAAAGTTCATGGGATCCGCAGGCAATAGTCAAAGGAGGGCATAGGTCTAGCACAGCGTCTGACGCGGCGCGACAGGAACGTGCCACCAGCCGCCGCTCGCCCACCCGGCTACTCGAAGATGCAGCGCTACGCCGGTGAGCACGACGGGTGCCTTGCTCACGGTTAGCGACCCGGCGTGGTATCAACCCGCAGATGGAACACCGCCCATACCAGCCCCGAATCGTCGGTCTGGTCGGGCAGCAGTCCGGGCGGGAACACCAGCCACGCCGGACCACGCCCCCCAATGGACAGAGGCTGGCCGTCGGCCTCGACGGCGAGGATCATGTCGGGCGAGGAGTTCACGAGATCAATCGGCAGGGTAAACGAGTAACCGTCCAGGGCCTGCACCGTAACGGTCCCTGCCCTCGGCGCGCCTACGGCCTTTAGGATGGCGGACAGCCTGGGACCCCGCACCACCGCCGGTCGCGGCCAAACATCATACGTCACCGTCACGTCGCTTTGCCCCAAGGCCGCCAGATCGAGACGGGTGAACGTCCGCGCCTTGTCGAAAGGGATCTCATGGGCCGTAAACAACGCATCGTGGAAATCGTCACGGGCGCCCCGGTTTGAATTTTCCACCGCGCCCGTCACTGTTACCAGCACCATTTCGGCCCACGCCACCCGCCCGGCGCCCACCGTGAGCAGCCCGACAACGATGAGCATCACGAGCTTGTTCATTGGTTTCCCCCTTCAGATTATCTCAGCGGTCAAGGCTGGCTGTCGATGTGCTGCGGCGGCAAGCGACTTTTGAATCATGTGACCGGACGGAAACTCGGCGCCCTGCATTGATAGTCCAAAGCTATTCAAAAACTTCGATAAATATATTTCCCCTATCAGTAAAGTCCCGCCATAATGGGTTTGTCATCAGGATCCAGGAAAGAGGCAGCCCCCCTCTCCCCTCTTTCCTGCCTCGGGCGGAGGGCGTGCCCCCTCCCACCCTCCGCCCCTTTTCCTGCTCAACATTCCTCCCAAAACCTTG
>JBAYSM010000118.1:0-11143 GCA_041676205.1 Rhodospirillaceae bacterium | reverse complement strand
TGGGCGCCCACATCCTCGATGCGCTCGGCCTCAAGGACAAGGTCTCGCTGGAGCTGAATACCCTCGGCGACACCGAAAGCCGCACCACCTACCGCGAGGCGCTGGTCGAGTACCTCAGCGCCTACCGCGATGGTCTGTCCGAGGACAGCCGGATGCGCTTGGACAAGAACCCGCTACGCATTCTCGATTCCAAGGACGAGGGCGATCGCAAGATCATCGCCGACGCGCCGGTCCTGTCGGCCTATCTGAACGATGCCAGCCGGGCGTTCTTTGACGAACTTCTCGACGGGCTGGCGTCCATGGGCATTACGTTCACGGTCAATCCGCGTCTGGTTCGTGGCCTGGACTACTACTGCCACACGGCGTTCGAGTTCACGACTACCGCTCTTGGTGCCCAAGGCACCGTGATGGCCGGGGGGCGTTATGACGGCCTGATCGGCATGATGGGCGGCCCGGCCACGCCCGGCATTGGCTGGGCGGCGGGCGTCGAGCGGCTGGCCATGCTGGTGCAGGACGTGCCGGAAAAGGCCCGCCCCCTGGCCCTGGTGCCGATGGGGGAGAAGGCCGAGAAGGTCGCCCTGGAACTGGCCGACCGGCTGCGCCGCGCGGGCTTTGCCGTGGACATGGCCTATGGCGGCAATATGAAAAAGCGCATGAAGCGCGCCAACACGGTGAACGCTGCGGCGGCGATCATCCTGGGCGATGACGAACTGGCCCGCAACGAGGCCGCCGTCCGCGACTTCGACAGCGGCGAACAGACGGCCTGCGCCCTGGCGACCATCGAGGACAGCCTCGCCCGGTATCGCTAGGCCATGACTTGGCGGGCGTCATGAGCGGGCAGGCGGTCGATCGGCTGCTGATCGTCGGGGCGAACCATCGCTCCAGCCCGCTCGGCCTGCGAGATGCCCTGTTCGTCGAGGACCCCGAGATGCCCGCCGCCCTGGCCGCCCTGCGGCTGGTCGGCTTTGACGAGGCCTTGTTTCTGTCCACCTGCGACCGGGTGGAGGTGATCGCGGCGACCACCGATCCGGCCGCCGCCGCCGTCCGCATCCAGGCGGTTCTGGCGGCGCGGGCCGGGACGGAGCCTGCGGCGCTGGCCGGGCAGATCTACGCCTTGACGGGGGCGGAGGCGGTGCGCCATCTGTTCGCCGTGGCGGGCGCGCTGGACAGTCAGGTCATCGGCGAGCCGCATATCCTGGGCCAAGTCAAGGCCGCCCACCGGCTGTGCCGCGAAGCCGCCATGTCCGGTCCCGATCTGGAGGCCTGCCTCCAGGCGGCGTATGGCGCGGCCAAGCGGGTGCGGACCGAAACCTCGGTGGCCGAAGGGCCGGTGTCGGTGGCCTCGTCGGCCGCCCAAACGGCCCGCGATCTGTTCGGCGACCTGTCGGGCGTGCGCGTGTTGTATGCTGCCGGGGGCGCTGAAATGGGCGATCTGGTGGTGGAGAATCTGGTGGCCGCCGGGGCGCAGGATCTGCGGGTCACGGCGCGGCGGCCGGGCCGGGCGGAGGCTCTGGCGCGGGCGTGGCAGGCCCATGTCCTGCCATTCGACGCGCTGGCCCGTGGCATGGCAGAAGCCGAGGTGGTGGTGGCGGGCATTGGCGGGCGGACCTACGCGATTACGGAGGAGGCGGTCAAGGCCGCCCTCAAGGCGCGGCGGCAGCGGCCCATCCTGTTCATTGACGCCGGCATCCCCGGCGACGTGGAACCGGCAGTCAACCGCATCGACAATGCCTTCCTCTACGATCTGGAGGATCTGGAGCGGGTCGCCGAGCAGGGCCGGGCAGGGCGCGAAGCCGCCGCCCGTGCCGCCTGGGCCATCGTGGCCGAGGAGGTCGAGGCGTTCCTGCGCACACGGGCCGAACGGTCGGCGGTGCCGGTGATCGCCGCGCTGCATCGGCGTTTTGAGGCCGAGCGGGCACGCGCCTTGGCCGAGGCCGGGGGCGATGCCGAGCGGGCCACGCGGCTGCTGGTTGGCCGTTTGTTGCATGATCCGGCGCTGGCTCTGCGGGGCTTGGCGGCGGGCGAAATGAATGATGAGTTCAAGACGGCCGAGGCGCTGGTTCGGCGCCTGTTCGGGTTGGAAGACGAGGAGAAAAAAGGGTGAGCCTGGACGAAAAGCTGAACCGCGTCGTTTCGCGGCATGAAGAACTGAGCGACCTTCTTTCCCACGATCCAAAGGCCGATATCGCCAAACTGTCCAAGGAACTGTCGGACCTGGGGCCGATCGTCGAGCGTATTCTCGAACTCAAGAAGGTCCGGGCCGATCTGGCCGAGGCCGAAGCCATGATGGCCGACCCGGAAATGCGCGCCCTGGCCGAGGATGAGGTTTATTCCCTGCGCGACCGCATCCCGGAACTGGAGCGCGAGGTGCGCGTCTCCCTGCTGCCCAAGGACGAGGCCGACGAGCGCAACGCCATCCTCGAAGTCCGCGCCGGGACGGGGGGCGACGAGGCCGCCCTGTTCGCGGCCGAACTGTTCCGCATGTATGAACGCTATGCCGCCCTGCAAGGCTGGAAGTTCGAGGTCATGGAGGTCAACGACACCCCCATCGGCGGGTACAAGGAGGCCTCGGCCACCATCACCGGCCGCAATGTGTTCGGCCGCCTGAAGTACGAATCGGGCGTCCATCGCGTGCAGCGCGTACCCGAAACTGAGTCCGGGGGGCGCATCCACACCTCGGCCGCCACCGTCGCGGTGTTGCCCGAGGCGCAGGAGGTCGATGTCCAGATCGAGGAAAAAGATCTGCGCATCGATACCTATCGCTCCCAGGGGGCCGGGGGTCAGCACGTTAACACTACCGATTCGGCCGTGCGCATCACCCACATCCCGACCGGCGTGGTGGCGGCCTGCCAGGAAGAAAAGAGCCAGCACAAGAACAAGGCCAAGGCCCTGGCCATGCTGCGCTCCAAGATTTATGACGAGCAACGCCGCGCGCTGGACACCGAACGGGCCGCGTCGCGCAAGAGCCAAGTGGGATCGGGCGACCGATCTGAACGTATCCGCACCTACAACTTCCCGCAGGGGCGCGTGACGGACCACCGTATCAACATGACCAGCTACACCATTGAAAAAGTGATGCAGGGCGAAGGCCTGAATGAGTTCGTTGATGCCCTGACGGCCGAGGATCAGGCCGCCCTGCTGGCCGAGTTGGAATAGTGCGCACCGCCGGACAGGCGACCGAGGCGCTGACCGCGCGGTTTGCAGCCGCAGGGATTGACACCCCACGCCTTGACGCCCGCATACTGGTGGCCCATATCCTGAACATCCGACCCCAGGACATCGTGATCCGCTCCGACAAGCCGCTGACCGCCGATCAGGCTGATGCGCTGGAGGGCATGGCGCGCCGCCGCGAGGCCCGCGAGCCGGTATCACGTATCTTGGGCCGGCGCGGTTTTTGGTCCCTGGAACTGGCGGTTTCCGCCGACACCTTGGACCCGCGCCCCGACACGGAAACCGTGGTCGAGGCCGTGCTGGAGGCCATGCCGGACCGCGCCGCACCCTTGCGCATTCTCGATCTCGGCACCGGAACCGGCTGCATCCTGTTGGCCTTGCTGGCGGAGTATCCTTCGGCAACCGGTATCGGCGTGGACATCGCGGACGGCGCCGTGGCCACCGCCACATCGAATGCCAAAACGGCAGGCGTGTCTGACCGCGCGGAGTTTCTTATTGGCGACTGGACGCAGGGTTTGGAAATCACCGGGACGTTCGACGTCATCGTGTCTAATCCGCCCTATATCCCAGATGGCGACGTCGTCGGCCTGGAACCGGAAGTACGCATCCATGATCCTCGCCGCGCTCTGGTCGGAGGCCCCGACGGTTTAGAAGCCTATCGTGTGCTGTCACCGCTGGTTGCCGACCGCCTCAACCCGACGGGCGTGGTCGTTTTCGAGGTCGGCATCGGACAGGCCCCGGATGTGGACACTCTACTCCGCGCGGCAAACTTTCAAATCGTTTGGAACCGGGCGGACTTGGGCGGCGTTGACCGTTGTGTATGTGCCCGCCGGGCTGACGTGCCGCAGGGGTCCAAAAAATAGCGGCAAACGGCAAAAAAGGGTTTGAACCAAGGCCTCAGGCCGCATAGGGTTGTGCCAGACAGGGGCGCTGACGCGCCGGGGTGATGAAACACCCGGTCGGATCCGCGGAGAACACGTCTCCGGACCCGCCACCACCCCAGGCTGGATGCACTAAGACCCAAATTATGTTTCTGCGCTTCAGGTCGGCCCGCAGTAACGGGCAGTCCGTAGCGCGCGGAGTGGCGGGTGCCGCAAGGTTCCCCCGCTCCAGCCGCCACCCATATCGCCAACAGCATTGTATCGACGGAGTCATGAAGCCAGGCTCGAATGGAAAAGGGCGTCCTCGTGGCCGCAGTCAGGTCAACAAGGGCAGCAGAGGTGGTCCCAGCCGCAACCACAACCACACCTTCGACAGCAATGGTCCGGGGCTTCGTGTCCGTGGCAATGCTCATCAGGTGGTGGAAAAATATCAGGCCATGGCCCGCGACGCTGCGGTTCAGGGCGATCGGGTGTTGTGCGAAAATTACTTGCAGCACGCCGAGCATTACTTTCGCATTATCCTGACGCAGAACGCCAACAACCCGCAGCGCGCCGTGCAGCGCCTGGACCAGAGCCATGCCTTGATGGACGGTCCCGACGACTACAACGAGGGTGACGATGAGTCGGGCGAGGCCGAAGTGGCGTACGTGTCGCAGGGATATCAGTCCCAGGGCGATGACGGCGACGACGACGGCTCTCACCAGCAGGGCGAACACCAGGGCAACGGCGGCCACAACAATGGTGGGCAACGTCACCAGCGCCGCGAAGGTCGTGACCGTGACCGTGACCGTGACAACAACGGGCGTGACGTCAGCCGCCGCGACGGTGGCCAGGGGCACAACCCCCAGAGCCAGCACGTTCACCAGGGCCAGCCTTTACAGGGTCCGGTTTCGCAAGGTCAGGAGACCGGTGACGAGGAGGGAAAGCCCCGCCGTCGTCGCAGCCGCTCCACCCGTGCTCGTGAGGCAGGCGAGGCCGAACGCCGCACCGATCTGGGCGATGCCCCGGTTATAGTCCAGCCTGTCGACTCATCCGCCCCTGCTCCCGCTGCGGCCCCGGCTCCGGCTCCGGCTCCAATTGCGGCCCCGGTAGCCAGCGAACAGCCCGCCGAACCGGCCGCAGCGGCGCCATCGGCCGAGGAGGCCCCCAAAAAGGCTCCCCGCCGCCGCCGTACTACCAAGGCCTCGGGCGACGAACCGGAAAAGGAAGTCGCCACCGCCTGACGCCAACTGGCGCTGATCGGTCTGATAATGAACCGCCCGTGCAGTCCGACTGCCGGGCGGTTTTTTTTGTGCGGATTGGCTGGTGCCTTCAGCTCGCCTGCGGCTTATCCACGATGCTTCCCACTGTGATGACCCCGCCCGCCACCACTCGGGCGCGAATGCCGAAAGTCTCGCGGCCGAGGCCGCCGGTCAGCAGGCGGGGCAGGGCAATGTCGGCCTGTCCGGTGTCGGGGTTGACGTTGAGCGCCGGGGCGTTGTCGCCGCAGCGGGCGATTTCCTCGACCACCTGAAGGCGTACGTCCCCGATGCGGATGTCTTGGCCAACCCACCCGGCCTCCTGCCAGGGGGCAAGACCATCTATCACCACGTTGGCTCGGAACCGGCGAAGGTCCAGCGGGCGGCCGGCCACCCGTTCCACGTCATGCACCGAGGCCTGCGAGATGATCGACACCAACGGTTCCCGTTGGTCGTCGAACGCGATGGCGTTTCCGTCAATAATGCGTGGACTGAGGCCCTTTTCCTTGAGAAAGGCCGCGAAGAACTCCTCCAGCACCGCCCTGCCGACAGCCGATGTTAGGTCGCCGCGTGCCACCTGTCGGTTTTTGCGTTCGACGGTCAGAGTGTTGGCGACGGCAATCCAGCGAGTCGTCAACTCTGCCAACCTGGGGTGGGTATTGAGCGTTATGAACGCCGAGCCAGGCAGCCATGACGGTCTGAGGGCGTCAAACCCTCTGCTGCCATGCATGATGGCGAAACGGCGATCCCCCGGTACGCCGGCGCCGGCCTCAAGGGCCACGCTGTCCAGGGCTTCGGGGCTTAACCCCTTGACGGGGTAGCGGTATAAGGCGGCGACTGTGATGTTCATGGCAGAACCATCCTCCGCGACCGTCCCCCTGTCAATCCACACGGGCGGGTGGGGCCGCGCCATCTTGCCAAACCAGGGGCGTGCTCCTTAGATAACCGGATGGTTTGAACGGGTACCTTGCGGCCTCGTGCAGGAGCAGGGAGTCCGATGTCGCTCAAAGAGGACAGACACGATGGATCTCGAAAACTTTACCGACCGGTCTAAAGGCTTCATTCAAGCCGCCCAGACCATCGCCCTGCGCGAAACCCATCAGCAGGTGACGCCGCAGCACATGCTCAAGGCCCTGCTGGATGACAAGGAAGGGCTTGCCTCCACGCTCCTGAAGTCAGCCGGGGCCGATGCCGCCAAGGCCAAGGCCGAGGTGGACGCCGCCGTCGCCAAGCTGCCCAAGGTGCAGGGCGGCGGGGCACAGATGTACTATGCGCAGGACCTGTCGCGCGTGTTCGTGCAGGCTCAGGAAATGGCCGAGAAGGCCGGTGACAGCTTTGTCACGGCGGAATACCTGCTGCTGGCCCTGGCGACGCTCCCCAACACCGAGGTGCAGCGCATTCTGGCGGCAGCCGGAGCAACGCCGCAGAAGCTCAACGGCGCCATCAACGCCCTGCGCAAGGGCCGCAAGGCTGAAAGCGCCGGGGCCGAGGAACAGTACGATGCCCTCAAAAAGTACGCCCGTGACCTGACCCAGGCGGCCCGCGACGGCAAACTCGACCCCGTGATCGGCCGTGACGAGGAAATCCGCCGTACCATCCAGGTGCTCAGTCGCCGGACCAAGAACAACCCCGTGCTGATCGGCGAACCCGGCGTCGGCAAGACCGCCATCATCGAGGGACTGGCGCTGCGCATCGTCGATGGCGACGTGCCCGAGGGGCTGAAGGGCAAGAGCCTGCTGGTTCTGGACCTCGGGGCCATGGTGGCGGGGGCCAAGTATCGCGGCGAATTCGAAGAACGTCTCAAGGCCGTGCTCAACGAAGTGACCTCCGCCGAAGGGCAGATCGTCCTGTTCATCGACGAGATGCACACCCTGGTCGGGGCGGGCGCCGCCGAAGGCGCCATGGATGCCTCCAACCTGCTCAAGCCGGCGTTGGCGCGCGGCGAGTTGCACTGCGTCGGGGCGACGACCCTGAACGAGTACCGCAAGCACGTGGAGAAGGACGCCGCCCTGGCGCGACGCTTCCAGCCGGTGTTCGTGTCCGAACCGACCGTGGAGGACAGCGTCTCCATCCTGCGCGGAATCAAGGAAAAGTACGAACTGCACCACGGCGTGCGGATTGCCGATTCGGCCCTGGTTGCCGCCGCCACGTTGTCGCATCGCTATATCACCGACCGCTTCCTGCCCGACAAGGCCATCGACCTGATGGACGAGGCGGCATCGCGCCTGCGCATGCAGGTCGACAGCAAGCCCGAGGAACTGGACGAACTCGACCGTCGCATCATCCAGTTGAAGATCGAGCGCGAGGCCCTCAAGAAGGAAACCGACGCCGCCTCCCGCGACCGGCTGGAAAAGCTGGAGGAGGAACTGGCCGAGATCGAGGAGGAGTCGCGCGAATTTACCGCGCGGTGGCAGTCTGAAAAGGACACCCTGGCCGGGGCGACCAAGATTAAGGAAGCCCTCGACCAGGCCCGCATAGAACTGGAACAGGCCAAGCGCCTGGGCCGATTGGAAAAGGCCGGGGAGCTTCAGTACAGTGTCATCCCCGACCTGGAACGCAAGCTGGCCGAGGCTGAAAGCCGCGAGAAGGGCGGCGAGGGCGGCTCCCTGCTGACCGAAACCGTCAGTGCCGAGCACGTCGCCCAGGTGGTGTCCCGGTGGACCGGCATCCCGGTCGACAAGATGCTTGAAGGCGAACGCGACAAGCTGTTGCGCATGGAAGAGTCCCTGCAAAAGCGCGTCATCGGCCAGCGCGAGGCCGTGGTCGCGGTCTCCAACGCCGTGCGCCGCTCGCGGGCCGGCTTGCAGGACCAGAACCGCCCGATCGGCTCTTTCCTGTTCCTCGGGCCGACCGGCGTCGGCAAGACTGAACTGACCAAGGCCCTGGCTGAGTTTCTGTTCGACGACGAATCGGCGATGGTCCGCATCGATATGTCCGAGTACATGGAAAAGCACGCCGTCGCCCGCCTGATCGGCGCTCCTCCCGGCTATGTCGGATACGAGGAAGGCGGCCGGCTGACCGAGGCGGTGCGCCGTCGGCCCTATCAGGTCATCCTGTTCGACGAGGTGGAAAAGGCCCACCCCGACGTGTTCAACGTGCTGCTCCAGGTGCTTGATGAAGGACGCCTGACGGACGGGCAGGGGCGGACGGTGGATTTCCGCAACACGCTCATCATCCTGACGTCAAACCTGGGGGCCGAGTACCTCGCCAACCAGATCGAGGGCCAGGACAGCAACGCCGTGCGGTCTGAGGTCATGGAGGCCGTGCGTGCCACCTTCCGGCCCGAGTTCATTAACCGCCTGGACGAGGTTCTGCTGTTCCACCGCCTGTTCGAACGGCACATGAGCAGCATCGTGACAATCCAGATCAGCCGCCTGCGGCAACGGCTGGAGGCCCGTAAGATGGCTCTGGATGTCGACGACGCTGGCCTTGCGTGGTTGGCGGTCGCTGGGTACGACCCGGTCTACGGCGCCCGGCCGCTTAAGCGCGTCATCCAGCGCAGCCTGGAAAACCCGCTGGCCATGATGCTGCTCGACGGACGTATCAAGGACGGCGACACCATCACAGTGGGGGCCAAGGACGGATTGCTGACCATCAACGGCAACCCCGTGTCCACCGATCTCGACACCATGGCTGATCCGGTGATCGTGCATTGATCTAGAGGTTGGTGCTTGCATCACCGCTCAAACGACAACGGGGCCGCTGAAAAAGCGGCCCCGTTTCATATGAACGCAAGTTTCTAGTTCTGCCCGGAGCCGCCCTTTTGAGCTTTGGCCTCGGCCACCACGCTGGCTTTGGGCAGGCTGCTGTACAGGCGTTCGGTTTCCTGGCGAGCGGCGGCAAAACGCTTCAGTTCCTTGCCTTCCAACTCGCGGCCGGATGGGAAGGTCACGGCCAGCGGGTTGACCTGACCGCCCTTCTTGAGGATTTCGTAGTGCAGGTGCGGCCCGGTTGACCGGCCCGTCGACCCGACGTAGCCAATGACGTCGCCCTGACGGACACGCTTGCCGGCCTTCATGCCCTTTGCGAAGCGCGACATATGTGCATAGGCAGTGTCGAAGGTGGAGTTGTGACGGATGCGGACATAATTCCCGTATGCGCCCCACGCCCCGGCCTTTTCAACCACGCCATCGCCGGCGGCGAAGATCGGCGTGCCGGTGGCCGCGGCAAAGTCCACGCCCCGGTGCATCTTGCTGTAGCCCAGCACCGGATGCTTGCGCTTTCCGAAGCCGGACGACAGGCGCGCCCCGTTGATCGGAGTTCGAAGGAGGGCCTTGCGGACGCTATGCCCCTTTTCGTCGAAGTAGTCGATATCCCCGGCGCTGTCCTCGTAACGATAGATGGACAGCTTCTTGCCCGACAGGGTCAGCGAGGCATAGGTGACCACAGGCTCTCCCACGCGCTGCCCTGTCGGCGTGACCTTGCGGTCGAGCATGATGGCAAACTGATCGCCCGGCTGGAAGTCGCGCTGGAAGTCAACGTCGTATGAAAACGCCTGAATGACAGCCGCCAAAGCAGTGGGCGAAACGCCCTGGGCGGTGGCGGCTAAATACAGGCTGGAATCGATGGTGCCCTCGAACCGGACAGTCTGATCGCTCAGCTTCGCCTTGACCTCGGTGGCAGCGAATTCGCCCTTATCGTCACGCGATGCCAGGACCCGGCGGGCCGGGTCGGGTTCCAGGGAAAGGCTCTGGAATTTCTCTGCGTCTTCATGGTCTAGCGTAAAGGAGACCGTGATCTGGTCGCCCGGCCGCAGGCTGCGGGGGTCCCATACCTTGCGCAAGGCCTCGATGGAGGAATGCGCTTCGGTGCGTTCCACTCCAGCGGCAACCAGCATCTGGAGAAGGGTGTCGCCTCGCGCGACGGTCAGTACTTCGCGGCGATTGGCGCCGGGGATTGGCCCGTTGCCCAACACGCTCCCACGGCCCGCGTGCGCCAGCGTCAGAACTCCGTCCGGGGCCGGCGTTCCGGTCTGCGGCTTGGGAGACGGCACCACGCGGGCGTCCGTCGCCAAAGCCGTTGCCCCGGGGTCCGGGTTCGTGATGCGGCCGGCGCTGCGGGGGCCGGTCACCATCGCGCCGTTCCGCATCTGCGTGGCACCGGCATCAGCGGTCGGCGAAGCTGCGGCGACCAGAACTGTGGGCTGCAAGGAGGGGAAGGATGCCAAAACCGCCATGGCGGCAGAGCCGACAATCAGCCCGGCCGTGGCAAAGAGTGCGGATTTACGGTGCCGCATGGTTGGTGGTAACTCCCCTGGTCGCGGTAGGCTGTATCACCGATTCGGTCATGTATTCTCAACCGATCCGGGTGACTTTCGTTGCACCGGCAGAATGAAAGACCCGCCACGTGAAGTCAACAGCTTCCTCTCCTGTTTTTGCGCGGTGAATCATCGCAATTCAGGTCGTTGTTGGCGGCTTGCCGTCAGGTCCGATTGTAAGAACTCAAATCCATTCGTTTGTCGCCGCCGGCCAGTGGGGGCGGCAGGCGCCTCTGCGGAAGGGGTATTCCTTCGCGCGTGCGCGATATCCTTTAATACAGGATCCAGCGCCTGGAGTGGCGGTGTACGATGAGTTGGCGCCTGGATATAGAATCCTCTCTGCACTGCAAAAAAACCCGTTGACACTTTTGTTGCGGCCTCCTACATATCCCCCCGTCGACGCCGGTTCGCCGGGGGAGACGACCAGTTTTCATCCTTCACAGCAGGGTGTCTTGGCGGGGCCGGGTTGGTTTGCTCCGTGGTGATGCTTCCCTTCGGGGGCGGTTCCTTCGGGGTCCGGGGCGGTGGAGAAAAAGGTGAAAAAAGGTGTTGACGGGGTTGGCGCCCGGCAGTATAAACCGCCTCCCGACGCGGTG
>JBAYSM010000117.1:0-11163 GCA_041676205.1 Rhodospirillaceae bacterium | reverse complement strand
GGACGACATCGCTTACACCAGCCACGCCCACCCGCAGCTCGGCGAATCCATCAAGGAAGCCATGCTGGCCGTGGACAAGCGCCCACTGCATATCTAAGTCGGCTCATACCGGACGGAAGAGGGGGGGGGCCATATGGCCTCGCCCTTTTTCTATGGCCTACCGCCCCAGCCGCTTCAACCCATCGGCCAGATCGGCCGGGGTGACGGGTTTGTGGAGGACGTCGAGGCCCTGGCTATTGAGGGCGCGCAGGCGGTCCGGGGCGGTGTCGCCGGTCATGACCAGGGCCGGGATGTGGGCCCCAAAGTGGTCGCGCAGCAGGCGTATGACATCGGTGCCGGTTTCGCCGGCGCGCAGGCGGTAGTCGGTCAGGATGGCGGCCGGGGCGCTGCCCTGGTCTTTGAGACGCCGCAGGGCTTCGGCCCATGATCCGGCAATCACCACCTCGTGCCCCCAGGATTCCAGGACGTCGCGCAGGCCGAGGGCGATCAAGGCCTCGTCGTCGATGACCAGCAGCGGCCCGCCACCGGGGGCGGAGAAGTCTCGCCGCCTGCCATGAGGAACGTCGCTTTTCGGCGGCGCAATGCGCGGTACGCGGATGGAAAACCGCGTTCCCCGGCCGACCCGGCTGCTCAGACCGATCTCATGGTCGAGCAGAACCGCCAGCCGGCGGACGATGGGAAGGCCCAGTCCGAGGCCCTGGCCCCGGTCGCGGGATTCGTTGCCCAGTTGCACGAAATCGTCGAAAATGTCGGACTGGCGGTGCGGCGGAATGCCGGGGCCGGTGTCGATGACATCAATGCGCCAGTGGGCGCCGTTTCCGCGAAGTCCAAACAGAATCTTACCATGCGGCGTATGAGTCACCGCATTTTCCAGCAGATTGCGGATCATGCGTTCGAGCAGGATGGCGTCGCTATGAGTCCATGCGCCCCGAGACACCACCCTCAACCGCAGGCCCTTGGCCTCGGCCGCCGGACGCAGGTCGGCGCTCAGGCGGTTGATGAGGTGCCCGAGGTTCATGTCGACAGGGCGGGGGCGCACCGAACCGGCCTCTAGCCGGGACATATCCAAAAGGCCGTCCAGCAGGGCGCGCATTGCATCAAGGCTCTCGTTCAGGCGGGCCAGAATGGGGGCGGTGTCGGAACCGGTGATTCGTTGGCCCAGGGCATGGGCTTGGAAAATCAGGCTCTGCACCGGTTGCCGTAGGTCGTGACTGGCCGCAGCGAGAAAGTTCGTCTTGGCCCGATCAACCCGTTCAGCGCGGTCCCGTTCGACTTCGGCCCGAGCCTTCTCGGCTTCAGCCCTCGCGCGTTCGTTTTCCGCCCGGTCCCGCTCACGGGTAAGGGCGCGTTCGGCCTGCTTGCGCTCGGTGATATCGCGCATGATGCCGGTGAAGAACTGGGTGCCGTCGGCGGTCCATGCGGCCACCGACAGCTCCAGCGGGAATGTGCTGCCGTCCTTGCGCAGGCCCTCGACCTCGCGCCCAATGCCGATGATGCGCGGCTCGCGGGTTTTCAGATAGCGGTGCAGGTAATTGTCGTGGCGGGTGTGATGGGGTTCCCCCATCAGCATCTTGACGTTTCGACCGATCACTTCGTCGGCGGTATAGCCGAAGGTGTGCTCCGCCGCAGGGTTGAAAGACTGCACGATGCCAACCGCGTTGATGACGACAATGGGGTCGACGGCTGTATCGACCACCGCCTGATACTTCGCGGATTCGCCCCGGCTTTCACGAGCCCGCTGCCGCCGGCGCGCCCATGCCCATACCGCCAAGCCTGCAACGCCTGCAATGGCGGCCCCTAACACTACCGCCAGCACCGAGTTAAGATGGCCAGGCATCATTGCTCGCCGTCTTGGGTCTCGCGCAGCATGTCGAGTGCTTGGGGGACAGGCACCCGCCGATCCTCTCCGGGGCCGACATAGGACGTTGTGCCATCGGCTTCGGGCCGTAGCCCACCAAGCAGCATAGTGGTCAGCGCGAGGGTGGGGACGAACTGTTGCATCGAAACTCTCCAGGGCGCGGTCTGTCTCGACAAACGGCTCCCCTGGTGGGGCCGTTGCCGTGCCCTAGGGGGCGCTCGGGTCTTCGGGCGGCATCGCGGCTTGCTGAAGCGTGGCTGCAAGAACGTTCATGTGCCCGGCGAGACGGCGCAGGCCGTCCACGGTTGCCGCCTCGTCCCAGGCCAAATTGTCCTGGACATCGGTGATGGCGGCGCGCACCTCCTCAAGGGTGAGCGGATCGGCGAGGTCGGGCTGCAGACGCTCCATCGCCCACACCGCCGCCGCCGCGTCGTCGATGACTGGCAGGGTCCATCGATGCAATGTGTCGCGGGGCACCAAGGGGATGTCGGGGGCAACATCGATGCCCGTCGCGGTGAGGGCGTATTGATCGATCAGGTCGGCCACCAGCGCTTGGGACAGGGCCATGCGGCCCTGCAGTCCGTCGAACGGCGGCGGCTCAGGCGGCTGGTCGGCCGCCAGCGCGGGCGCGGCGATCACAAGGGCAAGGGCAAGGCACAAGCGCATGGGCGGCATCCTCCATCTCGTGTCCGTTAACGCGGATGGCGAGACAGCGTTGCTGACGGTGCTGAATGATCGTCAAATTCGATTGATGCTAGCGGAACAAGTTATTGGAGGCCACGTGCAACGCGCGATATACTGTGGCAGTTGCCGATCAATCAGCCGGGGAGAAAGCCTTATGTCCGTCGTTTCCGATGCCCGCCAGATCAATCTCGGCCTATCCGAGGAAAGCCGCATCCGCATCGCCGAGGGCCTGTCTCGGTTGCTGGCCGACACCTACACGCTCTACCTCAAGACCCACAACTTCCATTGGAACGTGACAGGGCCGATGTTCAACACCCTGCACCTGATGTTCGAGGCGCAGTACAACGAACTGGCTCTGGCCGTTGACCTGATTGCCGAGCGCATCCGGTCGCTGGGGGTGGTTGCGCCGGGGTCCTATGCCCAGTTCGCCGCCCTGACCAGCATCAAGGAGGAAACCGCCGTTCCATCGGCCGAGGAAATGATTGCGCAGCTTGTGCAGGATCAGGAAACCGTCGTGCGGACAGCCCGCGCCGTGTTCCCGCTGGCTGATGAGGCGCACGATGAACCCACGGCCGATCTGCTGACCCAGCGCCTCCAGGTGCATGAAAAGACTGCCTGGATGCTCCGCGCGTTGCTTGGCTGAGGAAAAAATCGGGCGGCTCCGCGAGGGGCCGCCCGTAAAGTTGAGGAAGGTCTGAGACAGGAGTCCGCCGGGCCAGGCCGCGACGCATCCGTGGCTTGGTTATTACGCAAATGCGACGCGTTTGCAACAACAGAATGACTCCGTTGTGGATTATAATCACGCATCCCTTTTCCCGCCGGACCTCCGTTCCCCATGCGCCTGTCGACCCCCAGCATCATCGCCCTGTTGTGCCTCGCCGAGGTGCTGACCATGCTTGGCGTGTTCAGCTTTCCGGCGTTGATGCCGGTGTTCCAGGACGCTTGGGGGCTGACCAACACCGAGGCGGGCTGGATCAGTGGTGTGACGTTCGGGGCCTACGCTCTCGCCGCGCCGGTGCTGATTTCCCTGACCGACCGGGTGGACGCACGATGGCTCTTTTGCTTTGGAGCGGGGCTGGCGGCGATGGCGGCCGCCGGGTTCGCTTGGCTGGCCGAGGGCTTCCTGAGCGCCCTGGTGCTGCGGGCGCTCGGTGGGATTGGGCTGGCTGGAACCTACATGCCCGGTCTACGCATGTTGGTCGATCGCATCCCTCGGGAGGCGCAGGCCCGCGCCGTGCCATTTTACACTGCCTCGTTCAGTCTGGGGACGGCGCTCAGTTACTTCGTGTCAGGCCAGGTCGGGGCGGCGTTGGGGTGGCCCTGGGCGTTCGGCGCGGCGGCGGCGGGGGCGGCTGTGGCGGCCATCGTGGCCATGGTCCAGCGCCCGGTGACGCCGCAGCGCCCGGAGGGGCCGCCGGTGCGGCTGCTCGATTTCCGCCCGGTGCTGCGGAACCGTCCCGCCATGGGGTACGTCCTCGGGTACGCGGCGCATACGTGGGAACTGTTTGCCTTCCGCTCCTGGGTGGTGGCCTTCCTTGTCGCCGCCGGAGGGGCTGCGGCGACGGGATGGAGCGCGCCGGCCACGGTGGCGACGTGGGGCGCGCTCGTCGCCATGGCGGCCAGCATCGGCGGCGCTGAAGTTGCCTCGCGCCTGGGCCGTCCACGCACGGTGATGGTGTACATGGTGCTGTCCTGCTCGGTGGCGGCGGGCTTGGGGTTCACCATCGGTCTGCCCTATGGCGTGGTAGCGGGCCTGAGCATCCTGTATTCGGGCCTCATCCAACTGGACTCGGCGGCGCTCACCAGCGGCGCGGTGGAGATGGCCGAGGCGGGCCGGCGCGGCGCCACCCTGGCCGTTCATTCGCTGCTGGGGTTCCTGGCCGGGTTCTTGGGGCCGTTGGCGCTGGGCATGACGCTGGACGCTGGCGGCTGGGGCTGGGCGTTCTTTTCCGTGGCGGCGGTTGCCCTTTTGGGACCGCTTGGCATGTGGTGGGGGAGCCGTGCCCAAAATCTGTCGCTTGCGAAAAGACCGTCGGGCGCTTAGGTGTTGAGGATGTCCAAGCCTCCGCCCGCGCCTGAGCCCCAGTTGACCCTCCTGCGCCGCGTCGGCGTGGTGGCCGCGGCTGTCCGCCGCGCAGCGCGCCGGGGCGGACTCCTGGTGATCGGGTGGTGTCTTCTTGGGGCCGGAGTTGCGCTGATGCCGACCCCCCTGCCGATTGGCCTGTTGCTGATGCTGGCCGGTCTCGCGGTCCTGGCTCGCGAATCGGAAACCGCACGCCACGGCATCCAGGTGGCGCGGCGCCGCGTTCCCATCTTATCGCGGGCGCTCAACCGCGCCAAACCGCGCCTTCCCGCAAGTCTGCACCAGTTCGTCGAGTCGACCGACCCGATTGTTGAGGTCGCTGCCGGGGAATAGCCTGGCGGCATCAATGCATACGCGTCAGCGCCCGCTCATACGCCCGTTCCAAATCGCGGAACGCCGCTTCGGCATCCTGGTCCTGGTCGCTCGGGGACTTGGTCGAGGCCGATGTTGCCGCAGTGCCTCGTGCCGCATGATGGGCCGCGGCAGTTTCATCAAGCCCCGTCAGATGACCGCGCATGGTGTCGCATCGGTTGCGCAGATCGTTGATCAGGTCGGCGACCGTGTGTTCTCCCGGCGTCGCCGCTCTGCCCTTGGCTTCCAGAGCTTGAATACGGCTTTGCAGGTCGGCGAAGCGCTCGGCCAAAGGCCGCGCACGTCTGGCTTCGGGGCCTTTCATGGGTCCTCCCCCAAATCTTCAATCCGCTATGGCCAACGAACCGGAAACAGCTGTGCTTTCCGACAGTTCGACCAGCGCCGGATCACTGCCGCTGTCACTGAGCAGGACCAGCGGTCCGACGATCAGCAGGGTTAGAATGAATGCCGCGATGAGTGAGCGGCGACCTTGTTCGGTCGATGTATCCCAGTCCATGCCCATCCTCCCATGCACTGCGGGTTCTCATCTGCCTTGGGGCAGGCGGCTCGCCAATGTTTGGTCCTGACACCATGGAAACGCCGCCGGGGGACGGTCGGTTCGTCCGGCGGCGGCGTCCAAAGGACTCCAGGGTGGAGCAAAAGGGGAAGTCTAGTCGCGGGCGTCCTTGGACTCTCTTTCCAGGCCGGCTCCGGCGGCTTGCATGTCCTGGCCCGCACCTTCCATGGTGTTGCAGGCGCCCAGGGCAAGGACCGCGCTGGTCGCCACCACGGCAAGGGCCACGGGCCAGCGGCGCGATGGGCGCGCGGCGGGTTGGCTGTTGAGGGATTTCATGGGCGCTTTCTCCGTCTTGCGGTGTCTGACTGACGGAAGAACGCGCTGCCGTGGATCCCGGTTGCGCTGCAAAAAGGTCACTTGCCGCGCGGATGGCTCTCGGCATGGACGATGGCGAGGCGGCTCACATCCAGTTCGGTATAACGTTGCGTCGATACCAGTGACCTGTGGCCGAGCAGTTCCTGGATGGTCCGCAGATCGCCGCCACGGGCCAGCAGGTGGGTTGCGAAACTGTGGCGCAGAGCATGCGGAGTGGCTGTCTCGCCCAGGCCAAGGTGCGACCGCAACCGCCGCATCTGGCGCTGTACCACGCCAGGATTGAGCCGCCTGCCGCGTGCGCCAATGAACAACGGCTGGTCGGCGGCGTGGTCGAACGGGCGGAGGGCGAGGTAGGCATCCACCGCGTCACGCACCACCGGCAAAACGGGGACCAGGCGCTGCTTGGACCCCTTGCCGGTGATCATCATCACGTCATCGCGCGGCGCGTCGCCGATATTGAGGCCCAGGGCCTCGCCAAGGCGCAGGCCGCATCCATACAACAGCGTGAACAGCGCCAGATCGCGGGCCGCCTGCCAGGGGTCCTCCTGAAGCTCCTCGATGGTACCGAGCGCGTCGATGGCTTCGTCCTCGGCCAACGGGCGGGGCAGGAGGCGCGGCGGGCGCGGGCTGCGTACCGTGGAGATATTGGGGTTGGACAGCCGCCCTGTGCGGTCCAGAAATTTGAAGAAGCCGCGCAGGGTGGACATATGCCGCGCCACCGAGGACCGCGACAGACCCTCGGCCGTGCGGGCGGCCAGATACGCCCGGAAGTCTGCGGCGGACAGGGTCGCAAGATCATCCATGTCCGGCTCGCCGCCCAGATGCCCGACCAGGAACGTCAGGAACGCGGCGAAGTCGCGGGCATAGGCCGACACCGTATGCGCCGAGGCCCGCCGCTCGGCTTCCAGCCAGTCCAGCCAAGCGTCGATGACGCCGCGCAGGACCGGACCGGCCGGAAAATGAACGGGCGGGCGTGCCTCGACCACTTAGCGCGCAACCCACCGGCGGACGGTATGGGCCACGACACCAGCCAGGAAGGTCAGCAACTCCGTGGCCTGTCCGTTGTGGAAGGTATCGGCGTGGCGGCTGCCGAGCGCCATCAGGGCGGGCGGCAGGTCATCGCCCAGCGGCAGCCGCACCAAGGCGTCGGACGCCACCAGCCCGTCGCCGGAGCCATACAGGGCCGGTTCCTCGCCCACGGTGGGGCGCAGGCGGGTGGCGCTGCCGACACCCAGCAGGCGGTCCACCGCACCGGCCTGGAGTTCCTGCACATAGATCGCCGCGCCCTTGGGCAGGCCCGGCTCGAAGCACAGCATCAGCAGATCGACCTGCAACAACGGCGGCAGGTCGTCGGTCAGGGTGCGGACGAACACCTCGAAGCTGTCGGCGGCCAGCACCGCCAGGACCGCGTCGTGGGTGCTGGTCTGCGTGCTCATGTTGCTGCGGGCATTGTGGATGAGTTCCTCGGCCCCGCTGCGCATGGTCAGCAGCTCGGCGCGCAAAGCCCGCAGAGTATGCGCCTGGAGGTCGGCGATGCCGTCGCCCAGGTCGCGGCCGGGCAGCACGTCGGCGGCGATCTCGGGATACTCGCGCAGGAAATCGGGGTGGGCGCGCAGATAGGCTGCCACCTGATCGGCCGTCGGCAGCGCGGGGGCGGCGGCTTTATCGCCGGTCTTGCGGGTGGCCACGGCTCAGCCCTCCAGGATCGTCTGGCCCGACTTGGCCCAGTCGTCCATGAAGGCCTTGAGGCCCTTTTCGGTCAGCGGGTGGTCGAACATCTGGCGCAGCACCTTGGGCGGCATGGTCGCCACATGGGCGCCGATGCGGGCGGCGTCGGCCACGTGCATGGGGTGGCGGATGGAGGCGGCCAGGATCTCGGTCGTCAGGTCGGGGTAGTTGCCATAAACCTCGGCGATCTCGGCGATCAGGGCCATGCCGTCGTGGCCGATGTCGTCGAGTCGGCCGACGAACGGCGACACGAACGCCGCGCCCGCCTTGGCTGCCAGCAATGCCTGATTGGCCGAGAAGCACAGGGTCACGTTGACCAGCCCGCCGTCGTCGGCAATGGCCCGGCAGGTCTTGAGACCGTCCGGCGTCAGGGGCACCTTGACCGCCACGTTGGGGGCGATGCGGCGCAGGACGTCGGCTTCCTTCATCATGGTCGGGAAGTCCAGCGCGGTGACTTCGGCGCTGACCGGGCCGGGCACGATGGCGCAGATTTCCGCGACCAGATCCAGGAACTTGCGGCCGCTCTTGGCAGCCAAAGTCGGGTTGGTCGTCACGCCGTCGACCAGGCCGGTATCACACAGATCGCGGATCTCGGCGAGGTCGGCGGTATCGATGAAAAACTTCATGGAGGCGGGCTTCCTGCTGATTGGGGGCGCGCCGTCATTGGCGGCGGCAATAAGGCCGGGTAAGTTTAGCCCATGGAAACCGCCGCGCCCACCCCCAGCCGCCACGCCGATGCACTCCCCCCCGAGCCGTTCGCGCCGGGGGCGCTGATAGCCGTCTTGTTGCCGTTGCCGCTGGCAGGCCCCTATGACTACCGCGTGCCGCCGGGCCTGGACCTGCGGCCGGGCGACGTGGTGCTGGTGCCGCTCGGCCGCCGTCAGGAGCGCGGCGTAGTGTGGGGACTGGGGGCGGGTACCCTGGACGCCGCCAAGGTGCGCGCCGTGCTGGCCCGCCTGCCCGATGCTCCGTCGGTGCCCGAAGCATCGCGCCGGTTCGTCGATTGGGTGGCGGCCTATACCCTCAGCGCGCCGGGCGCGGTGCTGCGCATGGTGCTGTCGGTGCCCGATGCCCTGGAGGCGACCAAGCCCGGAGTCGCCTTTCGCGCCACCGGGGTCAGTCCCGAGGCCGTTGGTATGCGCATGACCGAGGCGCGCCGCCGGGTGCTCGACGCCTGCGCCGGTCAGCCGCCGCTGCCCGCCGCCGAACTGGCCCGAGTTGCGGCGACCAGCGCCGGGGTGGTCAAGGGGTTGGCCGAGGCCGGGCTGCTTGAAACCGTGCTGATTGATCCCATGGACGCCGAGTCCCAGGCTGACGGCGACCATCCAGGTCCGACTCTGTCGGCCGATCAGGCCGAGGCCGCCGGGCGGCTGGTCGCCGCGCTGGACGGCGGTTTCTCGGTTACGCTGCTCGAAGGTGTCACTGGTTCGGGCAAGACTGAAGTGTACTTCGAGGCGGTTGCCGCCGCCTTGCGCGCCGGGCGGCAGATCCTGGTGCTTGTGCCCGAAATTACGCTGACGGCGCAGTGGCTGGACCGCTTTGCCGTGCGATTCGGCGCGGCTCCCCTGGTGTGGCATTCCGAAGTGTCTCCCGCACGGCGGCGGCGGACGTGGCGGGCGGTGGCCCAGGGCAAGGCGGCGGTGGTGGTCGGAGCGCGGTCGGCGCTGTTTCTGCCCTACCACGACCTCGGCCTCATCATCGTTGATGAGGAACACGAGCAGGCTTTCAAGCAGGAGGAGGGCGTGGTCTATCATGCCCGCGACATGGCCGTGGTGCGCGGGCAGGTGGGGAGCGTGCCGGTGGTCCTGGCGTCGGCCACGCCGTCCCTGGAAACTGCGCAGAATGCGCAGGCCGGGCGGTATGCGCGGGTGCATTTGCCGTCGCGTCATGCGGGGGCGTCGCTGCCTGATGTTCGTGTGATCGACATGCGCCGGACGCCGCCGGACAAGGTGGACTGGGGGCGCAGTTGGTTGGCCCCGGCGTTGGTTCAAGCGATTACGGACACCCTCGCGGCGGGCGAACAATCGCTGCTGTTCCTCAATCGGCGGGGATATGCGCCGCTGACCCTGTGCCGGGCCTGCGGGCACCGGATGCAGTGCCCCAACTGCACCGCATGGCTGGTCGAGCATCGGGCGTGGAGCCGCCTGCAATGCCATCACTGCGGCCACTCCACCCCGCTGCCGCGCGAGTGCCCGGCGTGCGGGGCAGAGGATCAACTGGCTGCCTGCGGTCCCGGCGTCGAGCGGCTGGCCGAGGAGATCGCCAAGCGATTCCCCGAGGCGCGTTCGGCCCTGGTCGCCTCGGATACCTTGAGCGGGCCGGGGGCGACGGCCGAGTTGGTCCGCAAGGTGACGGACAAGGAATTGGATTTGCTGATCGGCACGCAGATTCTCGCCAAGGGCCTGCACTTTCCGAACCTCACCCTGGTCGGAGTGATCGACGCCGATCTTGGCCTGTCAGGGGGCGATCTGCGAGCCGCCGAGCGGACGTTCCAGTTGCTGTCCCAGGTGGCCGGGCGCGCCGGGCGCGGCGAACGGCCCGGCACCGTCTATCTCCAGACCTATCAGCCCGAACATCCGGTGTTGCAGGCCATGGCGTCGGGTGACGCCGATTTGTTTTTGGAGGCCGAATCCGAGGGGCGGCGCCTTCTCGGGATGCCTCCGTTCGGACGGCTGGCCGCCCTGATCGTGTCCGGTCCCGACGAAGCCGCCGTGGAATCGGCTGCCCGTGCCCTTGGGCGGACCGCGCCGCGCCATCCAGGAGTGGAGGTGCTTGGCCCCGCGCCGGCGCCGCTTGCAGTGCTGCGCGGCCGTCACCGCTGGCGCCTCTTGCTCAAGGCGCCACGGGCGGCGCGGGTGCAGCCGATGATTCGCGGGTGGCTGAACGCCGTTCACTGGCCGGCGTCGGTGCGGGTTCAGGTCGATATCGACCCCTATGGCTTTTTATGAAGACGGCGCGGATGCGGCGCAAGCGCTGGGTGATTGACGAAGGAACGGTTGCTGGGGCGCGTTTTCCCCTTAGCCAATCGCTTGCAACGCCTGACAGGTTATGTTAACTACCAACCGCGCCGCAGGGGGTAAGGTTTTCGCCGACGCGCAAAAAATATTCCCGTTCAATACGTTAAGTCCTTTAAAGTCGCCTTCCTGAACACATTTCCGGGGCCAGCAGAACGTGTCATCTGATACCGTAGGAAATAAGGGTCTCGCAGACCGCTATGCCGCGGCTCTCTATGACCTGGCTGACGATCGCAAGGCGCTCGACCAGGTTGCCACGGACCTTCGCTCCCTGCAGGCCATGCTGGACGCGAGCGCCGATCTTCGGCGGTTCGTCTTCTCGCCGGTTCTGTCCCGCGACGATCAGCGCAAGGGTCTTACCGCGCTAGCCGATAAGGCGGGGCTGTCGCCGCTCACTCTCAACTTTTTGGGCTTGGTGGCGTCCAATCGTCGCCTGTTTGCCCTGTCGGCTATGATCCGCGCCTATCTGGCGCGTCTGGCCGCAGCTCGTGGCGAGGTCACCGCAGAGGTGGTCAGTGCCGCGTCGCTCACCGAAGTTCAAGCCTCGGCACTT
>JBAYSM010000116.1:0-11192 GCA_041676205.1 Rhodospirillaceae bacterium | reverse complement strand
GTACAGGGCGTCGGGGTCCCGCTCCGGCCCCGCCCCGCCGAACGCCTGGGCCATCACGGGTGCTGCGAAGGTCAGGAACTCGCGCGACCGGCAGGCCTGCATTTCCATCAGCAACGACTGGCTTTCGTGCACGCTCATCCCGCGCGCCTTGCCGACCGGCTGGCCGCGCCAATCCGGCGGCAGGCCGCGTTCCTAGAGGCCGTGTCCGGTTTCGTGCAGCACGCCCATGATGGCCTGGGCGAAGTCCGCCTCGTCATAACGGGTGGTGATGCGCACATCATCGGGCGTGCCGCCGCAGAACGGATGGGCCGAGGTATCGAGCCGGCCGTGGGCGAAGTCGAACCCCACCGCCTCCATCAATCGGCGGGCCAGGGCCTGCTGCGCCTCGGCCGGGAAGGGACCGGGCGGCGGGGACGGCTCGGCGCCCTGGCGGTCGATCACGGCGGCGATAAAGTCGGGCAGGAAGGCTTCGAGATCGTCGAACAGCGGCTGGATGCGGGCGATGGACCCGCCCGGCTCGTACTCATCGAGCAAGGCGTCGTAGGGCGCCACACCCAGCGCCTCGGCCTTGGCCTGAGCGACCTGCCGGACCAGCGACAGCACGGTTTCCATGTGCGGGCGGACCAACGCAAAATCGGCCGCCGGGCGGGCCTTGCGCCACGCCTGTTCGCAGGCGGTCGAGGCCCGCGACAGGGCCGCCACCAGATCGCCCGGCACCGCCACGGCATGGGCGCGGGCGCGGCGCATCTCGGCGACGTTGGCGGCCTGCCACGGGGTCAACGCGCTGGCATCGACGGCGCCGAGCCATTCCCCCACGCGCGGGTCGGACAACATGGCATGATGCATCTCGGTCAAGGTGGCCAGTTGCTCGCCGCGCGCCGTCGCTCCGCCATCGGGCATCATCACCGAGGCGTCCCAGTGCAGAAAGCCCAACGCATCCTCCAGATGACCCAGGCGGGCGAAATGCTCCTCAAGAGTTTGGTATGACACTTGAAGCGACTCGGGTATTGCGGTCATCCTGAATCCTTGATGCAACGTGGCAGGGGTTCTTACCTAAGCGACCACGGGCGGTTTGGAAAGACTGAGGGAGGAGAAGGCATGGCAAAGCCAAAGGTAGCGGTTGTTCTCTCCGGATGCGGGGTCTATGACGGGTCCGAAATTCACGAGGCGGTGCTGACCATGCTCGCCATTGTGCGGAAGGGCGGCACGTACCAGTGCTTCGCGCCGAACATCCCGCAGAACCACGTCATCAACCACCTGACGGGCCAGGAAGACCACGGCGCGACCCGCAACGTCCTGATCGAAGCCGCCCGGATCGCGCGCGGCAACATCAAGGACTTGCGCGAATTCCGCGCCGCCGAGTACGACGCCATCATGTTCCCCGGCGGCTTCGGCGCAGCCAAGAACCTGTGCACCTTCGCCCTCGACGGACCGGAATGCCACGTCAATAGCGACGTCGAACGGGCCATTCGGGAAGTTCACGACGCAGGTAAGCCGATCGGCGCCCTTTGTATTTCGCCGGCGCTCATTACCCGCGTCCTGGGCGACGTCACCGTCACCATCGGCGATGCCGCCGACGTGGCGGCGGGGATCGAGTCGATGGGCGGCACCCACAAGGCTGCGACCCATGGGCAAGTGGTCATGGACCGTAAGGCACTGGTCGCCTCGACCCCGTGCTACATGCTCGACGCCACTATCGACCAGATTGCGACAGGCGCCGAGAACGTTGTGGATGCAGTGTTTTCCATGATTACGGCCCCGGCTGTCTGAGCCGCCCGGCCCACTGGCGCGTGTTAAACTTCCGTGTCACGCCCGCACCGCCGTTGACCCGCCGCGCCGGTGGGTTCTAATCCCATCGGTGGGGGCAACCCCTGGCGATGGATCGGGGGGCGCACGCGGTCATGAGCATCGTTACACGGACCAACAGCGAAGAGCCGGCAGACTTCGCAACGACACGGCCGATGGCTGCCAGCCGACTGGCGCCATACATGCCCGTGCCGCTACCGCCCCGGTGGGCCGACCGGGCGGCACGCTTGGACGTCGCCCTGCAAGCGGTGGTCAACGTGCACTCCGGGCGCTGCCAGGGCTATGAAGCCTTGCTGCGCGGCACGCAGGATGTTGGTTTCAGATGCGTGGGGGATATCCTCGATGCCGCCTGGGCCGATGGTGTTCTGCCGGAGTTCGAGGCTGCCGTCTGGGCGCTCGCCCTGGACCGCTTTCGCAGCGTTACCGAATCCTATGACCTCAAGCTGTTCCTCAACGTCGATGGGCGATCCCTGTGCCACGCCGCGCGGCTGTCCGATCACCTGGCGCATCTGATGCAGGCGGTCGGCATGGCCGATGCCTCGGTGGTGATCGAGGTTTCGGAGCGTCATCCGGTCCATGCCTCGACCGCCGATCTGGACGGACTGGCCCAGTTGCGCAAGGTGGCCGGGAAGATCGCGGTGGACGATTTCGGGACCGGCCACGCCGGGCTGCCACTGCTGCATGCCGCGCTGCCCGACTACATCAAGGTGGATCGCTTTTTCCTGGCCGGCATCGCCCAGGACGGCCGCAAGAAAGTGCTGCTGCGTCATCTGGTCAACCTCGCCCACCTGCTCGGCGCCCAGGTGGTGGCCGAAGGGGTGGAGAACGAGCGCGAGTTCTATGTCTGCAAGGATCTGGGCTGCGATCTGGTGCAGGGGTTCCTCATCCACCGCCCGTGCGTCGGCACTCTGGACGGTGAAAGCCACAGCGCCGTGGTGCAGGCCCTGAACGACCGCGACCGGCGGGCCACAGGGTCGGACCTTGACCTCATTCAGGGCGAGATCCTGTGCCTGGAGCCGTTTGACGTGGACTGCGCCATGGACCGCGTGTTCGACCGCTTTCGGTCCGACCGCAACGCCGCCATCGTGCCGGTGGTCAGTGCGCAGCTTGAGCCGTTGGGTATCGTGCGGGAACAGGATTTGAAATCTTACGCATACTCCCCTTTCGGCAAGGATCTGCTGTCGAACAAGGGCTTTGGTCGGCAGTTGCGTGACTTCGTGTGGCGCTGTCCGATGGCGGACATCAACACTTCGGCTGAAAAAATCCTGGAGATTTTCTCGGCCGACGACAATTCCGAAGGTATCCTGATTGTCGAGGATGGCCGCTATGCCGGGTTCCTGACCGCGCGGTCGCTGCTGCGCGTCCTCAACGAAAAGAACGTGGCGTTGGCGCGGGACCAGAACCCGCTGACCAAGCTGCCGGGCAACGCCATGATCAATTCCTATCTGGCCGACGTCCTGGCCGATCCCGGCAGCGCCATTGTCATCGCCTATCTGGATTTCGATTTTTTCAAGCCGTTCAACGACAAGTACGGCTTCCGCCAGGGCGACCGTGCGATCACTTTGTTCGCCGACATCCTGCGCAAGGATCTGGCGCGCGAGGACTGCTTTATCGGCCACGTTGGCGGCGACGACTTCTTCGCCGCCTTCCGCGACGTACCCTATGACGAGGCGGAAAAGCTCATCCGTCATGTGGTTGAACGCTTCCGGGCCGAGGTCGCCAGTTTCTACGATGCCGATACCCGCGCCGCCGGTCAGATCCTGGCCCGGATGCGAGACGGCACCATGGCCCACATCCCGCTGCTGTCGGCCAGTGCCGCCCTGGTCGAGGTGCCGCGCGGCCACGCGCCGGGCAGCCTGGACGAGCTTTCGGCCGTGATCGCCGTGACCAAAAAGGAAGCCAAGGCCTCGCCCACCAAGCTGGCCTCCATCACGGTCCTGGCGCCGGGTGCGTAACCTTTACGAACCCGCCGTCAACTTTGCCGCCAGATCAGTCGTGAACCGCGCGAAGATTTCGCCCATGGCATCGCGCAGGGCTTCGGCGGCGGCAGTGGGGGAGGCGTTGGCAGCGGGGCGTTCGATGCGGTAGGTTTCCAGCATCACCAACCCCAGGCCGCGCCCGGTGCGCTGGGCGCCCAACTCGACCTCGGCCACCACGCGGGCGGTGCCGTTGCCTTCCAGATACTGCTCCAGGCGGGCGATGCGGCCCTGGATCTCCAGGTCGGGCCGGACCCGGAAGCGCGGCGTGACGACCTTGCCGAACAGGCCGCTGGCGCGCAGGTGGTCGGTCAGTTCGCGCTGGACGGCCTCCGTCGGGGCCTCGACCCAGAAATGGTAGCTGTACTGGCGCAGGGTCGGCGTGCCCGGCTCCGAATAGATCAGCGCGCGTTCCGAGGCCAATCCGTCGGCGGCAAAGGCCTGTACTTCGATAATTCCGTCGAACACCGGCGCACCGCCAGCCGGCGCGGGGTCGGCCACGTCCAGACGGTAGAACGTATCGGTCGGGATGGGCGGCTGGGCACAGGCCGCGACCGCCAGGACGGCGATAACGGAGAGAACTCGGCGAAACGGCATGGCGGTTATCTCCATTCTCAGCGCGGCTGGGCTTCGTCGCGCGGCGGAGTACCGCCGATCAACAGGCCCGGATTTTGACGCAGCGACCGGCTGAACTCCATCATGTTGCGGCTGGTGGTATCGAGGTTGTAGGTGATCGAATCGATGTGCCGCGCCACGGTATCCAAAGAGTAACGCATGTCTCCCAGGGCGGTGGCGACATCCTCGCGGCCATCGGCCACCAGACCGTCCAGCGTGGTGATCAGGCTGTTGACCTGCCCGCTCATGGCTTTCAACTCGCCGCTCATGGCGGCGAACTCGGCGCTGGCCTTTTGCGCGTTGGCGAGCGTGCCGTCGATGCTGGCCACGTTGCGTTCGCTCAACACCTGTTCATTCAGCTTGCGCGAGAACGCACTCATGTCTTCCGACATCACGCGCAGATTTTCGATGATTTCCGGGCTGCTTTCCACCGCCAAGCCGCCCAGCGCCATCACATACTTGTTGATGTTGTCGAGCAGCGGCCGGACGCTGTCCCGCGTCAGGCCCTGGACCTCCCCGGCGACGTCCTCCATCACCGTGAAGATGGACCCGCCGGCGCGGCCGGGGATCTCGGCCCCCGGCGGCAGCAGTTCACGGGCTTCGCCGCCGCGAATGTCGATGGTCACGGCGGCCAGCAGTCCCGAGGCCGCGACCTGGGCCAGACTGTCCACCGGAATGGGCCAGCCGCTTTGCACGTTCATGTTGACCCGGAACCGCGTGCGGCCGTCCTCGGTGCGCAGGGGCTGGATGCTTTCCACCTGCCCGACGGGATAGCCCTCGAACATCACCTGCGTTCCGAACTTCAGGCCGCCCACGTTATCGTAGACGGTGAAATAGGGGTCGGTCGGGCCGGTGCGCCCGGTCAGCACGGCCAAAGCGGTTATCAGCCCGCCCAGCATCAGGAGGACGAAGGCCCCGACGATGACGTAGTTGGTGCGGCTATCCTTCATGGGCCTTCCTTTGTGCTGCTTTGGCCGGTCAGACGGCGCAGGTATTCCTCGGGGTCCAATTCGGCTTCTTCGATGCGGCGGTTCAGCAGGTTTTGGATGCGGACGTTGGGGCTTTGGCGGATTTCGGCCACGGTACCGATGGCCAGCACCTCGCCCTGGTCGAGCACGCAGATGCGGTCGGCGATCTTGAAGGCGCTTTCGAGTTCGTGCGTGACGACGACGACCGACATCTGCAAGGCATCGCGCAGCAGCAGGATGAGGTCGTCGATCTGCGCCGCCACCACTGGGTCCAGCCCGGCCGAGGGCTCGTCGCAGAACAGGATGCGTGGGTCCATGACGATGGCGCGGGCCAGGGCGGCGCGCTTGATCATGCCGCCCGACAGCTCGGCCGGCATGAGGGCGTCGAAGCCGGCCAGATTGACCACCTCCATCTTCATGCGGGCCATGATTTCCATGGTCAGGCGGTCGAGGCGGGTGTGTTCGATCAACGGCAGCATGATGTTGTCGAGCACGCTCATGGACGAAAACAGCGCCCCGCCCTGGAACGCCACGCCCATCTTCTGGCGCAACTCGGTCATCTGCTGGCCGGAGATCGCGTTGATGTCCTGGCCGAGGATTTGCACCCGGCCCGAGGTCGGCTTGAGCAGTCCGAGCAGGTGGTTGAGCAAGGTGGACTTGCCCGACCCGGACCCGCCCATAATGACCAGGATTTCGCCCGGCTGGACGGCCAGACTGATGCCCTTGAGGATGATGCGGTCGCCGAAATGCGTGACCAGATCCTCGACGAGGATGACGGGAGGTTCGGTTTCAGTCATCCGCGGGTCAACACGAAAGCAAATACCATGTCGGTGATGACGATGGCGGAAATGGCGTGCACCACGGACCGGGTGGTCATGCGCCCGACCCCTTCCGCGCCGCCGGTGACGGAGGCACCGTTGACCACGCCGACCAGCACGATCAGCACGGCAAACAGCGCGCTCTTGCCCAGGCCGTGCAGAACGTCGTTGACCTTGAGCAGCGAAATCAGCTCGTCCGTATAGGCCGACAGGGTCATGCCCAGTTCCGCCGACACGTACAGCCCGGCGCCCAGCAGGGCGATGAAGTCGGCCCATATGGTCAGCGCGGGCAGCATGACCAGCGTGCCGAGCAGCGCCGGGGCGACCAGGAAGCGCACCGGGTTGATGCCCATGACCACCAAGGCGTCGATTTCCTGGTTGATTTTCATGGTACCCAGCCGCGCGGCCAGGGCTGATCCCGACCGCCCGGCGACCAGAATCCCCGTGATGAGCGGCGCGAATTCGCGCGTCACCGATAGCGCCACGCCCAGCGTAACCTGGCTTTCCGCGCCGAACGCCGACAGGCTGTAGATGCCCTGAATAGCCAGCATGGCGCCGATGGTGATCGACAGGATGGTGACGATGGGCAGCGCCCTTATGCCGACTTCCATGGCCTGCGCGAACACTGCCGACAGGCGCACCGGCTGGCCCCGCCGCCAGCCCCACAGCGTCCAGCCGAGCGCCTGGAGGAGCAGCATCGCGGCCAACCCAGCCTCGCTCACGCCCTGGACGGTGGCCCGGCCGACCTTGTCAACGGTGGTGACCAAACTGGACACGGCCCTCAGAACTCCCCAGCCAGCGCCGTTTCAACGTCCGGCTGGAAGGTGAATACTTTGTCCAGGCGGGCCAGTTGCAGCACCCGCATGGCGGCGGGGCTGACGGCGGCCAATATGAACGCCGCGCCCTGGCGGCGGGCAACCTGGAACCCCTCGACCAGCGAGGCTACGCCCGAACTGTCGATGTAGACGATGCCTCCCATGTCGACCACCACCGCGCCGCCCTGGCGGAGGCTGTCGAGTACCGCCTCGCGCACCTGCGGGGAGGTCTGGAGGTCGATTTCCCCCGACAGGGTGACAACGCGGGCGCCTCCGCGATCGCTTATCGAAACTGTCATGGCCGCTCCCCCTTCTCGTCGCGTGGCGGCAGGCGTTTGCCGAGGCGCAGGACGTTGCCCGCGCCGGGCGGCGGTGCCTCCCACACACATTCATCGGTCAAGGTGCGCATCAGGTAAACCCCCAGGCCCCCCGGCCTCACGTCATTCAGGTCCCGCGAGCGGATGGTAGCCGGATCGAGAGGGTGTGCGAAGTCCGTTACGTGCACGCACAGGTTTTCGGCGTCGGCCGCCACTTCGATCAGCAGGTCGCCGGTGATGCCCGCCTCGGCGTAGCCGTGGCGGACCACGTTTTGGCAGGCTTCATCGACCGCCAGCACCAAATCGTGCGCCCAGGCGGCGTCGGCCCCCCGACTGAGCGCAGCCTCGCGCACCACGGCGCGGATCAGGCGCAGGCTTTCAGGCTTTCCGGGCACCCGCAGCACCGCCATTGCACAGCTACCCATGGCGGCTGTCCGGTCGGGCCAGCACCAGCATGGTCAGGTCGTCGCGCTGCGCCCGTCCCCCCGCCATCACCGCATCGACCAGCGCCGCCGGGCGCTCGTGGGGCCGCATCGGGGCACAAGCGGCGATCAGGCGGCCAAGACCTTCGGCTTGCAACATGGTTCCCTCCGCGTCCGAGGCTTCGGTCACGCCATCGGTGAAAACGTACAGTGCCTGTCCTGGCCGCACGATCAGGGCCGTCTCGGCGGTGGCGTCGATGAGGTCGGGGTCGATACCCAACGGCGGGCCATCGGCCTCCAGGGAGTCCAACGCGCCAGTCTCGGGATCGTGCAGCAGCAACGGTTCGTGCCCGGCGTTGGCGAGGACCAGTGCGCCGTCCCGCGGGTCATACAGCCCGCACGCCAGCGTCACGAACAGCCCATGGCTGGCCGTCTCGCAGAGTTCCAGGTTGATTGCCGCGAGCAGCGCGCCCGGCGCGGCGGCGGTCTTGCTCAGGCAGCGAAACAGGCTGGCCGTCTTGGCCATCAGAAGGGCGGCGTTCATGCCCTTGCCGGCGACGTCGGCGACACAGAACCACAGCCGCCCGTCGGGCCGCGTCACGATGTCGTAAAAATCGCCCGATACCATGTGCATGGGTCGCATCTCGCCGTGGATGGGGAAGTCCGGCGGTGCGGTGGCGGGCAACAGGCTGCGCTGGATGGCGGCGGCCAGTTCGACCTCGCGGGCCAGACGCTCCTGTTCGACCAGCCGCGCGGTCAGGCGCATGTTGGAGATCGCCAGGGCCGCCGCGCCGCACAGGGCTTCCAGCAGGCCTTGGTCCTCGGGGGTGAACAGGTGGTCGCCGTCAATCTTGTTGATGATCTCGATGGCGCCCAGGTGCTCGTCCCCGACCGTCAGCGGCGCCACCAGGATGGAGCGGGTGACGAAGCCGGTGGCGGCATCCACCTTGGCCCCGGCGAATCCAGCATCCAGGTTCACGTCGCGCACCATCTGGGTGGCGTCCTCGGCGATGCAGCGCCCCACGATGCCCGCTCCCCACGGCAGGCGCAGGCCGCTGATATCGACCGGGCCGTGGCAGGCAAAGCATACGATGTCGCGCGTTGCCGCATCGGTCAGGAACAGCGACGAGGCCTGAGCGCCCAGGCGCTCCGTTATGCGCTCCAGGCCGGCGCGGACCATCTCGGTGAAGTCGCCCGACCGCGCAAACCCGCGGGTCATCGCCGCCAACAGGGCCAGATTGCCGGTCACGTCCTCGGCGAGGGCGGCGCCGTGCGGAATATGAAGGTCAAGCGACGACACCCCTCAGCCCTTCCAGAACCGCGGCACCAGCAGCACCAGCACCGTGTAGATTTCCAGACGGCCGAGCAGCATCCCCAGCGCCAGCAGCCACTTGGCCATATCGGGCAAGGTGGAGAAGTTGCCCGCTGGGCCGATGATCGGTCCCAACCCCGGCCCGACGTTGGACACCGCCGTCGCCGCGCCCGACAGCGCCGTCACCAGATCCAGCCCGAGCAGCCCGAGCGCCATGGTCAGCAGCGCCACGGTCAGAAGGTAGAGGAAGAAGAACCCCATCACCGCCTCGGACACGCCCGCCTGGATGGGTCGGCCGTTGAAGTAGGGGATGAACACGGCATGGGGCTGCAACAGGCGGCCCAACTGGATCTTGGCGGCCTCGTACAGAATTTGGAAGCGGAACACCTTGATGCCGCACGACGTGGACCCAGCGCACCCGCCGACGAACATCAGGAGGAACAGCGCCGCCACCGGGAAGCCGCCCCACCCGTTGTAGTCCGTGGTGGCATAGCCGGTCCCCGTCATCACCGAGACGACGTTGAAACTGGAATATCGTAGGGCCTGTAGGGCGTCGAATCCGCGCATCTGCCAAAGCCACCACGCCACGACCACCGTAAAGCCGCCCAGGATGCTGATGTACCAACGCACTTGGCTGTCCTGCCACAGCCGCATCGGGCGCCCGCGCAGGGCTTGCAGGAACAGCAGGAACGGCACGCCGCCCGCCGCCATGCCCACGGTGATGATGGCGTCGATCAAGCCACTGTTGTAGTACCCGACCGAAGCATCGCGCGTCGAATACCCCCCGGTGGCGATTGTGGTCATGGAGTGGGCCAGCGCGTCCAGAAAGGTCATTCCGGCCGCCCACAGCATAAACATCCAGATCAAGGTCAGACCGCCGTAGACTACCGTGAGGGCGGTCGCAAGCTGGGTGGCGCGGGAATAGATCTTTTCCTGCGTCTCGAACGCTTCGACCTTGAACATCTGCATGCCGCCGACCTTGAGCATCGGCAGCACGGTCAGCGCCATCACGATAATCCCCAGGCCGCCCAGCCATTGCAGGATGGCCCGCCACAGCAGGATGCCCGGCGGCTGGGTGTCCAGGCCGACCATCACGGTCGCTCCGGTGGTTGTCACCCCGGACATCGCCTCGAAGAACGCGTCGGTATAGCTCAGGCCGGGATCGGCCAGCGTGAAGGGCACGGCGGCAAAGGCCGGCAAGACGACCCAGGTCGCAACGACAAGCAGGAAGGCTTGACGCACGTTTATGGTGACGCGCCCCGAGGCATTGGAGAACACCAGCACGAGACCCAGGAATACGCCTAGGCCGCCGGACCAAGCGAAGGCCTGCCAGTCGGCGTTGCTCATCATAAGATCGACCATGGCGGGAACCAGCATCCCGACTGACAGAATCGTCAGCAGAAAGCCGATCACCAACAGGACCGGACGCAGATCGATCACGGCAGAAGTGTCCCCGTACCCTTTCCCCTCCGCCGACGGCGCGGCAGCGGGTGAAGAATGCTTCTTAAGACGCTTGCTGTCCATCGTCGGCGTTTTGATCGTGGCGTGGCCGACACAGCCGCCATGCCAAAGCACCCAGGGCGGCCATCACTGCGGCCAAGAAGGCCAGCCATCCAGACCAGCCGGGTGACGCCGCCGGGGTGTGGGGCAGGGGGGTGCCCAGGGGCGCCGGACGCGCGGCGGTCCTGCCATCCGAGTCGGTCGTATGCGAGAGTCCGGCAGGACCTGCCGAGGGAATCGCTGCCGCACCCACCATCGGTCGCTCTGCGACGATGGAGTCGGTCCGCGCCTCGGAGCTTTGCGCCGGGGCTGAACCGGGCGCGGGCTGTCCCTTGTTGCTGCCTCGGTCGCCGCTCCCACCGCGACTGCCACCGCCGCCACTGCCGCCGGTCGCGGCTGTTCCGGCTGATGCAGTACCTGCCGCTGCCGACGCGCTGCGAGAGGTCCCACTGGACGATGCCGCGGTTGTTGATGTGCCCGATGAAGAAGACCCTCCATTAGACCCATCAGCCTGCGCCGATCCGCCCGATGACGACCCGCCGGATGACGGCCTGTCTGACGAAGGTCCACCCGGCGACGCCCCACCCGATGACGATCCGTCTGACGACGACCCACCCGGCGATGACCCTCCCGACGAAGATCC
>JBAYSM010000115.1:0-11288 GCA_041676205.1 Rhodospirillaceae bacterium | reverse complement strand
GCCGAAAGCGGCAAGGGCGCGGCGGTCTCATCCAACGGACATCGGGGATTGCACCCGTACACTGCGGCCGAGGACGCATAAACGACCGGCGTGCGCCGCCGCCGCGCCGCGTCCAGAACGGCGATCGTGCCGGTCAGATTGGTGGCGTGGGTGCCCAACCAGTCCTCGTGACTGCGCGGCACCGACGCGATGGCGGCAAGGTGGTAGCACCCGTCCATGCCGTCCATGACATCAGCCACCAGGGCTGCGTCGGCCACATCGCCGACGATCAGGTCGGCTCCGGCGGGGGCCTGCGCGGCATCGCCGGTCGACAGATCATCGAGGATGCGCACCGTGTTCCCGCACGCCACCAGGGCGTCGGCCAAGGTGGAGCCGATGAAGCCGCAACCCCCGGTAATGAGATACCGCGCCATGCCGCTTCCTTTCACAGGCCGATCGGTTCGACCGTCACGGCATCGGCCAGGGCGCGGGCCGCCGCCCGGCGCTTTCCGGCCGACTCCCGCCAAACCTTGGTGACCTGATCGGCCGTCAAGCCAAGCGGGCGCCCTGCCTCGGCGGCGCTCAGGCCCTCGTGCTCGGCCCACAGGATGCAGTCCATGTCCCGCCACGGCAGGGAGTAGTAGAACTCCTCCTGCGTCTGTTCGAGGCTGTAGGTATCGGTCGACGGCGGTTGTCGCCGAATAGCCTCGGGCACCTCCAGATAGGCCGCCAGGGCATAGACCTGGCTCTTGTAGAGGTGGGCGATGGGCTTTAGGTCGGCCAGCCCGTCACCACCACGCACGAAGAAGCCAAGCTCGTACTCCAGCCGGTTGGGCGTGCCGAGGACCGCGAAGTTGAGCCGTTCGGCGTGGTAGTATTCGGTCAGCTTGCGGATGCGCTGCTTCATGTTGGTCGCCGCGATCACCTGTCGGTAGACATCGACCGGCATGCGGGTGCGCTGCCGATTGCCGTCGGGGTCCTCGACCACCAGATCGAAGTAGCTGATGCGGGCCTCGCCCAGAGGATCGCTGGCAAGCACCACCTTTTGCCGCCAGCCGTCGTCATAGTCCGGGAAGATGCGGCGGATGGCGTCGTCCCGATGGCGATAGGCCCCGGCAGCGGCCAGCGCGTCCGTGATGTCTTCGATCTTGTAGGGCACGCCCAGGCGCTCGCACAGATCAATGGCGCGGGCCGTGCCGTCCTCGGTGGAATCCCGCTCAGGCATCAACAGCGCAAACACCCGCTCCGCCCCCAGCGCGCGGGCGGCCAGACTGACGCAGACTGCCGAATCCACTCCGCCACTAACCCCCAGCACCACGCCCCGGCGATGGATGGTGCGCGACAGGGTGGCGATCATGGAGGCGCCGATACGCTCCACCTCTGCCGCCGCGTCGAGAGGGGGGAGGACCGGGTTCGGTTCCGCCAGATGAGTCATCGATCCATCTCCTAAGTGTTCGCGGGTTCCACCACCACCGAAGGCGTGGTGTCATTGAGGGCCACCCGCGCGGCATCGGCGCGGGCGGGAAATTCGTCGAGGAAAAGGCGCGCCAGCCGCTGCAACGTGACGAGGCCGACGAGCGCCATTTCCTCACGCTCCCCGGCCATCACGCCGCCCTGGGCGCGGGCCTTGGCGACCAGCATCCGCACCGGGCCGGGATCGACGATGCCGAAGCGCGCGAGGGCGCCATCATCCAGCACCTCGGCTATCCAGTCCGGGGCGCCGGCGGCAAACAGCGGGGGCGCGACCGGGGCGCGATAAGGCTTCTTGGGCCGTGCCGCGACATCGCGCGGCAACAGGTCCTTGGCGGCGTGGCGCAGGACCAGCTTGTCACGCAGGCCGAGCAGCTTTGTGCGTTCGGGCAGTCCGTTGCACAGGTCCACCACGGCGGGATCGAGGAACGGGTAGCGGACCTCCACCCCATGAGCCATGGCCACCCGATCGCCCTGACAGGACAGCAGGTAGCCCGACAGGAAGGTGGACATCTCGATGGCCTGGGCGCGGGCCAGCGGCGACCACTGCCGCCAGCCGTCAGGCAGGGTTGCGGCCAAGCCGTCCATCATGCGCTGGGGGTCCAGCGCGGTACGCACAGACGGGGCGAGGAAGCGCAGGCTCCACGCCGTATTCTGCCAGCGCAGCAAATGGGAATAGAAGGGGTGCCCGACGTCTTGCAGACCTTGGCCGAAGAACCCGCGCCACAGCGCATCGCTGCGCCGCCCCCGGCCGACATAGGAATACAGCCGGTCGAGCAGGAGCGGGCGTATGGTTGACTCCGGCTGGCGCGCCCAGAACCGGCGCACCCGGTCTTCCTTGAAAATGTTGTAGCCGACCAACAATTCGTCGGCCCCCTCGCCGGTCAGGACGACCTTGCGGCCGCTGTCACGGACCAGTTGCGACAGCAAGAACAAAGGTACCGGGGAGGTGCGCAGCAGCGGCGTCTCGACATGCCACACCACATCGGCCAATGCGTCGGCGATCATCGCTCCGTCGCACAGAATCTCGTGATGGCGGGTGCCGTAGAGGGCGGCGACCTGGCGTTGTTCGGGGGTTTCGTCGAACGCCGCATCGGAAAAACGCACCGCGAAGCTGTCCAGGGTATCGAGCTGGGTGCGCGCCGCAAGCGCGGTAATGACGCTGGAATCCAGTCCGCCGCTGACGTAGCAGCCGACCGGCACATCGGCCCGCAAGCGCAAGCGCACGGACCGATCGAGGGCGTCACGCACGGCGTCGGCGGCATCGTCCAGCGAGGCCCTCTGCCACACGGGATCAGGGGTGATCGCCGGGGTCCAGTGCAGGTACTCGCGCGGCTCCCCCTCCAGCGGCACGCGCAGCACTCCGCCCGGCAGCACGGCCCGCATGCCGGAAAACACCGTATCCGGGGCGGTGGCCGACCAGCGGGTGAAAACCTGGGCCAGCCCCGCCGGATCGAACGCCGGCTTGACGCGCCCTCCGGCGAACAGGGCCTTGGCCTCCGAGGCGAAGGCTATGGCGCCGTCCTCTCCGCGTGTCCAGAACAGGGGCAGGATGCCCAGCCGGTCACGGACCAGCAGCAAAACCTTCTTGCGGCTGTCCCACAGGGCAAAGGCGAATTGGCCGTTCAGCCTTCCCCAAGCGTCCTCGCCCCATTCTTCGTAGGCGTGGACGATGGCTTCGGTATCCGACCCGGTGCGGAAGCGGTGGCCCTTGGCTTCCAGTTCCCGGCGCAGTTCGACGTGGTTGAACACCTCGCCATTGCCCGAGATCCATACCCTGCGGTCCTCGCTCGACAGCGGTTGGTGGCCGTCCGACAGGCCGACGATGGACAACCGGGCATGGCCCAGCGCCACACGGTCATCGCGGTAATAGCCCCAGCCGTCCGGCCCGCGATGACGCAGCATGGCGACCATGCGGCGGACTTCCTCGGCCGTCGCGGGGAGAGCTTGGGGGGGAGCAAAGACACCGGCAATGCCGCACATGGCGCTCTCCCGTCAATTCGATGTGTTTTCGGCGAGCGCGGCCTTGCGCACCTTGCCGTTCTCGGAACGCGGCAGTGAGGCGCGGATCTCCACGAAGCGCGGCACCAGATAGGATTCCAGACGGGCGCGGCAATGCCGCCGGACCTCATCTTCGGTCAGAGCCGCCCCCTCGCGCGGCACAACCACCGCCTTGATTGCCATGCCGTCCACGGGGTCGGGCACAGGGACGATGGCGGCCTCGGCAACCGCGGGGATCTCGTGCAGGACGTGCTCGACTTCCTTGGGGCTGACCTTCTCCCCCCGGCACTTGAAGATGTCGTCCACGCGGCCGACAAAATAGAGAAACCCTTCGGCATCCATGCGGAAAAGATCGCCGGTGTAGAGGACCTTCTCGCCCTCGATCTCGCCGTCACGCAGACGACGTGCGGTCACATCAGGCTTGTGCCAGTAGCCGCGCATGACGTTGGCGCCCCGCACCACCAGTTCGCCGACGTGATGGGGCGGCAGGCGGCGGCCAGCGTCGTCAACGACGTAGACCTCGCTGTTGGGCATGGCCCGGCCGACCGAGCCGATCTTGTCGTCCAGCCGCGCCGGGTCGAGCCAACTGACCCGCGTGCACTCGGTCAGGCCGTACATGGAGAAAATCTGCACCTGCGGGAACGCCTCGCGCAGGCCGCGAATGTGGGCCGGCGGCAAAGCGGCGGCGGTGTTGGTCACATACCGCAAAGCCGAAAGGTCGAGATCCCCGAACGGCGCCAGTTGCAGCAGACCGGCAAAAATTGTCGGCACGCCGGGTAGGCCGGTGACGCGGTGGGCCGCCATGTTTTCCAGCGTCCGCCATGGAAAGGCAAAGGACTTTTCCAGCACCACGGCGAACCCGACCCGCGCCCCGGTGATGGCCTGATAAAGTCCGTAATCGAACGACATGGGCAACATGCAGATGACCACGTCGTCCGGCCGGTTGCCAAGGTAGGTGGAGATCGCCCAAGCGGTATTGGCCATGTTGCGGTGGGTCAGCATGACCCCCTTGGGGACGCCGCTGGACCCGGATGTATAGATGATGGCCACCAGATCCTGGTCGATCAGGCCTGGATCGGTCACGGCCGGACGCGCGGCCATGGCATCGTCCAAACCGCCGCCTCCCCATAACACCTGCACGTCCGCCCCGGCACTGTCCACAACAGGCGCGTGGGCTGCTCCGGCGATGAGAACACGCGGCGTGCAATCGGCGATCAGGTCGGCCAGCTTGGCGGCCTTCGTCGTGCTGTTGATGGGGACGAAAACGCCTCCGGCCATGGCAATGCCGAACACGGCGGCGACCATTTCCACCGAATTTTCGAGCAACAGCATGACCCGGTCGCCGCGTCGCACGCCCATTTCCTGGAGGGTCGCGGCGATCCCTCCGGCGGCGGCGGCCAGCTCGGCAAAGCTGACGCGCTGGTCGCCGCAGATCAGCGCCGTCGCAGTCGGCGTGCGTGCCGCCGTCTCCAGCAGGAAGTCGTGAACAAGCGATTTCATGGAGTGCCGCCAGCCATCTGGGCTGTGGTTGCAGCGGCAACGAACGTCGCAATGCGATCGACGGAATCAAGATTTTCCGGGACCAGATCCACATCCTTGACGACAATGCCGAACCTGTCCTCCAGGAACGCCACCATTTCCATTACGCCCGTGGAATCCAAGGCGCCGGCCTCAAGAAGGGATGCGCTGTCGTTTAGCGAGGCACCATCCCCGAACAGGAAATTGGTGACGATGTAGCCGCGGACAATGGCCTTAATCTCGGACGGGGCGATACACTGTTCAGGCATCTGGCCGTAATGTGACATGAATCTCTCCACTCATTTCACGACGCTTTGGCACACCAACCACTATCATCACGCAAAACCACGACATATTTATCAACACTAGCACTAGCCGTTATTCACTTCTGTACTGGAAAATGATTACCCCCTAGTGGGCATGTAGCCCCCTGTTTTTGTAGGCAGCCACCTTCCACTTCAGCTTCTGTGGCAGCGAAAGGTTGAGCAGCCTGACCTGATAAGCCAGGTGCCGCAGCTTCTCCGTCGGGTCGCTCTTGACGTTGAACGGCAGGTCAAGCAGGGCCGGGGCGTGGCGGGCAATCACGGCGCGATGGACGGCGTAGCCCTGCCGTTCGGCCACGGGGATAGACATCAGGGCGCGAAAGATCTTGCGGCCGGCCGACAGGGCGAGGCAGTCGTACCCAAAATCGCTGCCTTGGTAGACGTTACTCAGCCACCCGGCGCGCTTCTGTTCGACGTGGAACAGTTCCTTGAAGTCGGCATCGGCGCCGTAGACGCCCGCGCGCGCCTCCATGGCCAGCCACTCGCGCAGCATCCGCTCGCTGACGCCGCCCGAATTGACCAGGAAGGGCAGCACCTTTCCGGCAAACTCCTGCGGCGACATGCCGGCGCTCCACGGCAGGAAGCGAAGGTAGTTGGCCCCGGCGACCTCCGTGCCATGGCCCTTCAGAAACACCGGGTTGTCGAGCGCCGCCACGTGGCCGTGGGCCATGTAGTACCGCTCATTGTCGGCAAATCCTCCGCCGGTATGGCGATCAAACTCCCGCAAGGTCGCCAGATCGAGCGGGCCGGGCGTGACATACTGGTGGGGCAGCCCGACGGCCTCGGCAAGGCGGTGCGGCACCTCGCGGTCATGGCGCCAAGGGAAGCTGGGCAACGGCGCGCCGGGGCGGGCCAGGATGTTGGCCTCCTTGATGAAGGTGGTGCACGTCACCTCCACCCCGCGCGCCGCCGCCAAGGCCAGCAGGACCCGCGAATCGTACCCGGCGCTCAGGCCCAGGTTGATACGGCCCTGCTGCCGTCCCACATCGACCAGCGCATTACCCAGCAACTCCGCGAAGGCATCAATATGACCTGCGCTGTCGGTTTTGGTCGGCGGAGCGATAGGGAGCGGCTCCAGAGTGCCGTCCCTGAGGGACAGGGAGTACGACGGCAGAACTTTGCGCACTCCGGCGATGGCGGTACCGGGCAGGATCGGCGCCCCGAACTGCGGCTCGTAAGTGTTCAGCCGGTCGGCCGGGTCGCGGTCCAGGAAGTACGCGGGCGAACTGGCGACCGTCACCACGCCGTCCTCGACCCGGTAATGCAAGCCAAGCATGGCCCCGGCATCAGGGTAGAGGCGATCGCCCCACAGCAGCGCCCAGCGCCCGGACCACGACCACAGCACGTCGGCCAACCCGGCGTCTCCGGTCATGGCGAGAGTCTCGGCCGGAGATGGCGCGTCGCGCTCGGTGGCGATGGCGTGGCCGAGCAGCCAGGCCTCGCGCCCATCCTTGGTGGTCGCCCGGACCACCGGCAGGTCCGGGCAGTGCGACAGGATTAGACCGCACGCCAGATCGTGATGCACGAAACGGTCATGCTGCGCCTCGGGCCGGGGAGCGATGACGAACTGGCGGCGGTGGGCAACAAACCGGGTCATGATGGGGATTCCTCAGCCTTGGGCACCAGTGGCCGCGCCGCGCGGGTCGGCCGTGATGCCCGGCGCAGCCACTGGATGGCGGCCACCGGATAGCTCCGATAGGTCGCCTCCGGGCAGACCGTGCCGCCAAATCCGGACTTAAACCGATTGATGTGGCTCAACGCCTCGTCCGTGGTATTCAGCGCGTAGCCCCCCATGTCGAAGACGGGAAAGCCAAGGCGGTGGAAATGCACCATGGCCGCGTAGTGCAGCAGGCGATTGGCGCGTCCCACCGTCCGTCGTTCCGCCGGAATGTCGGAGCCTAGCGACCCGGCGCGGTGGACCCGCACCCGCCCGGCATCCTTATCGACGAGCAGCAGCATTTGGGTGAGGACTTTGCCCTCGAACAACGCCTGCCCGATCATCCCGTGGCCCCGGTACGCCAGCAGGTGTCCGCGCCGCTCATGGTCCAAGCCTTTGCGGCCGGCGAAGGCGGCGTAGAAGGTGGCGAACTCCTCGAACGCCGCGGCGTCATCACGGAACCGCGTTTGGATGCCGTCCTTGAGACCGCGCCGGATATTGCCCGCCGTGGATTTGCTGAACCTCTTGAAGATGTCCTCCTCGGACATCGAGATGTCGATCAGCAGGGTGTGCCCCGGCTGATGCAGGAATCCGAATACCGGGCCGGCATCGGGGCCGCCGCGATAAGTCGCCAATGACAGGCCACGCAGCACGGTCGGGCGGTCGGCGAACCACACGCGGGGCATGCTCAACCCGAACGGAGCGGGATGGGAGACGGTCCTCATGGCGCGCGCCCTCCGCCCACCGCATCGGGGGCGCCGGTGCCCGGCACGGAGGCGGGCTGGGCCTTGAACGTCCGCGACCAGCGCAGACCGAGCAGGCGGTAGGTATGCATGATCTCCCCCGTCTCCCGGAACCCCAGCGTTTTCATCAGCCGCATTGAGGCCCGGTTGGTCTGGTTGATCGTGGTCACACAATCCAGACGGCCCCGTTCGCTCAGGCGCGAAAATAGTGCCACCATCACGCTGGCACCAACGCCGCCAAAGCTGCGGAATTCCGGCGCCACCATCAGAGAGAACAGGTAGAAGCCGCCGGGCGGCGGGACATATGTGTACTTATAGACATGCCGGTCGTAGTACGGCGTGCTCGCCGAGCAGACGAAGGCAATGGCGTCGCCCGCCTCGTCCAAAAGCATCCACACATCGGCCCCATCGGAGCGTATGTCGGGAAGGACCGTGAGATGGTCGGACAAGTAGCGGCGGAACCGCCATGCGTCACTGTCGCCGTACGGCCGCAGTTCCAGGTCCTGGCGCTGGCGACGGGCCAGGAAAGCCGGGACCGGGCCGGGGCCGCGCAGGAAGATGGTGGTGCGGCACCCATAGACATGGTTGGCGAACAACTTGCGCAGGGTGAAGGCCACCCCTTTGCTGCGCACGTCGCGGATCTGCCGTTTCAGTCTTTCCAGCACGAGCGGCCTCTCCTAGTCGTCACGACAAAACACACGGCGCGGCCCCCGTGCTGCGCGGCGCGCCAAGCACCAGAACCTCGGGAGAGGGCAACCCGGCATGGGCAAAGGCGGCGTCGTCACCGGGCATCGGTACCGTTACCAGGGTATTGTCGGCGCCGGCCTGCCATGGGCTGTCGCCAATCACCCGCCCGATCGTCGTAACCGCCTGCGCGGCGACCGCCTCGGCGGCGTCCATCCACAGGACCGGGCGCGGCGCGGCGGCCTTCAGTTCCTTGAGAAGCAACGGGTAGTGGGTGCACCCGAGAATCACGACATCCAGAGCGTCATGATCGAACAACGGGGCAATCTGATTGCGCACCTCCTCGGTCGAGGGAGGCGCGCCACGCAGCTTTCCCTCGGCCAGGGCAGCGAGCTTCTCGGACCCCACCCGGACCAGCACGCACTGGCGCGCAAAGCGGTGGGAGAGGTGGTCGATCATCGGACGGTTGACCGTCGCCGGGGTGGCCAGCAGGCCGATCACTCCGCTCCGGGTCGCTTGGGCTGCCCGCTCCACGGCCGGAACGGTGCCGATGAACTCGATTTGTGGAAAGGCCGCGCGCAGCAGCCCGAGGCCCGCCGTGGTGGCGGTGTTGCAGGCGATCACCACGACATCGGGCTTTTCGCGCGCCACCAAGGCGCCGACCACGGCCAGGACGCGCTCCTGCACCGCCTGCGGGGAGAGTCCGCCGTAGGGAAAGGCTGCGCTGTCGGCCAGATAGGTCATCGCCACTGCCGGCAGCCGTCGTCGCAGCGCCGCCAACACGGTCAAGCCGCCAAGCCCTGAATCGACCACCGCCAACCGGACTCCGCGAACGGGACGCTCGACCGCCTTGCTGTCCATGGCCTCGCCTCTCTAGTGACTTGGTTCCCCAACAATAGGAAACGCCACCGGGGCGGGCCTAATCACGTAATCGGGCTATTTACGGCAATCCCTAATCAAAAATAGGGGGAGCGCGGAGCAGTGTCCGTCCGGCCTGCATCAAATGAACCTGCTCCTTGGCCGCTTGGGCATTGTGCACGCCCTCCTCCAGCACGGTACGCTTTCTGCGGTGCATCTAGGTGATGAGTGGAAACCAACATGAACACAGCACGCATGATCAAAGGCGCCCTGCGGGTTGGGGTCGTCCTTGTGGCAGTGAGCACGGCCCCCGTGGTCGTCACCGCCGAGCCGCCTCCTCCGCCCGCCACTCTTGCGCCGGGAGTGGGTGATATTCTGGGCGTGGCGGTCTTTGCACGCCCTGACCTGACCGGGAGCTATCCCATCGGGCCGGACGGCGCCATCCGCCTGCCATTGGTCGGCCGGGTCGAGGTCGCCGGAGAACCCATGGAGTCGGTGGAGAAAATGCTCCGCCAGCGCATCTCCGATCTTCTGGACTATCAGGTGCCGGTCACGGTGGACGTGCAAACCTGGCGGCCGGTCTATGTCATAGGCGACGTGACTGCCCCCGGCGAGTACGCTTATACCGGCGACATAACGGTCAAGATGGCCTTTGCAAAGGCCGGGGGCCGGCCCTCCATCCGTCAAATGTCGCGCACCGCCGGGCCGGACGTGGCCCTGGTGGAACGCGACCTGTGGCGTGCCCAGGTCAACCTGCGCAGCCTGCTCATCCGGCAGGCGGCGGTGGACGCCATGCTCGGCGACGCCACCGAACTGACCCTGCCGAAGGAACTGCAACCGTTCAACCGGTCCGCCGCCGTGTCGGAACAGGTCGCACGCCAGAACGCCCTCATCACCGAGGCCCGCGACTCGATGGCCAGTAGCCGGGAGTTGCTGCAGCGCCAGCACGCCCAGATCGGCGAGGAAATCAGCGCCCTCGTGGCCGAAGGGGAATCGCTGCAACGGCAAGCCGACCTTGTCGACAAGGAACTGGGCAACATGCGGGGCCTGGCCGACCGGGGCCTGACCACCAACTCGCGCATGCTCGACCTGCGCCAGATGAAGGAAACCGTTGCCGCGGGGCGGCACCGCCAGGCCGCCAACCTGTCACGCGCCCGTCAGGAGCAACTGGTCCTGCAAAGCCGCCTGAACGAGGCGTGGGCGCTGTGGCGCCGCGACCGCATGGCAGAGCGCTTCACCCTGGGCCGAGAGATCGAGATCGCCCGCGCCGACCTGGAAGGCGTCAAGAATCACCTGATGTTCCTGTCCGGAGGCGCTGCCATCCCGGCCTTCGAGGGGGGGCCGGCAGCCATCGAAACGGTCTTCGTCATCACCCGCACCGGCCCCAACGGCCCCGAGGAGATAGCGGCCGAGCCGCACGCCCGCCTGCTACCGGGCGACATTCTTGAGGTCAAGGCCGCACCGCCCGCCGCCCAAACCGCCGGCGGCCCGGACCTCATCAGGCCGGATCAGGGTGCCGACGGCGCGCGCGCTGCCGTCGCGGTCGGAACACAAAGGCAGTCCTGGTAGAGGCGCACGTAGGCACGGGTCATGGCGGAGCAGCTTGAACGCTCCGCCGTCTCCCGCCACGCGATCCGCGCCATCAGGGCGGTTTCCTCCGGCCCGTTCAAGGCGGCGGTAATGGCATCGACCAGTGCCGAGATGTCATGCAGGGGATAGAGCCGCCCGGTTTCGCCCGGCCGCACCACCGCCCGCGTGCCCGGCACATCCGACGCCACCACCGGCACCCCCTGCCCCATGGCTTCCAGGATGCCCATGGGCGCACCTTCGTAGTGGGAGGTGGACACCAACAAATCCGCCGCCTGCAGTTCGCCCGTGACGTCTTCGACCAGTCCGGCGAGATCCAGGGCGTCGGCCACGCCCAATTCGGCCGCCCGCGCCCGCAGGCTGTCGGCGCGGCTCCCGTCACCGACCATGCGCACGGTCAATCCCGGCCAGCGCGCGCGCAGGGCCGGCAGGGCCTCGACCATCTGGATCTGCCCCTTGATGCTGTTC
>JBAYSM010000114.1:0-11331 GCA_041676205.1 Rhodospirillaceae bacterium | reverse complement strand
GTTGAAATCGTGCGCGACCCCGCCGGCGAGCTGGCCCATGGCCTGCATCTTCTGGGCCTGGGCGAACTGAGCCTCCAGGGTGCGCTGCGCCGTGGTGTCGATGAAGTGGGCAACCAGGGCGTCGACGCCCACACCGCTGCCCATCGGCGCAATCGACAGGGCGGCTGCACTGTCGGGGTTGTCGGCCAGCCGCACCTCGCGATGGACGGCGTCCTCCGCTCCCAGGGCAACCCGGTGCATCAGCGCATCAAGGTCCCCGGCATCGGCCGGCGCCAGCATGTCTTTCAGTGGGCGGTCGATCAACTCCTCGCGGCGCCGCCCGGTCATGCGCACAAAGGCCGGGTTGCAGTCGGTGATGACGCCTTCAAGGTCGAGCAGGCACAACCCAACCGGCGCGCCATCGAACAGCCAGCGGAACCGTCCTTCGCCGCTGTTTGCATGGACCAGAGGGACGTCGCCGTCGTCGTCGCCTGCCGTTCCGCCGCCCAATCCGTCACGAACCACGACCGACCGGGTCCGCGTCTCGCCGGCGTCGTCGTAGGTGCTTTGCAGGACAAGGGCGGAAAATCTCCGTCCCGAACGCCCCAGGAAGGTGACTTCGCCGCGCCATGCGCCTTCGGCCTCGGGCAGGGCGCCTTCGGCCAACAGGGTGTCCAACCGCTCGCCCGGCAACTCCTCGGGGGTGTATCCAAGCCACTCGGCGAGCCTCTGATTGACGAACCGCAATCGCCCGTCGGCATCCGCCGAATACAGGCCAACCGGCGTGAAATATAGGAACTCGGCCAAATCCTCGCGGTCACGCACCAGGATATCGTCGATCACGCGGCGTGCGGTGATGTCTTCGAAGGCCCAGGCCAGGGTACGAGCCGGCAGGTCGATGCCCCGCCCCGCCAGCGGCCGCAGGGTGATCTGCCACCATTCGGGGGCTGCCGCGACGGCATCGTCGGCGGATGCCTCGGGCCGTAATGGAAGGTCCACCCGCTCGGCGACCCCTGCCTCCACCGCCGCGCGGAGACGTTCGAACCCATCGCGGGCAACATCATCGTCGAGCAGGCGCCGTTCCAGCACCGCCAGCGGCATATCCGTCCCGATCATGGCGCGCGCCGTCGCACTGGCAAACAGGACCCGCCCGTCCCGCGCAACGATCATCCGCGGGGCCGCCTCGGCCTCGACCAGCGCGCCGATCATCGCAGTAGACTCTTCGGCCCGCCCGCGTTGCACGCCGGCCCGGATAATCAGCACCAAGGCCGCAATCAAGGCGACCAGTGCCGCGGCGGTGATAAACGGCAAGGTATCGAACGGCACGCCGACGTGACCCCCTATTTTGTCTTGCCCTTGGCATTGCCTTTGCCCTTGAGGCGCATGACGTAGCCGATCACCTCGGCCACGGCTTTATAGTGGTCCTGCGGAATTTCTTCGTCCAGTTCGACGGCGGCATACAGGGCGCGGGCCAGCGGAGGGTTTTCGACCAGGGGAATGTCGTGCTCCTCGGCCACGTCGCGGATGCGCGCGGCGAGGAAGTCCACACCCTTGGCCACCAGCTTGGGTGCGGCCATGGAGTCCATGTCGTACTTCAAGGCAACCGCGTAATGGGTCGGGTTGGTGATGATGACCGAGGCGGTGGGCACGGCCGCCATCATGCGCTGCTGCGCCCGTTCCCGGCGCATGGACCGGATGCGCCCCTTGATCATCGGGTCGCCTTCGGCCTGCTTGTGCTCGTCCTTGACCTCCTGCTTGGTCATCTTGAGCTTGGCGGTATGGGTATGCCTTGTATACATAAAATCCAGAAACGCCACTGCCAGGAACGCTATGATCACGGCGACCAGAAGCAGGATGAGCAGCCAGTGGAGTTCCTTCAAGGTGGCGGCCATGGGTTCGCCAGCCAGGACGTCCGGGTGGGGCAGTGACGGCATAACGATCAGCCCGGCGGCCGTCAGGACGATGATGATCTTGAAAATGGCTTTGACTAGGTCAGCCACCTTCTGCTTGGATATGACCCGGTTAATTCCAGAAACCGGGTTGATGTTACTGAATTTCGGCCTCAGCTTTTTGGGCGTGTACAGCAAGCCGACCTGACCGATGCTTGAAATAAACGCCGCGGCCACCGCGATCGCAAAGGGGGCGATCATCAGCACCCCGATATCCTTGATCAGGTTAACCAGCGTGATGTGCACGCCTTCCGGGTCCATCGGAAAGGCATGGAGTTGCCCCAGAAAATCGGCCAGCAATGTCTTGAGCGAGACCACGAACCACGGCGCGACGAGAGCGACCAGGACCAACAACCCGATCAGCGCCGCCAGATTTTTGACTTCCTGGGAATTGGCGACATTGCCTTCCGACCGCGCCTTGCTCAGGCGTTTGGCTGTCGGGTCCTCTGTTTTCGAGTCCTTGTCGGTATCGTCCGCCATTCCGTGCCTATCCGCGCCGCGCCACTACGGCAAATACCGAGTGAAAGTATCTTCGAAGTAGGCGAGATACCACATCATCACGCCGGGCAGGGCAATCATCAGCATCCCCAGCCCCATGATGATCTGAAGGGGCAACGCGACGAAGAAGATGTTCATCTGGGGCGCCAGCCGCGCCAGAACGCCCATCGTAGACTGAAACACGATGGCATAGACGATAAACGGCGACGCCAGTTGCAGTCCCATGAAGAAGGACTGAGACAACTGATCCGTGAACACACCCAGATGGTCGGACGACATCGGCGCCGTTCCCGGCATGAACAGGGAGTAACTGCTCACCACCGCCTGAATGACCAGATGATGCATGTCCATGACGAACAGCAGAACAATCGCCACGTTGGCAAGGAAACCGACGACCAGGGCGCCCTGCTGCTCGGTCACGGGGTCGAACACCATGGCATTCATCAGGCCCGTGTTGTGCGCGATCGATGACCCGGCCAGATGCAGAGCGGCCATTGCAGCCTGCGCCGTCAGCCCCATGAAGGCGCCGTAGAACGCCTCCATCACGATCAGGCCAACCAGCCCAGCGGCGGACTCGGGCATCTCCGGCAAAACCGGCGACACCAGCGGAACCACGACCAAGGTGACGGTCAGGGCGATCAGCAGACGGATTTTCACGCTGACGTAACTCGCCGAAAAGCCCGGAAGCAGCATGAAGGCAGTGCCGATCCGCACGAACACCAGCAGGATGTGAAAGGTGTTGAGGGTCAGGAACTGCTCAAGCATCCGGCACCCTCCACGACGCGCCGCCCCGGTCCGGGTTGGGCGGACTCACGGCAATCCGACGATGGTGTCCATGAGGCGGAGCGTGAACTCCGTCATGTGACGGAGCATGTACGGCATGAGGAAGATCAGCGACGCAAAAACGATCAGCATCTTGGGCACGAACGTCAGCGTCATTTCCTGGATTGACGTCAGCGCCTGAAACAGCGAAATCGAAAGCCCGATAATCAGCCCGACAATGAGAATCGGCCCGGCAATCATCAACATGGTCCACACTGCATCGCGCGCAATGTCGAGGATTTCGGTTTCGTTCATGCGCCTACGACCAAGCCGTCAGATCGGCATCTTGAGGATTTCCTGATAGGCCGTGATTACCTTGTCGCGCACCGCTACCACGGTGTTCAGCGCGTTTTCAGCGTTGTTCACGGCCATCACCACATCGCGCAGATCGGCTTCTCCGGCCACGCCCTTGAGGCTCAGTTCCTCCGATTTGCGGCCCAGGTCGACGGCCTTCTCCAGACTGCCGCGCACAAGCCCGGCAAAGCTCTCACCCTCTGGCTGCGCGGGCTTGGACACCGACGGTGTGTCCTGGCGAGCCGATCGGGCCACGCTCTGATAGGCCGAGATGGCGTTATTGATGCTGCTCATGGCCATGATAATCCGCGTTCCTTACCGCAACAGTTCGAGAGTCTTGCCGACCATTTCGCGGGAAATGGTGACAACGTGCATGTTTGCTTCGTAGGAACGTTGCGCCTCGCGCATGTCCATGACCTCGATCAATGGATTTACGTTTGGCTTGAGCACGTAGCCATTGGCGTCGGCCGCCGGATGGCTGGGATTGTAGTCGCGTTCAAAGTCGGACATATCACGGACCGTGCGGCGCACCCGCACCACCTCGGTATCCATGTCGCGTTCCAGCATGCTCTTGAAGGTGACGAGCTTGCGGCGATAAGGCTCTCCGCCGGGCGTGGTGGCCAGCGAATCGACGTTGGCCATGTTCTCCGACACGACGCGCAGGCGCTTGGCCTGGGCCTTCATGCCGAAGGACGCGATGCGCGAGGCCTTGCTGAGATCATCCATTATTGCCGTCCCTCAAACACACCATCCAAGGCCCAGATCCAGCCCGCGGATCCCGCCTCAGGCTCCACCGCCGCCCTTGCCGATGGCGATGTTGAGCATTTGAATGTTCTTCCTGATCAGACTGAGCGCCATGGTATAGCTGCTGCGGCTGCTCGACAGCTTTTCCATCTGTTCTTCGAGTACGATGGGGTTCCCGTCAATCGACGTCTCAAAGGTCCTGCGCTCGGTAATCTCGCGATACGGACCGATGTCGGGCAACCCGCCGGACACATGGCCGGAATGGGTTACGGCGGGCTTCGGCGTGGTGTCGACGGCATCCAAGGCCATGCGCTTGAAGTTCAGCTCGCGCAGATCCTTGGCCTTGTAGCCCGGCGTGTCGGCATTGGCGATATTCTGAGCCAGCACCTTCTGACGCTGTGCGAGCCAGTCCGTCTTCATCCGCGCCATGCGGAAAATGGCGAGATTGTTGAAGTCCATGCTCAACCCCTGCCCTCTTGCCGTTGCCCGGTTGCCGATTGCGGTATTCCCGATGGGTCCAGGGACGCCATCGCATGATGCCTGAGTATGGTGCGGGCGGCTTAATAAACCGTAAAGCATTCCAGAACCGGCCGCTCCGGCAGCACCTTTTCCAAGGCCGCTGGACGGCACTGCAGGGGTTGGTTTAAGCCTTTCTTAAGCCGCGTCAAGCAGGATGACGCAGGTGTCGGATGCCCGTACGGGTGCCGGCCTCTGGGTGGGGCGAAATGACCGCTGGAGAATGCGACCGTGGCCGCAGAACGCGACGCCAAGCCGCAAAAGGACGCTGCCGGGGCACTGCCGACGGACAGTGGCCCGGCATGGACGGCATCCGAAAAGGCCGACTCGGCCAAGTTCGACAAGATCCCCGGCAGGGATGAACTCCCCGCTGGCGGCCCGCCCGACACTGTCGCGGTGGCCCTGGAGCATGCCCCTGAAGCCGGCGGCCTGCCGCGCGTGGTCGCGTCCGGCAAGGGCTATGTGGCCGAACAGATCCTCACGTTGGCATTTGCCAACGACGTCCGCGTTCGCCGCGACGCCGATCTGGCACAGATCCTTTCCGTGATCGACCTCGACAGCGAGATCCCGACCGAGGCCTTTGCCGCCGTCGCCGAGATCCTCGCCTACGTCTACAAAGCCAACGGCAATACCGCGCCGTGGCTGGAAGTGACTGCCCCATGACCAGCGAAACACCGGACCTCTCCGGTGGGACCAGGGCCGATGCGCGGGCGGCCATCGACAGCGTGATCGCGCACATCACGGCAGCGCGACGGATGCTTGGCGAAGGTCATGCCATCAGCCTCGGCCCGCTGGAGGAACTGACCCGCGCTGCCTGTCAAACCGTGGCCGCCCTTCCGCCGGAGGATCGCCGGGCCTTGCGCGAGCTGCTGGAAGCTGTTTTGTATGACCTCGATACTCTGTCGGCGGACTTGACGGCGCGGTACGGGACTCTGGCCCGGCGGGCCGATCACAGCGGGCATCGGCCGCCCACCGTCGGGGATGCCTATCGTCGCAGCGACCGCCTCGTCCCCCGTCCTCCCTCCGCGCCTGACGCCCCCTCGGAGACGTCCTCCGAAGCCGATGGCAGCGATACCGGTGACACCCCCTGAGCCGCCATGGACACTGACGCCTACCTTCGTTTTGCGCTGTCGTTCGCGCTGGTCATCGGTCTGATCCTGGTGGCCGGGGCACTGCTGCGCCGGTTTTCCGGCGGGATGCCCTCGTGGCGCGGCACCCGCAAGGGCCTGCGGCGGTTGCAGGTTCTAGAGACGCTGGCCGTCGACCCCAAGCGGCGCTTGGTTTTGGTCCGGCGGGACGGCGTGGAACATCTGATTCTCGTAGGCGGGGGCACCGATCTGGTGATCGAGGCAGGCATGCCCGCCGCGTCCACTCGGGGGTCTGATCCTAGCCTCTCCGCCGTCGATACTTCGTCCCAAGGAACCCCGTCATGATTTCCCGCCCCGTTCAGCTTCGGGGGCGGAAAGCCTCCGCCCCCTGGAGGCTGATTGCCTTGGGAGTCGGCATCGTCGGCGGGCTGGCTGCCTTGTCCATTGCCGGACCCGCATTGGCGCAGTCCTTCAGCGTCGATTTGGGCGACAACACCGGCTCGACCACAGCCCGTATCGTCCAGCTTATCCTGTTGATGACGGTGGTCACGCTGGCGCCGTCGCTGCTGCTGATGGTGACGTGCTTTACGCGCCTCATCATCGTGTTCTCCATCCTGCGCAGCGCCATGGGCACCAACAGCACGCCGCCATCACAGGTGGTGATCGGGCTGTCTCTGTTCATGACCTTTTTCATCATGCAGCCGACCCTGGTCAAATCCTGGGAACTCGGCATCACTCCGCTGGTCAATGAGCAGGTCGACGAGTTCGAGGCCTTTGACCGGGCGAGCGCGCCGTTCCGCGACTTCATGCTGAGTCACACCCGCGACAAGGACCTGCAACTGTTCCTCGACATGGCCCAGGTCGAGACGGTCGACTCGCCCGAAGCGACGCCCATGCGTGCGCTGGTCCCGGCGTTCATGATCAGCGAGTTGCGCCGCGCCTTCGAAATCGGGTTCCTGATCTATCTGCCGTTCGTGGTGATCGACATGGTCATCGCGTCGGTCCTGATGTCCATGGGCATGATGATGCTGCCGCCGATGATGCTCGCCATGCCGTTCAAACTGATCTTCTTCGTGCTGGTCGACGGTTGGCACCTGCTGGTCGGGTCGCTGGTGCAAAGCTACGGCATCATAGGATAGGGGAGGACGCCAGGGCGCCCTCCCCTTCCTTCCCGCCCCAATCAAGCGCGCTTGCCCTAGAAATTGAACCCCACGCCGATGGCGTGGAAGAAGCCGCCGTCGCCAAAGGCCTCGTCCGCGTCGCGCGCATCCTGGAACGTGAACTGATATTCCGTCTGCACGAAAATAAAGGTGTTGGCGTCGGCGTAATACTTCACGCCCAGTTCGGGACCGGCTGCGAATGTGTCGTTGACGCCTTCGCCGTAAATCCCGCCGAAACTGGCGCCGATGTAGGGCTGCCACCGCCCCAACGGAAGCACGTAGTCGGCAAAGACGCGGGTTGCGCCCGTGAACACGTCGTCGTTGGCGGTTCCGCTATAATTCAGCGTTTGGCGGAGGCCGACCAACACGTTCGGATGAAGATATTGGCCGATGCTGCCGGTCACGCCGATGGTGTTGTTGTCGAAGTCGTTATCGCTGGACCCGCTGCCCGACAAGGTCGCTTCCCACTGCCCCATGCGCGGGGCGGCAAAATCCACCGTCTGAGCGAGCGCCGCGCCAGGGGCCATCAGAACGGCGGCGAGGACGAGTGCTGTTTTGCTCATGGCTGCCTCCAAGGTGTGTACCTGGAGACAGACGCGCCGCGCTCGGCACGGTTGCCTCGCCCGATGCCGATTAGCCACAGGCGTTGCGGTTCAGCAACACCGCATACCACTCAGTTGATGGCGCTGAGACCGTCGGTGCGGAGGCGATCGCGGTAGGCGGCGAGGAAGGCGCGGAAGTCTTCGGCCTGCTTGATACGGTCGGCCACCGTGCGGTAGTCGATCAACCCTTGCTCCGGCGGCGTGGTGATCAGTTCAAAGGCGCGCGCCAGGGGCGTCCGGTTCATCGCTTCGGCATAGCGGCGGCGGAGGTTGCGGACCCCGCCCTCGTCCTGCGCCAGAGTGAGGGCGGTCGCCCAATCCAGCACCAGACGAGCCTCCTCTCCAGCCAGTACGAGGGTCCGGGCGGGGTCGGGAATGACCGCCTCAAGGGCTTGTGCGGCGCCCGCCCAATCCTGCTTGTTCCAGTGGATTTCAGCCCGCAGCAGATGGGCATCGCGGCTGTCGTCCTCGGCCAGCAAGGCGATGGCGTCTCCCATGCGATCCATGTCGGCCAGGGCACGCGCCATCAAGTGGCGCCTCTGCCGGTCAAGCGCCGGCGGCATGCCGCTGTCCTTGGTTGACAGGAGGGTTTCCACGGCCTTGTTGGGCTGGCGGTCGAACAGATAGACAAGCCCCAGGCGCGCCCCGACACGCGCCCGGTCCACGCCGCTCAGGCGATGGCGGACCTGACGCTCCAGCAGCACCGCCGCCTGCTGCAACAGATCCATCGACACCAGACGGTCGGCCAGACGGCGAATCATTTCGTCGCCTTCCGCGCCATCGGGGGTCAGGTGACGGAATTCATCGAACAGGGCGATGGCGCGCACCGGCGGCATGGAGTCGGCCAGACCCTGGTAGTACAGGGAACGGAATGCCTCGCGCATGCGCTGGCCCGCTTCGGCCATGCGGATTTCGTCGCTGAAGTAGGTCGAGGCCTGCTGCCAGACGCGCAACGCGTCGCCGTGCTCGCCGGTCTGGGTATAGAGATCGCCGAGGCGCATCAGCAGGTTGAACTCGAAGTCTCCGCCGCGCCACGCGAACCGCAAGCGCTCCAGGCCCTTGATGAGATCGGCGCGGCTCAGTTCTTCGAGCTTGTGCATCAACTCCAGGCGGTCGCGCGACGCCAGGGCGCGGTAATAGCGGTCATCGCTGTCGGCGACATCGCCCCACAGTTCAAGGGCCTGGCTATAGTTGCCGATACCGACCGCTTGGCGCCCTTCGATGTAGGTCAAGGCCGCCTGTTCATGGGGCGTGTTCTCGTCAATCCGGGCGGCGGTCAGGAAGTTGCTGGCCGTCAGATCGTCGGCCGCCTCCACTGCGGCGTGCGCGGCGACGATGGCGAGCGGGACCTTGACCCGCCGGGGATAGCTGTTGATGGCCCCGCCGGTGTCCCGCAAAGTCAGCGCCTGGAGGGCGGGATCGCCCAACTGCGCCTGAGCCGCAGCGCGCCAGAAGGTAGCCTCCTGAATGCCCGCCAGACTGGGGTGGCTCATGTCCTCGACCGCTTCATCGTAGCGGCCCATCAGATAGTTGGCCGCGCCGCGCAGGGCATGGAACGCCGACGTGTTCGCCATGTCAGGAGCATCGGCCTCGATGGCCCGCAGGATGCCCAAGGCCTCGGCAGCATAGCCGTGCGCAAAGAAGAACCGCGCAAGTTCCAGGCGGGCCGGATTGCGGCGGCTGGGCGGCGCGTTGGCCACCGCCATCTGGAGCATCCGCTTGTTATCCAGGAACTCATCTTCGGCCCCGCGCATCCAGCCGCCGATATCGAGGACCTTTTCCAATTCGACGTTGCTGCCGATGGTCGCCATGGCCTGAAGCTGCGCGGTGTCCGGCGAGAAGATCATGCCGCCTTCGGAAGTTACCTCGACCCCGTTGCGGGTCGAGTTGACCGCGACCCGATTCGTGCGCGGCTCGATCACCACGCCCTGCGCAGTGACCGGCAAGACGGCATCGGGATAACTATGGCTGGGATAGACGCCATGCCCAAGCGGCACCACCGGGACCACCAGGAAGCGGTCGCCGACCTCGGGATCGACCAGCACGGCAGCCTTGCCGCCTTCGGTAATGGGCAGGTACAGACGCGGACCGACGGGGCTGGACGGCTGCGGAGTGACGGCAACGGGCTGGCGCGGCCGGTATGGCTGACGCATCAGGTCAACGATCCACAACAGGCCCTCGCGCCGCACCGACGGGTGGTAGCCGTCCTCGACGATCATGCGGACGATCGTGTTGGTGCGGCTGTTGCGCTGCTCGATATGATGAACGATGCCGGCGCCAAGGCGGCGCAGCAATTTGATATCCAGTTCCTGGTAGCGGTCGAACACCACCCACAAAAAACCGCCCCGCTCAAACACGGCGGCAGCGGTGGATTGGTCCCACGAAAAGCTGAGGCTGGCCACGCGCGACCGCTGTTTCGGCTGGTTTGGATCGGCCGCCGCCTCGACGCCAGTGACCATCGGGGGCGCCGGAGCGGGTTGCCCGAGGCCCTGCCGCATCACGTCTTCCAGCGCCTGCGCGGCGGCCGATGGCCGAACGTCCGGCGGAACGGTATCCGGGGTCGATGCACTGGCCGCAGCCGGAGGCGCGGGGGCGGCGGCAGTGGGAGGTGCGGGCGCGGCGGGAGCAGCGGATTGTGGGGCCTGCGTCTCGCCGCTCTGCACCACTTCGGGGCGCGGCAGCGGGCGCGGCGGCGCCTGCATTGGGTCTTGCGCAGCCTTTTCGACGGCGGGCGGCGTGGCGGGCGCGGCATCAGCCACGGCAACGCCCTCGGGAAGCAGCACGTCGACCACCACACGGGGACCGATGGTGAAGTGGCGAACCCGGCCGTTCTTCGGCACCGGCACCGTCACAGCCAGGGCATTGCCCCCTGACGACGCACTGACCCCCCGCAAGGGCTGCGGCAGCGCGGCGTTCAACGCGCCGGTATCGATCCGCGCGGGCGTGCGGAATGTCACCACCGCCGCGTCGCCCTGCCGATCCACCCGGTAGCCGACCTGCGATGCAAAGTCGAAAACGATGCGGTGATATCCGGGATGCTCGCCCGTGCGCACCGGCACTAGCGGCCCGTTTCCGGCAGAAGCCGGCGCCTGGGAGGACACGGCGGCAGGCTGGGGAGCGGCGGACGGCACGGGTTCTGCGGCGGCAGAGGGGCCAGGAGGGGCAGCGGCGGCAGCCTGCGCCGCAGCCGGCCCCATCAGGTCGATGACCACGGCGCTGCCAAGGGTAAAGGTGTTGACCCCAAAGGCGCCCTTAAGCGGAAAGGTAACGACGCGGCGGTCGTCGGAAAGTTTCGCGGCAGCCACATACGGCGCCAAGGCGCGCACAATCTTGTCGGGATTATCGCGCACCGGCTCGCTGAACTGCACGATAAGCTGCCCGGCGGCCACTTCAGCGGAATAGCGGACCGCCCCCGGCCAATCGAACACGATACGGCCATACCCATCATGCGAAGCGGCACGGACCTGGGCCGCCTGCGCCTGGCCGGTCGTCCCACCGGCGACTGCAGCGGCAAGCAGCAGGGCAAGCGTCAGCGCGCGCGAAAAACGCGCCGCCAGCCGGACGCCGATGCATTCACGCGCCGACATCTTCACGCCCACTCACCGGGCACCTTCGCGCCCCGGCTAGCCCCTGCCGTCATGGCCGGTCATCCCTCACACACCACCCAGGTCGGGCGCTT
>JBAYSM010000113.1:0-11391 GCA_041676205.1 Rhodospirillaceae bacterium | reverse complement strand
GAGAGCCTCCAGTCCTGGTCGTTTCCCAAACCGCGGCGACCCGCCGACGGCGCTTCCCTAAGATGGCGGGCCGTTCAAGCGGCTCCGCTTTGAGTGAACCCCAAACCAGGGACTCCTCATTCGTTGAAAACATGAAACCAGACGATAATGCCGGCCGTCAACCAAAATCTCGACATTTTTCATTGTTGCCGATTAACCTTGGAATCATCATAATATTCGGGTCAACCGTGGGCCACTGTCGCCCCGCCACGAGGCATGCTAGAACGGCCCGGTGGGGCGATCTCAGGATGGAAAACAGGAATCATGGCGGCAACGGCACCGCACCGGAAACCCGAGGATCTGGAGATGGCGCGCCGCGCGGCGCGCACGCTGGTCGAATTCGCCTATGAGGCCATTCGCCAGGACATCCTGTGCGGCGCCCTGGCGCCGGGGGAAAAGCTGCGTGTGGAAGTTCTCAAGGAGCATTATCAGGTGGGGTCATCGACCCTGCGCGAGGCTCTGACTTTGCTGGTCGCCGACGCCCTGGTGACAGCCGAAGGGCAGCGCGGCTTCCGCGTCACGCCCATTTCACTGGACGACATCCGCGACATTACTGAAATGCGCAAGATGCTCGAAACCCAGGCCTTGCGCCGCTCCATCGAGCGCGGCGGCGATGAATGGGAAGCTAACCTCGTGGCCGCATGGCATCGTCTGTCAAAGGTCGAGGAACGCATCTACGACGACCCGCAGGGCCTGTCGGCCGAGTGGGAGGAGCGCAACAAAGCCTTTCACGAGGCTCTGATCGGCGCCTGTCAGTCGCACTGGCTGCACCACTTCCGCGATATTCTCTACCACCAGTCGGAACGCTACCGGCGCATTGCCTTGACCGGCCGCACGGTGCCCCGCAACGTGCACGAGGAACACCGCGCCATCTTCGAGGCGACGATGGCGCGCGATGCCGATACTGCCTGCGCGCACACGGCCGAGCACATCGACCGCACTCTGCAGGCCCTTAGCTGCATGTTCCAGGATGGCGACGCGCCCATGCCCGAGCGCCGCGCCGCCGCAGGGGCGGAGCGACGCGGGTAGAGTTCAGGCTGTTGAGGCGGCAGGCTGGCGTCAGGTCACGGCGACAATGCGGAGATTGCGCCACGCCCCGGCCCGGTTTTGCCATGCGATCGAGCGCCCCTCCGCGAGGCCGATCAGGGCGGCCCCGACGGGGGTGAGCACCGACAGGCGATGGGCGGCAACATCCTCGTCGGCTGGCCAGCACAGCGTGACGGTATGCATCACGCCGGAGTCCCGGTCTTCGAACTGCACGTTTGAACCGACTGTCACCACGCCACGCGGTAGCGCGTCGTCTGCAACGATAGTGGCTCGCTCCAGTTCCCGCTCCAGGTAGTCCGCTTCCTGGGGGTGGCGGTGTTCCAAGCTGATGGCGAGGCCCGTCAGCCGATCCGCGACGCTGCGGGTCAGAGTAATGGGGGGGAGCCGTCCGCGGCTTGCGGAGGTAACAGCGTTCATAGCCCAGCGCCTCCTAGAACACGCTCAATCACCAAGCACCGGCTACAGCCAGCGGCGTCAGTATAGGTCATGCGGGCGCCCGCCCGCAGGCCGATCAATGCCGCACCCAACGGCGACGTTACGGAAATGCAGCCAACACGTTGCCCGCTCTCATCGGGCAGCACCAATTCGCCCCATTCAAGGGACCAATCCTCGTCGCGGCGGAACAGGACGCGGTCGCCCAGCCGGACAACGGCGGGCGGAAGTTCCTCGGACCGGAGCACGATGGCGCGTGCCAGTTCCTCAGCCAGCAGTCCAACACCTGATTCCGCCTCGGGCGCCGCGCCGGCCAAAGTGGACAGGCGACGATAGTCTGATTGCTGAATCCAGATGTGCGGTCTGTGGGTCATGGCGCAGCCGCCCTCCTGTCAAGAACACTCCCCACGGTGCCAGAGGCGGCATAGGGCGGCTATTCGGAAAACTACGTAGTCTTTTTCGCCTAATAACTGCTTATTTTCCAGTATGTTGCGCGAACTCAGTAGATTTGCGGATATTCCGCTCGGTGTTTTCCCTCAGTACAAACGTCCTCTTTGGGCCGCAGGGGCGGCGCACACTGTGAGGGAGAAGACCATTGGATGACCTAATGACCGGCGCGCTAAGCCGCCTGGACGAAGCCGCCCGTTATATTGAAGTCGACAGTGAAGTTCTCGAAAAGCTCCGCTATCCCAAGGAAACTCTGAGCGTGCGCCTGTCGGTGCGCATGGATGACGGTTCCAGCCGCTCCTTCCCCGCCTGGCGTTGCCGCTACGACGACACCCGTGGGCCGACCAAGGGAGGCATCCGCTTCCATCCCAGTTCGTCGATGGAGGAGGTGGCCACTCTCGCCTTCTGGATGACCTTCAAGTGCGCCGTGATGAACTTGCCCTACGGCGGCGGCAAGGGTGCGGTAAAGGTGGACGTCCACGAACTTTCCAAGTCCGAATTGGAGCGCCTGTCGCGCTCTTACGTCCACGCCTTCGCCGGCATGATCGGCCCCGACCGCGACATCCCGGCCCCCGACGTCTACACCAACTCCATGATCATGGGTTGGATGGCCGACGAGTATAGCTCCATCGTCCGCCAGCCAAGCCCGGCGGTCATCACCGGAAAGCCCCTGGCATTGGGAGGCTCACTGGGCCGTGACGATGCCACGGCGCGTGGCGGTTTCTACCTGATCAAGCACCTGGAAACCGATCTGGGCCTGAACAAGACCCAGAAGCGCGTGGTCATTCAGGGCTACGGCAACGCCGGCTTCCACATCGCCCGCTTGCTGCACGCCGACGGCTATCGCATCATCGGCGTGTCGGACTCGCGCGGCGCCATTGTCTGCGAGGACGGCCTGGACCCGCACGCCATACAGGCGGTCAAGGCGGAGAAGGGGTCGGTGACGGCCTACGCCAACGGCCGCGCCCGCGCGATCACTGACGACGAGATGCTGGCCCTGGATTGCGACCTGCTGGTTCCCGCCGCCCTGGAGGACCAGATCCACGGGGGCAACGCAGGCTCCATCAAGGCCAAGGTCGTGTTGGAACTGGCCAACGGTCCCGTGACCCCCAAGGCCGACCTGATCCTGCAAGGCAATAACATCACCGTGCTGCCGGACATTCTGGCCAACGCCGGTGGCGTGACCGTATCCTACTTCGAGTGGGTGCAGAATCGCCAAGGCTTCTATTGGCAACTCGAGGAAATCCATGAGCGCCTGCGCACTATCATGGAGATCGAAGGCCGTCGGGTGTGGGATATCCACAGCGCCAAGGACACTCCCATGCGCACTGCGGCCTATGTCCATGCCCTGGAACGTCTGTCCGGCGCCATTGCTGCGCACGGCACCCAGAGCTTCTTCGCGGGCTGATCACTCACCTCCACCGTGCGGGCCGTGGCCAAAGCCGTCGGGGAGCGCTACCAGGGGCGTTCCCCCACGGAGTCCGTAATGTCGACTACTCCCACCCCAAGCACACTTTCCGGCATGGAGCACCGCGCAACGCCCGTCGGGTCCCGCTTGGCGATGACGCTGATTTTGGCGTTCCTGGCGGTGTACCTGCCCTTCGACTGGCTGACCTTCATCCACAGCCGGCCCAATCTCAATATTACACCGTGGAACCCGCCCGCTGGCCTGTATCTGGCACTGCTTCTTTTGGTCGGAGGGCGCGCGGTGCCTGCCGTGGCGGTTGCCTTGCTGGCGGGGGACCTCGTGGTGCGGGGCTTTCCCGCGTCTCCTTCCGCCCTGGTGGGGACCAACGCCGTCATCCTGATCGGCTACACCGTCACCGCCCTCGGTTTGCGGCGGCACGGCATTCTGGACGCGGGCCTCGGGCGGGTGCGCGACGTGGCGGTGCTGCTGGGGGCGATCTTCGTCAGCGCGGCAGTGGTCGCCGTGGGCGTGGTGGGGGGCCTTGGCGCCGATGGGGCGCTGCCTCGCGGAGAGTTGCCCATTCTGGCCTTCCAATACTGGCTGGGTGATGTCATTGGCATGGCCGTGGTGGCTCCGGCAGCGCTCTTGGCCGTCACCCGGCCTGCCTTGCCGCGTCTGACCCTTCGCATCGTCGTCCAGGGGGGGGCGCTGGCTGCCGCCGTGGCGGTGGTGTTTCTGCCCATTGGCAGCGGCCAGTTCAATCTGTTCTATGTGTTGTTCCTGCCCCTGGTGTGGGTGGCGCTCAGTCATGGCTTGGCTGGCGCGGTCACTGCCACCGTCCTGCTGCAGGGGGGGCTGATCGCCGGGCTGCGCCTCAATGGGATGCCGCTGGATGCCATTATCTATCACCAGACATTGATGCTGGCGCTGACGATCACCGCCTTATTCCTCGGCGCCCTGGTCAGTGAGCGGCGTCAGGCCGAGGCGTCGCTCCGCGATCAACAGAACCAACTGGCAATGATCGCCCGGCTGGCGGTGACAGGCGAAATGGCCTCGGCCCTGGCCCACGAGTTGAACCAGCCGTTGCTGGCGGCAATCAGTTATGCCCGCGCCGCCCAACGGCTTCTTGACCGGCCGGATACGCCGCCGCGCGCTCACCAACTGATTGACAAGGCGGTCGGCCAAGCCGAACGGGCGGGTGAGGTCATCCGTGGCCTGCGCACCTTTCTCCGCAACGCGCCGCCCGACCTTACCCCAGTGCCGGCGGCGGCGATTATCCATGAGACCTTGGCCCTGGCCCGCGCCGATGCCGCCTATAACGCTGTAAGCCTGCGGACGGAACCGACCGAGCCGCTTCCGGCGGTACTGGCTGACCGCGTGCAGATCGAGCAGATCCTTCTCAATCTCATCCACAACAGCGTCGAGTCCGTCGCCGCGGCCGACAGTCCCCGCCGCGAGGTGATCGTCCGGGTTGCCGCTTCGCCGCCGGATGGGGTGCTGTTCCAGGTGGAAGACAGCGGGCCGGGCGTGGCGCCGGACATGGTCGAGCGCCTCTATTCGCCGTTCGCCACGACCAAGCCCGCAGGCATGGGTCTCGGCCTGCCCATCTGCCGGTCCATCACCGAAGCCCATCGCGGCCGGTTGTGGCTCGACACGACGTTCACTGCGGGTGCGCGCTTCTGCTTGTGGCTGCCTGCGGCCGCATCTAACGCCGGAGATCCTCCATGACCGACGCAGCAGTTCCCACCGTTCATATCGTCGACGATGACGCCGCCGTCTGCGATGCCTTGGGGTGCCTGTTGGAGGTGGCCGGTTTCTCCGTCGCCACCCATGGAACGGCGCTGCACTTCCTGGCTCACTGCCCGCCGGAAGCGGCTGGCTGCGTGGTGGCCGACCTGCGCATGCCGGGCATGGACGGCATAGCCCTCCAGACGGAAATGATGCGGCGCGGATATGGCATGCCGATCATCCTGATCAGCGCCCACGGCGACGTCTCCTCGGCAGTCGGTGCCCTCCGTGCGGGCGCGGTGGACTTTCTTGAAAAGCCATTCGATGAGGGGGTGTTCATCAGCCGCATCGACGAAGCCCTGCAGCGCGATGCCGCACAACGGCGTCAGCAGGCCGAGGTCGCATCGGCCTGCGCCCTGCTGCAACGCCTGTCGGCGCGGGAGCGGGAAGTCGCCGCCCAGATGATCGAGGGGCACGCCAACAAAATCATAGCCGACCACCTGAGCATCAGCGTCCGCACGGTGGAAACGCACCGCGCCAATCTGCTCGACAAGCTCGGCATCCGCACTCTGCCCGAGTTGGTGCGCCTGTGGTTGCAGGCGGCTGGGGGTAACTGATCTCAGCAAACGAAAGCCCCCCGGCAGTATGAACTGCCGGGGGGCTAGAAGTGCCAAGTCGTGAGCCGTGAAGCCCTTTAGTGCGCGGACGCCTGTTCGGCGCCAAGGCCGGTCTGCGAGCGGACGTACTGCGCGGGGAAGGCTTCCTTCTCCTTGCTGGCCGCCGCCGAACGGTCGGTGATCGAGAAGAACCAGATCGCCACGAAGGCGGTCGGGATCGAGAAGATCGCCGGGTGCTCGTAGGGGAAGATCGGCGTGGCAAAGCCGAGGATCTGCACCCAGATGGCCGGACCAAGGACCACCAGGGTCAGTGCGGTAATCAGCCCGATGAAGCCGCCGATCAACGCCCCGCGGGTGGTGGTGCCCTGCCACATCATCGACAGGATGAGCACCGGGAAATTGGACGACCCGGCAATGCCGAAGGCCAGAGCCACCATGAAGGCGATGTTCTGGTTCTCGAACAGGATGCCGAGGCCCACTGCGACCACGCCCATGCCCAGCGTGGCGATGCGGGTGACGCGCATTTCCTTGGCTTCGCTGACGTCGCCCTTCTTGAACACCGACGCATAGAGGTCATGCGATACGGCAGAGGCACCGGCCAGCGCCAGACCGGCGACGACCGCCAGAATAGTGGCGAAGGCCACGGCCGAGATGAAGCCGAAGAAGATGTCGCCACCGACCGCCTGGGCCAGATGCATCACCGCCATGTTGCTGCCGCCGCGCAGGCTGCCGTCAGCGTTCAGGAACTCAGGGTTGGTGCCGACGATGACGATGGCGGCAAGGCCGAGAATGCCGACGACCAGGAAGAAGTAGCCGATGAATCCGGTGGCATAGACGACCGACTTGCGGGCTTCCAGAGCGTTGCCGACGGTGAAGAAGCGCATCAGGATATGCGGCAGACCGGCGGTGCCGAACATCAGCGCCATGCCGAGCGAAATGGCCGAGACCGGGTCTCCAAGCAGACCGCCGGGCGCCATGATGCCATCGCCGATCTTGTGCACCTCGACCGCCTTGATGGCGAGGGTCTCGATGTTGAAGCCGAACTGGGCCATGGCCATGATCGCCATGAACGTGCCGGCGAACAGCAGCATGCAGGCCTTGATGATCTGCACCCAGGTCGTGGCAATCATGCCGCCGAAGGTGACGTAAGCCATCATCAGCACGCCGACCAGCACCACGGCATACTCATAGTCCATGCCGAACAGCAACTGGATGAGCTTGCCCGCGCCGACCATCTGCGCGATCAGGTACAGCGACACCACGGCCAGCGAGCCGCAGGCCGACAGGGTGCGGATCTGCGTCCGGCCCAGGCGATACGCGGTGATGTCGGCAAAGGTGAACTTGCCCAGGTTGCGCAGGCGTTCGGCCATCAGGAACAGGATGATCGGCCAGCCGACCAGGAAGCTGATGGCATAAACCAGCCCGTCATAGCCCTTGAGGAAAATCAGGCCGGTCAGACCCAGCAGGGTCGCCGCCGACATGTAATCGCCCGCAATGGCGAGGCCGTTCTGGAACCCGGAGATGCCGCCGCCAGCGGTATAGAAGTCCTTGGCGGACTTGGTGCGGCGGGCGGCCCAGTAGGTGATGCCCAGGGTAATCAGCACGAACGCCAGGAACATGCCGATGGCGAGCGGGTTGATGGCTTGCTTCTCAACTTCGCCGGCAACGGCGCCAGCGGCCAGCGCCGGGCCGGCGGCAAGGGAGGCAGGCAGCCCGACGAGCGTTGCGCCGCCGGTCAGCAGACGGACGCGATTCATTTCGCGTTCTCCAGGATCTTGTTGTTGAGCGCCTCAAACTCGCTGTTGGCGCGGCGCACGTAGATGGCGGTCAGCACCCAGGAGAGAATGATGATGGCCGCGCCGATGGGCCAGCCGATGGAGAGGGTGGCGCCCGGCGCGACTTTGGTGGCCAGCAGGTCGGGCACGAACGCCACGACCAGAATGAAGCCGTAGAACACGGTCAGCATGATGCCCGCCAGGAGCCAGGCAAAGCGGCTGCGCCGGCTGGTCAGGGTCTGGAAATCGGGGTCTTTGAGGATCTTGTCGGTCGCGGTAAGCGACATGGCTCCCCTCCTGCAAAATAGGTCCGTCCGAGCCGCAATGGTCCGGTAGTGTGCGGCGCAGCATCCATAGAGGCAGTTGGAGGCGATTTCTACAAAATTGCACATCGAACATGCGCTTTTGCAGGTTTTGAGGGCAGCGGGTGCGAATTCCTTCAACCGTAGGGGTGGCCTACCCATTGCGGTGGGGACCCCGTCCCCCCTATTTGTCCATCAAAGCCCTCAGTTTCACGAACATCATCGCGGTCATCAGGGCGTCGTTGAAGGCGTCGTGGGCCGCCAGTACGGGTAGGTCCAACTCTTTCATGATGACGTCAAATCTGAGGTCCACCATGCCGGTGTAGGTTTCTCCTCGGGACTGCCGGGCGCGGAGGTCGTAGTACAGGGCCGATACCTCGGTCTGGCGCTGCGGCAAGGTGATGCCGAGCCACGGCTTGAGGGTGCGGTTGACCATGGCGACGTCGAATTCCAGGTAATAACCGACCAACGGCCGCGTGCCGACGAACCGCAGGAAGCGGTCGATGGCGGCGCGGACCTCCAGCCCCGACTCCACATCCACATTGCGCAGGTGGTGGATTTTGATGGCCGCTTGGTCGATGGCAGTCTCCGGCCTGATAACCATCTCCAAGGCCTGGCTGCTCAGGATGCGGTTGCCGCGAACGCGGATGGCTGCAAGGCTCAGGAGTTCGGCCTTCTTTGGGTCCAACCCGGAGGTTTCGCAGTCGAACACCACCACCTCGTCCGGGTGCGCCGGCCCAAACAGGAAATCGTAGTCGGCATTCTTCAGGCGGCGCCGTTTGAGCGCCTGCTTGACCCGGTGCAGCATGTCAGAACGCGCCCAGCCGGAAATGGTGGGACACCAGGTCCTTGAAGCGCCTGACGATCAACAGGCTGTCCTTCAGGGCGTCGTGCTGCAATTTGGAAAGGCTGTCAGCGCGCACGTAGTTGTCGCCATTCCCTGCGTCCTCGACCATACCCTTCACCAGTCGGCCATGGAGGCGCATCTCCAGGAGGAAGGCGAAGGCTTCCTGAAGATCGGCGGCGAAGTCGCGGTCAAACAGGCCGACGTCCCGCAATGCCTCGATGCGGTCAAAGGTACTGGCCTCGTGCAGATGCTTTTCCAGCGCCAAGGCCCGGACGCCGTGGACGATGGGGAAAATGCCGCCTTTCTTGATGTCGATCTCCCCCTTATGGGCGCCTTTTTCCACCAGGATTTGATGAAAGAAGCCGATGGGTGTGTCGAACATCAGCGTCGGCTTGGCGAAGTGTGCCAGGAACCCTTGGCTGTCGGTCAGGCGGCCGAACAGGGTGGCGCGCAGACGTGCCAACAGCATCGGATCGCCGGCCACCGCTTCGCCATCGACAAACGCGGCAAGATTCAGGAATGATTTTTCGCCGGGCTGTACGATCCAACCGTGAATTTCGGCGCGGAACTGAGATTCGGTGCGGGTCCATTCCGGGTTCGACACCATCATTCCGCCGGGGCAGGGCGGATACCCAAAATCGAGCATGGCCTGTGTGAAAGTCCGGGCGAGGTCACGGACACTGTCGGGATCCACGTCGTCGGCCAGGATGAGGGCGTTGTCCTGGTCGGTTTTGGCGATCTGCTCACCGCGCCCCTCCGACCCCATGACAACCAGACAGGCTTTCAGCCGCAGCTCCTGCGGGACCAGGAACTCGAACAGCTTGCGCTGGATTTTGCGCGACAGGTCGGCAACCATTTCGGCGATGAAGCGGATCTTCACGCCCGACCCATGCAGGCCCTGGAGCAGCGGCCCGAGAGATTCCGAAGCTGCGCGCAGATCGTCGATGGAGGTCGCGCGGTCGATCCGGGTGGCGACCAGGGTGGAATGGCTGGACATGTAGCTGAGCAGGTCGGTCAGTTCCAGGATGCCGACGATGGTGCCCTCGCGTTGCACCGGCAGGCGGCGAACGCCGTGCTTGGTCATCATCACTTGGGCGTTGAACAGGAATTCGTCCTCGTCCACGCACAGCAGGGCAAAGGTCGCGCAGTTTGCCACCGGCGCACTGGGCGGCAAGTTCTCGATGAGAGACGCGTCGCGCAGGTCGGTGCCGGTCAGCACCCCCATGCGTCCGTCCTCGTGGCGGACCAGCAGGCTGGTGGCGTGGTCCTGCTTCATGCGCAAGGCGGCTTCCCGCAGGGAGGTCGCACCGTCCACCACGATCGGCGGGCGCAGATACGACTGGCCCACCTTGGACACCATGAACGACGCCATGCCTCGGGTGCTTTCGGTCATGGCGCGGGCGGCCAGCCGGTCGGCCACCGACTGGGTGAAAAACGTCTCGAACGCGGCGTTGCGGCCGCACAGGTCAAGAATTAGCTGCTTGGGGACAATGTGGGCGAGAACCTCCTCCTGCACTTCGCACAGGGCCGGGTCCGTGCCGTGGACAAGGGCGGTGGCGCCGATCAGGTCGCCGGCGCCGTGCACGGTGACGACCTCGCCGTCCTCCTTTTCGGCCAGCAAGCCCTTGATGACGACATAAAGATGCTCGACCGGCTGGCCGGGGCAAATCGGCTGCTCGCCTGGGCGCATGTAGAGGATGTCGACGGCGGCCGACACTTTATCCCGCTCGGCCTTGGTGAGGCGGTCGAACGGCGGAACCGAAAAGTCAAAGGTCTTGGACACGTTTCCCCCCATGGGCACCCGCTGCCGTACGGCGCCATGGTGTACTCCGCGCGTCAGAGCAACGCAAACCGGAAGGCAGCGCCCGTGGCATTCCCCTGGGTGGCGTCGCCATCTTCGTCCACGCCTGCCGCTTCGGTCCGATTGGCGGCGTGCCGCTTCCGCAGAATGCGGCTGACATGCACCTTCACCGTGCTTTCCGAGATGTGCAGTTCATGGGCGATGACCTTATTCGGCTTGCCCTGGCGAAGGTGCGTCAACACCTCGTTTTCGCGCCGTGTCAGCGCAAGCCCGTTATCGGCTGCCGGAAATCGGATGGCTGTCGCCGACACGTCCCGCAAGATGCCAGGCCCGATTAACAGCCCGCCATTCATGATCAAGCGGATTGCCGTCGCAAGGTCTTGTGCCCCCACGGCGGGGCTAACGCACCCACTGATGCCCAGATTGAGCACGTCTGCCGGGAAGCCTTGCGTCTGGTGGTGTACTACGACCATCAGCGGCGCTGATCCGATGGCACCGCCGATTGCCTTGATGCGGCTCACCATGGCCGGTATTTCGGCGGCCCCGCTTTCCGGTTTCCATAAGACGGCCCGGATTGGCGCGGTGGCGTAAGCGGCTGCCTCGGCAATGGTGGCAACGCCCTCAACATCAAACTCCGCGAGGTTTCGGTTTAACAGAGTGGCGATGCCGTGGCGGGTCAATGCGTGGTGGTCGATCAGCAAGATGAGTCCGTTGGAGGACATCGCGGCCGGTGCTGGGGCCTTGCTCCTCGTCATGGCGTCCTCCGCACGCGGTGGGAATGGCGGGTGGTCCGGGAGAAAGTTTTCACCCTTTGGCAGTGTAGCCTACACCCGTCGTGCCTGCGGCGCGTAATCCGCTTAGGGCGTGCAACTTATGGGAGGGGTGGCAAAGCCGTTGGTGGTTATCCTTAACATTCTGTGAGGCTGTATTATTTAACAGTATCTTCCT
>JBAYSM010000112.1:0-11434 GCA_041676205.1 Rhodospirillaceae bacterium | reverse complement strand
TTCCGGTGGAGATCTCGGTGGTGCTGGGCAAGTCCAACCTGCGCGTCAACCAGCTCCTCAAGCTGGGCCGTGGCGCCGTGGTCGAACTCGATCAGCGCACCGAAGATCCGGTTGAGATCTACGCCAATGATATCCTTGTCGCCCGCGGTGAAGTCGTCATCACCGATGGCGACCGCATCGGCGTGACCATGACGGAACTGGTGAAGTCGATCTTCGCCAAGACCTGAGCCGGGGCCTCACCCCTCTGCCCGCCGTCTTCAAACCGCCTCCACCTCCTGCCGCGCCTTGAGAGCTTCCAGGCGTTCGCGGGCCATGGTATCAGCGATAACCGCCGTCGATAGCCCTTCGGCTTGGGACCGGTGGAAGATCGTCGTCAGGGTCTTGCCGATGTCCTGGGCGCGTTTCATGGCCGTATCACGGTCCCAGTGGCCCTCGATCTCCAGGGCGACGCTGATGATGCCTCCGGCGTTGATGACGTAGTCCGGGGCATAGAGGATGCCGCGCTCATGCAGCGCGGCGCCCATGTCCGGTGTGGCAAGCTGGTTGTTGGCAGACCCGGCGATGACAGGGGCCTTGATCTCGCCGATGGTGGCCGGGTTGATGATGCCGCCGAGTGCACACGGCACGAAGATATCAGCCTCGACGGCATGAATTTCGTCCACGTCGGCGGGTTGGGCGCCAAACGCCCAGGCGGCGTTTTCGACCACTTCGCGGTCGATATCGGTGACGATGAGCCGGGCATTGTCCTTGGACAGCCGCTCGGCCAGCACCCAGCCGACATGGCCCAGTCCCTGCACCGCGATGAACTTCCCGGTCAACTGGCCGCTGCCGAACTTTGCCCGCGCCGCTGCCTTTATGCCGTGATAAACCCCCATCGCCGTGATTGGCGACGGATCGCCGCTTCGGTCGGGCCGCCCGCCGACGTGGTCCGTCACTTGCGCCATGACCGCGATGTCGGTCGGTGACGTTCCAACGTCCTCGGCCGCGATGTAGGTTCCCCCCAGAGCGTTCAGGCGGTGGGCGAAAGCGGTCAGCAGGGCGTCGGACTTGTCGCGTTGAGCATCGCCGATGATGACCGATTTGCCTCCGCCGAGCGGTAGCCCGGCCATGACGTTCTTGTAGGTCATGCCGCGCGACAAACGCAGCGCGTCGGTCAGGGCATCGGCCTCCGACGCGTAATCCCACATGCGCGTCCCGCCAGCAGCCGGCCCGGCCAGGGTGGAATGGACGGCGATGATTGCACGTAGACCGCTCCCGGCATCGCGGCACAGCACCACCATCTCGTGGTCATCAAAATCGGCAAGGTCCGTCCACATGGCCGCGCTCCCCAAATGCGGATAAATGGCTCCCTCATTCACATGGGCCTTTGGGCGAGGAGGCGCAACAATATTGCGTTATTCTTTGCCCTGGTAAATGGCGATCAGCCGGGCCAGCAAGTCCAGCGCCTCGGCGCGTGGGCGCTGGAAGCTGTTGCGGCCGATAATCGAGCCGTTGCCGCCGCCGTCGCGGATGGCGCGGGCATCCTCGTAGAGACCCTCCACGCCCTTTTTGCCGCCGCCGGAAAACACCACCAGCCGCCGCCCGGCAAAGCACGCCTGGACGACATGGCGGACCCGCTCGGCCATGGTGGCGCGGGGGATGTCCTCGGACTCGTAGACCTTCTTGGCCTCGGGCAGTTCCAGGGCGTCGCTCGGCAGCTTGACCTTTACGATGTGTGCCCCGGCGAGGCACGCCATGTGCGCGGCATAGGCGCAGATATCCACCGCCGTCTCGCCCTTGGTGGACAGGAAACCGCCGCGCGGATAGGACCACACCACGGTCGCCAACCCGACCGCCTTGGCCTCGGCGATCAGGTCGCGCAGGTCGTCGAGCATGTCGTAGGATAGCTCGGACCCCGGATAGATGGTGTACCCAATGGCCGAGCAGCCCAGCCGTAGCGCGTCATCCACACCGGCGGTGATGGCCTGCGTGGGGTTCTGCTTGCCGGGATGCAGGGAGTTGGCGCTGTTGACCTTGAGGATGGTCGGGATGGCCCCGGCAAACGACTCGGCCCCGGCTTCGATCATGCCCAGCGGTGCGGCAAAGGCAGATAAGCCCGCATCCACCGCAAGCTGAAAATGGTAGTGCGGGTCGTAGGCCTCGGGGTTGACGGCAAAGCTGCGTGCCGGACCGTGCTCAAATCCTTGATCCACCGGCAGGATTACCAGCTTACCCGTTCCGCCCAAGGCCCCGTGGCCGAGAATGCGCGCCAGATTGGTCTTGGTTCCGGGATTGTCACTTTCGTAGTAATCCAGTATTTCCTTGACCTTTTGGGTAATAGGCATAAAGGACACCCTCCTGTTGCCGCGCCGCGCCGGAAGAATTAGCGCTGACCGATCCCGGAACGCCTGCCTCCACGGCAGGGTTTCCTTGGATGCGGCGAGTGACGGCGGTCACTGCGGCTGCCTCACTCCCCCTGGCAAGGTGTACGCCCCCGCGCCACGGGCCGCGCCCATCGACTCCACGGTCGAGCGGGCTCCATATCACCGGGAGGTTGCCATGAGCTTCGTCGCCCACCTGTTTGGCCGTTCCGAGCGCGGACGTTCCACCATTGCCGCGGGGACCACCCTGAACGGTACCGTCGAGGGCGCGGCTGAGTTGGTGGTGGCCGGCACCATCAAAGGAAACGTGCGGGCGACCGCCGTGACGGTGGCCGACTCCGGCTGCATCGAGGGCGACGTGACGGCCGACGTCCTGTTTGTCGCGGGCAGTGTCAGCGGCATCATCGACGCCACCGCCTTGGCCCTGGCAGCCAGCGGATCGCTGAGCGGCGAAGCGTATTACGAAAAGCTTGAAGTCGCCCCCGGCGCGACCCTCGAAGCGCGCTGCCACACGCGGGCGCAGGGTTCCAGGACTCGGACCGCGACCGATACAGGGGCGGTGACGACGCTGCCCAACCGGACGGCCCTTGGCGCCGCATAACCCCTAAAAAAGCCCGAATTTTCTTGTAATTCTCGGGTTCCTGGCACACAACATTCCAGATTCCTGATATAACAAAAGCCAGGATACAGGGAGGTTCGTCGTGCCGCGCTCCATTCTCCGCCCCATCTCGCTTGCCCGTGCCATCATGGCCGCCGCCATCGCCCTTGTGATCTCGCTCGGAGTGCCGGTGGGGACCGCCTTTGCCCAATCAAGCACGGAGGCGGGCGCGGATCTGAAGTTCATGCGCATCGGCACCGGGCCGACCGGCGGCGGATATTTCCCCATGGGCGGACTGATCGGCAACGCGATTTCCAATCCGCCGGGGTCGCGCGCTTGCGACAAGGGTGGCAGTTGCGGCGTGCCGGGGCTGATCGCGGCTGCGGTATCCACCAACGGTGCGGTGGAAAACATCGACAGCATCCGGCGTGGCACCATGGAACTGGCCTTGGCCCAGGCGGACATCGCCTATTGGGCCTATCACGGAACCGGGCCGTACAAAGACAAGGGCGCGGTGGAAAACCTGCGCGCCATCGCCATGCTGTACCAGGAAAGCTTCCATCTGGTGGCGCGTGCTGGCTCGGGCATTGCCACCATTGCCGACCTCAAGGGCAAGCGGGTATCGCTGGGTGAGGAAGGGTCGGGCACGCTCATTGACGCGCTGCTGATCCTCGACGCGTTCGGGCTGAATGAAAAGACGCTGAAGCCGCAGTACCTCAAGCCCGGCGCGGCGGCCGATGCCCTGCTGGCTGGCGAGATCGACGCCTTCTTCTTCGTCGCTGGCGCCCCCGTCACCACCATCAGCGCCCTGACCGCCGGCAACGCCGCCCATCTGGTGCCCATCGGCGGGGAGCAGGTGGCTGCCCTGACCAAGACCTATCCGTTCCTGATCGCCGGGGAAATCGCTGCCGACGTCTATGCCAACCAGCCTGCGGTGCCGACCATCAACGTCGGCGCGGTTCTGGTGTGCAGCTCGACGCTGCCTGATGACCTCGTTTACGGCATCACCCAGGCTTTGTGGCATCCCAACAATCAGAACCTGTTCCGCAAGGGCCATCCGGGCGGCGAGCAGATGTCTCTTAAGACCGCAGCGCGAGGATTGGGCATTGCCTTGCACTCCGGGGCCGCCAACTACTACTTTGATGCCGGGGTGGAGTAGGCCGCCCCACGTCCATCGTGGAGGTCCCCCGTGCCCATTGCCGACGATATCCTGGTCGATGCCGCCCCTGAGGCTATTCGCCTGAGGCCCGTCTCCGCCGGTGCTGCCGACCTGCCGCGTTTCGCGCAGGCAACCGGCTTCACCGGCGCGAGCGGCACGATCTGCCCCTTGCCCGATGCCGATGGTGCCGTATCCGAGGTTCTGGCCGGTGTGGGGGACGGCACCGACCGCTGGGCCTTTGCCGCCATTGCCGATGCCCTGCCGGCGGGCACTTATGCCCTGTCGGCGCCGCTGGAGCCGGACGCTGCGACCGATGCCGCAGTGGCCTGGCTGTTGGCGGGCTACACCTTCAGCCGCTACCGCACCACGGCCGAGGTGCCCCACCGCGCGCGGCTGGTCTGGCCCGACGGCGCGCGCCGGGACGACGCCCTCTCGCTGGCCCGCGCCACCGCCCTGCTGCGCGATCTGGTCAATACCCCGGCCGCCGACATGGGGCCGGCCGATGTCGAGGCCGCCGCCCGTGCTCTGGCTGAATCGCGGGGCGCGACGGTGGAGAGCATTGTCGGCGACGCCCTGCTCGATCGCCACTTTCCGGCCATTCACGCCGTGGGCCGTGCGGCCACCGCTGCCCGCGCGCCGCGCCTGATCGACCTTCGCTGGGGCGACCACACCGCGCCGCGCGTCACCATCGTCGGCAAGGGCGTGTGCTTTGACAGTGGCGGCCTGGACATAAAACCGGCCAGCGCCATGAAGCTGATGAAGAAGGATATGGGTGGCGCCGCGCACGCCCTGGGGCTTGCCGCGCTCATCATGGATGCCGGCTTGCCGGTGCGCCTGCGCGTGCTGATCCCGGCCGTGGAGAACGCCGTCTCGGCGGAAAGTTTCCGTCCCGGCGACGTGCTGCCCACCCGCAAGGGGCTGACCATCGAGGTCAACAACACCGACGCCGAAGGCCGCATCATCCTGGCCGATGCCTTGGCCGAGGCCGACAGCGAAAGCCCGGCCGTCCTTATCGACTTCGCCACCCTGACCGGCGCGGCGCGGGTGGCGCTCGGTCCCGACTTGCCCGCCCTGTTCAGCAACGACGACACCTTGGCCGAGGCCCTGCTGGCCCACGGCCGGCGGCTGGATGATCCGCTGTGGCGCCTGCCCCTGTGGCCGGGCTACCGCAGTCAGATCGAGGGCACGGTGGGCGATGTGGACAACGCCCCCGAGGGCGGCATGGCGGGCGCTATTACCGCCGCCTTGTTCCTTGAGAAATTCGTTTCGCCTACGGTTCCATGGGCGCACATCGACTGCTACGCCTGGGCTTCGCGCGCCCGTCCCGGCCGTCCGGCAGGGGCCGCCGCACAAGGTCTGCGCGCGGCGTTCGCCATGCTGCGGGAGCGGTTCGGCTAAGACCTCCGATCCTTGAATGGACCGGAAAGGGCGGCTTCCCCTAAAAGGCCGCCTTTTTTGTTGGCCAAAATTTCCGTTTCGGTTGACGAACTATTTTATCTTCCTTAAGTCTTTGGGCGTAAACATGGCAAAGTCGTGGCAGGGGCCAACCTGCCCAGCCGTTACGGTGCCGGTACGAGGGTTGAGCATGAGCATCAAGATCAAGGCCGTGGAGGCGCTCGACCTGTGGCGCGGAGCCATAGTCGAGAGCGTGCGCCGCGACGCTCCCGACCTGTCGGCCCGCCAAATGGCCCTGCTGCTCACCGTCTACCTGACCCCGCCGCCGCACACCGTGCGGGGCCTTGCCGAAACGCTCAACGTCTCCAAGCCCGCGATCACCCGCGCCGTCGACCGGCTGTCCGAGTACGGACTGGTCAAACGCAAGATCGACGAAACCGACCGCCGCAGCGTGCTCATTCAGCGCACCGTGAAAGGCTCGGTCTTCCTGCGCGAATTCGGCGACGTGATCGTCCATGCCGCCGATGCGGTAGAGCGGAAGTAGGGCAGGAATACCGGGCGGGCCTCTGTCCTCAAGTCCGCGACGGAGATGCCGTGGGGCGGCGTTACCGGCTATTTCGCCGACCCCGACGGTCATCCGTAACGGAGCGCGCTACTTCGGCGTTTCGGCGGCCTGTGGCATCAGCCGTTCAATCACCCCGCAGGCAATGCGATCACCGGACTCGCCGGCTGGCTGGCTGCGGTAGTCGTCGGCCTTGGCGTGCAGGACCAGGGCGCTGCCATCGGCGTCAAAGACCGTCTCGTCCATCTTCAGGCGCTCGTTGAAGTAGACGACGGTGATGTCACCGGACTCGGGAACATGCACGTTGGGGAAGTCCCCGCCGTGGGGACCTTGGGCGTGCCAGAAGCCATGAGACCGGCCCTCGGTGTCCAAATGCCCGCCGGCAGACTGGAAATCTGCCTGGCAGACGCCGGTCTGATGGACGTGGAAGCCCTTGGGGCCGGGGTCCACTCCGGCAAAGGCGATGCGGACCAGCGTTCCATTCGGAGCGGCCTGGAAACTGGCCGCGCCGACCTGGAGGCCGTCACGGGTCATGATTTGGGACATGGCAACCACCGGCCCGCCGACGCCTTCGGGCGGGGCGACCTGAGTGGCGAGCCGCTGGGAGAGATCGCCAGCAGCCTCCTGCTGCTGTTGAGCGAGGGCCGGGCTGGCGGCAACGGCGGCCAGGGCAAGGGCGGCAAGGCAGATGCGCAGGGCGGTCATGGTCGGTCCTCCGTTCAAGGGTTTCCCCATCAACGGTGGCGAGGCCGCGCGGTTCACGTGTTTATGTCGGTGTCTTCGCCATTGACCCGGCGGCGGCATTCCCAGTCGCCCAACACCTCGTTGATGGCATCGAGCACGAAAAAGCGGGCCGACTCCGCATCATAGCCGTCCTCCAGCAGCGTGTCGTAGTCGGTGTGAACGTGCCGGATGTAGGCAACCAGCGACAGCCACGCCGCCGTTTCCGCCGCCGCCGTTTTCAGTCCGCGCGAGTCCATTCCATGATCGGCCGCCGCTTCGAGATCAAAGCGCGGGATGCCCGGTGCCAGCCGCCGCAAGGCATCGAGGATCTGCGTGCGACGGCGATGTGGCGCTGGAGTCATACTTTTGATCCTTGCTATGGAACTTTTCGGCGGCATCGGTCACACATTGGGACAGTGGCCGCTCACCGCAACAGTCAGCTTCATCTTCGTCAAGGTTTGTGACGGGGACGTCGCGCCATAGGAAACCAAGTGCTTTCCGTTCCGCAGCAGCCAGGGACGCTTTCAAGGTCGTGTTAGTTCAGCTTCACGACCAGACAGACGCATACCACCGTGACTCCAAACCCGATCCCTGTGGCGGCACGCCGTGCGAACTGGCGTTCTGCCGCGATTGCTGAGTTCATTTGCCCGTGTGGCAGGAGATATTGCTTTGAAACCCATTCTAGCCTTGCTTACTGCTGCCATGATCGCTGGCGCCGCCGCGCCTGCCGAAGCCCGCTGTGTCGACAACCGCTCCAGCGTCCGCGTCAAGGTCGATATCCATGCCATGTGGATCAGGCGGATCCAGGATTGGCTGGAACCCGGCCAAAAGAAGTGCTTCACGTACAACTTCCTGGCTGACATCCGGCTCGATGCCGCCGGCACCCCGGCGTCCGGTACCTTTGTCAGCGGCGAGGCGAAGTATAGCTTTACCACCAACGCGACGCGAATTACCGTGACTGAGAAGCTCCGCCGGGTGTCTGACGGGTTAAAATACTTCGACCTCAATTTCTGCCGCGACTGCTGAAACCTTGACCGGCGCTGCCGGCAGGCCCATCTGCGGGGAATGCCCGTAGCCCCCCAGTACCTCCCCGATCCCCGCCATTCCGATTTGGGCGACCGCTTCTTCGATGCGGTGCGCCCAGCGGAGTTTCCCAAGCACATCCTGCGCTTTCGCAACGACCGCGCGGCGGCGCGGGTGGGGCTGGAGGATTTGGATGATGCCGAGTGGATCGCCCACTTCGGGCAGTTCGAGCCATTGCCGGGCAACCTGCCCCACCCTCTGGCCCTGCGCTACCACGGCCACCAGTTCCGGTCCTATAATCCCGACCTGGGCGACGGGCGCGGGTTCCTGTTCGCCCAGGTGCGCGAGGACGGCGACCCGGCCGGGCGGTTGCTCGACCTGGGCACCAAGGGCAGCGGTCAGACGCCGTGGTCCCGCCAGGGCGACGGGCGGCTGACCCTCAAGGGGGCGGTGCGCGAACTGCTGGCCACCGAGATGCTGGAGGCGCGCGACGTCAATACCTCCCGGACATTCTCCATCATCGAAACCGGCGAGCGCCTCTATCGCGGTGACGAGCCGTCGCCGACCCGCTCGGCGGTGCTGGTCCGCCTCAACCACAGCCACATCCGCTTGGGCAGTTTCCAACGACAGGCGTTCTTGAAGGATGCCGACGCGGTGCAGGTGTTGCTCGATCACGTGGTCGAGGTGCATATGCCCGACGTTGCCGAGGTGGAGAACCGCCTGGATCGCGTGGCGGCATTCCTGCGCCGGGTGGTGGAGAACACCGCCCGGACCACGGCGCAGTGGATGGCGGCGGGGTTTGTGCACGGGGTGTTGAACACCGACAATATTCTGGTGACGGGGGAGAGTTTCGACTACGGCCCGTGGCGGTTCCTGCCGACCTATGACGTGCGGTTCACGGCGGCGTACTTTGACCGCCCAGGGCTGTATGCCTACGGCCGCCAGCCTGAAACCTTGGTGTGGAACCTGACCCGTCTGGCCGAGACGCTGTTGCCGCTGTGCAACCAGGATCGCCTGATCGCCGCGTTGGACGCCTTTCCCGGCGCGTTCACCGATGCTCTGGCCGAGGCTGTGACGCGCCGCCTGGGCGTGGAGCGGACGACGCTGGAGGAGGACGACACCTTGGTCGGCGCGTTGTTCTCGTTTCTGGAGGTGACACAGGTGCCGTTCGACCAGCCGTTCTTCGACTGGTTCGGCGGGGTCGCCTCGGTCGAGCGCGCCGCTGCCAGCCCCTTGGCCGCGCACTATGCCGGGGCGGCGTTTCAGCCGGTGCGCGATGCCCTGCTGTCCCGCGCCCCGCGGGATGGCGTGGACCTTGCCGATCCGTACTTTGCCGGGGCGCCCAGTTCCCTATTGATCGACGAGGTTGAGGCCCTGTGGGCGCCCATTGCCGGTGCCGATGACTGGGCGCCCCTGTACGCCAAGGTGGCTGAAATCAGGGCGATGGGCCATGCCGTAGCGGTTGCTTAGGGGGGCGGCCCCCTAGTCCTCGTCTTACTCCTCGTCCTTGTGCCACACCACCGAGTACAGGTCGAACCGGCGGTCGCGCAGGTTCTGGACCGTGCCGCTGGCCCGTGCGGCGGTCAGGTCGTCCAGGTTGAGGTCGGCGAAGGCCACCATTTCGACGTTGGGGGTGGTGTCGGCCGCCACGCCGTCGCGGTCAAACGGGAAGTCGCACGGCGTCAGGATGCAGCTTTGCGCATACTGGATGTCCATGTTGACCACGCCGGGCAGGTTGCCGACGTTGCCCGCCATGGCGACGTAGACCTGGTTCTCCACGGCGCGTGCCTGACAGCAGTAACGGACCCGCAGATAGCTTTTGCGCTCGTCGGTGCAGAACGGCACGAACAGGATCTGTGCCCCCTGATCGACCAGATGGCGGGCGAGTTCGGGGAATTCGCTGTCGTAGCAGATCATCACGCCGATGGGGCCGCAGTCGGTCATGATGGTCTGCGCCACATCGCCGCCCTCGATGCCCCACCAATAGCGTTCGTTGGGCGTGGGGTGGATCTTCTCCTGACGATGCACCGACCCGTCGCGCAGGCACACGAAGCACACATTGATGATGTCGCCGTCGTCATCTACCGTGGGGTGCGAACCGCCGATGATGTTGATGTTGTAGTGGACGGCCAGTTCGGACAGCAGTTTCTTGAGCGGCTCGGTGTACTTGGTCAACTCGGCGATGGCCTGATCGGCCGGGATGGGCTTGTTCTCGATGGACAGCAGTTGCAGCGTGAACAGCTCCGGGAACACCACGAAATCGGCCTTGTAGTCGGCCACCACGTCCACGAAGTACTCGACGTTCTTGCCGAACTCCTCGAACGAGGACACGCGGCGCTGCTGGTACTGCACGCAGCCGATGCGCACCGTGCCGGGCACCCGGCCGCGCTGGGCCGGTTGGCCGGTGCGCGGGTCCAGGCCCAGCTTGGGATTCCACCACACCAGATGGGCCGCATTGCCCCGGCTGTCGCGGTCGGGCGGCAGGTAGTTCTCCAGCACGCCCAGGACCTCGAACCCGTTGCGCATCTGGAACGACACCACCTTGTCGCGGATACGCTTTTCCTTGATGAGGTCCAGGTATTCCTGTGCGCTGGCAACTTCCTTGCGGCGCATCTTGCGGTCCAGCCCCGGCATCCGCCCGGCGAACACGATGCCCTTCAGAGCCTTTTGCTGGCACAGGTCCTTGCGCGCGTTGTACAGGCGCTGACCAATGCGCAGGCCGCGCGTGGACGGGTCAACCATGACCTCCATCCCGTACAGGATATCGCCCAGTGGATTGTGGCGGGCGGCAAAGCCGTTGCCGGTGATGGTCTTCCAGTCATGGGCGGCCAGGGCGGCGGCCTGGTCGATGATGAAGGTGGCTGCGTAACCGACCACCTCGTCCTTGTAGATCGCCACGAACTGCCCATCCGGGAAGTTCTGGATCTGCCCCCGCAACTGCGCCTGGGTGTAGGTCGGCATGTCGTGATAGACGCGGTGCGCCAGCGCCTGAATGGCACGCACATCCTTGACCTTGGCAGGCCGCACGACGAGCGTTGCCTTGCTTTCATGGGTGCCCGGCGCAGGCGTAGTTGTCAGGGGCGTGGGGGTGATCATCGGGCCAGCCTTTCAAGAAGTAACAGGCTCGAACCGGCGCAAAGCCTGATAAATCCTGGCCTCCGCCGCGCGGAGGGGCTAAAGAGTGGACCACCGCCGCAGACCAGTCAAGCGACAGTGCCGCGACGCCCCAGCGCCCGGCGGCGCCCATCGCGTCCTTGCGCGAACCGGGCGGACGGAGTAAGGGACTCTCCGATACTCCTGGCTCCGGATGCAAAGACTTCTGCCCATGCCACATACCCGCACCATCTCGGTCATCGGTCTCGGCTACGTCGGCCTGCCCGTGGCGGCGGCCTTTGGGCGGCACGGGCGGGTGGTGGCGTTCGACATCAACCGGACCCGCATCGACGAACTGGGGCGCGGCATCGACCGCACCGGCGAGTGCTCGGCGGCTGATCTGGCCGCCGCCGATCTCGTGCTGACCACCGACCCCGAGGCCTTGCGCGCCGCCGACTTCCACATCGTGACCGTGCCGACGCCGATCGACGATGGCCGCCTGCCCGACCTGCGGCCGCTGA
>JBAYSM010000111.1:0-11470 GCA_041676205.1 Rhodospirillaceae bacterium | reverse complement strand
TGGCGGCCGAGCTTCAGGCCCTGTCCACCGCTGTCAAAGCCAAGAAGCCGCAGGCCGAAGTCGCCGCGCTCCAGGCCAAGGTGGAGGCCTCCGTCGCCGGTGCCCAGCCGAAGCTGTCCGCGAACGATCTCGCCAAGGTTCTGGCGGTGGTGCTGACCACTGCCGCTGACGAATACGCCATCGCCTATGAGGGCGGCAGCCTGTCCAACGCGGCGGAATATCAGGATGCCCGCGGCTTCGTGTGGACTGCCGAGGCAGAGGCTCTGGCCTCTCCGGCGCTGGCATCTCTGGCCGCCGGCATTGGCGATCTCAAGAAGGCTTGGACCACTGTCGTTCCGCCCAAGGCTCCGCCGATGGCCGTGGCCGAAGTGCAGGCCGCTGCCGCCGCGCTGGCCGCGCGCTGCACCACGGCGAAGTAAGATGCGCCGCCGGAGTGGGGTGCTGACGTTCACGGCGCTGGTGGTGATGGCCGCGGCAGCGTCGGCGGATGATGGGCGGGGCGCTTTCGCGCGGCCCGACACGGTGCCCTTTCCGGCGGCCAATCCCTATTCCCAGGCCAAGGCCCGCTTAGGCGAGCGGTTGTTCTTCGACCCCCTGCTGTCGCGCGACAATGACCGCTCTTGCGCCAGTTGCCACGCGCCGGACATGGGGTTCGAAGACGGCCGGGCGTTGGGCCTGGCGATTGGCGGCGGCGACCTGCCGCGCGCCGTGCCGACCGTCCTCAATGCGGCCTGGGGGGAGCATTTCTTTTGGGACGGCCGGGCCTCATCGCTGGAGGAGCAGGCCCTGGGACCGATCCAGGCCGATCTGGAAATGGCTCAGAACCTGGATGATCTGGTGGCCGAATTGCGCGCCCATGCCGACTATCCGGCGGAATTTGCCGCAGCGTTTCCGGCCAGTCCGCTGATTTCCGCCGACACCATCGGGCAGGCCCTGGCGACCTATCAGCGGACCGTGGTGTCGGGCGTATCGCCCTTCGACCGCTGGGTGGACGGCCAGGAAGACGCCATCGGCGAGGATGCCAAGCGGGGCTTTGCCGTGTTCATCGGGCCGGGGAAATGCGCGTCGTGTCACTCCGGCTGGGCGTTCAGCGATGTTGCCTTCCACGACATCGGCCTGCCGGGCAGCGACCGGGGGCGGGGGGCGCATCTGGACGTGCCCGACCTGGATCACGCCTTCAAGACGCCGACCCTGCGCGACCTGTCGGCGCGCGCGCCGTACATGCACGATGGCTCGCTGCCAACGTTGGAGGCGGTGGTGGACCACTACGCCGGCAAGTTCGTGCGCCGTTCGACCCTGTCGCCGGACCTTGAGGACATCGCCCTGACGGAGCGGGACAAGTCCGACCTTGTCGCCTTCCTGCGCAGCCTGGACGCCGACCTGCCTCCGCCTGGCTTCGTGCCCGAGATCGAAGACGCGCCGCCGCCCGCCGCCACCCTGGATATTTCCCAGATGGGCAAGACGTTCACGCCCTCCGCCGTGGTGGTCGAGGCCGGGCAGCGGGTGCAGTTCATCAACGACGACTCGCGCAGTCACAACATCCGCCTGCACCACGATGACCTGAGTTTTAACTCCGGGATTCAGGAGCCGGGCGAGACGGTGGAGATCCCCTTTGCCACGCCGGGCACCTATCATGTGTTCTGCGGCGTGCATCCGAAGATGAAACTGACCGTCGAGGTGAAGTAGGGTCTTTCCAGGGGAACGCTTCGGGCGTTCCTGAGCCGGAGGTGCCCTGTGTCGACAATCCCCTTTCCCGACGCCGGCCGCGATGCCGACGTCCAGAAGAAGGCCTTGCGGCGGCACCGCATGATGGCCACCGGCCTGTTGGTCGCCATGATCGCGGTATTCATCGCCACCGTGCGGTTCGACACGCTGTTCGGTGGCTGGACTGGATTGGTGCGCGCGTCGGCCGAGGCGGCGCTGATCGGCGGGCTGGCCGACTGGTTCGCGGTGACGGCGCTGTTTCGGCGCCCGTTGGGCTTGCCGATTCCCCACACTGCGCTCATCCCGCGCAACAAGGACAGGATCGGGCGACGCCTGGGACAGTTCGTCACCACCAACTTTCTCGACCCAGTCCTCATCCACGAGCGGATGCGCAGCCTTGGGCTGGCGGGCCGGGCCGGGGGTTGGTTGGCTCATCCCGCCAACGCCAAGCGGGCGGCGGCGCGGATATCGGCCCTCATCCCCGCCATGCTGAATGCCACCGACGATGCCGGCCTGCGCGAGCAGGTGCGCAAGATGCTGTCGGCCCGCCTGCGCGCAGCCGACTTGGCGCCCCTGGCCGGGCGCTTGATTGGCGCCGTGCCCGAGGCCGAGATCGACCGCATGGTCGAGCGCCTCGTGGCGGTCGCCCGCGAGGCGTTGGTGCGCAATGAGGGCCGCATCCATGACCGTGTGGCGCAGCGTAATGCGTGGTGGATTCCCTCGGCTGTGGACAAGAAAGTCGCCAGCGCCCTGATCGCCGGGGTGCACGAACTGCTCGACGAACTGGCCGACCGCGAACACCCGACCCGGTTGGCGTTTCAGGCATCGCTGGACGCCGGGCGCGACCGTTTGCGGGATGACCCGGAACAAGCCCTGCACCTCAACGCGCTCAAGAACCGCGTCCTCCGTGACCCGCAAGTTCAGGCCTTGCTGGCCCGCTTGTGGGATGAGGTGCGGCGGTGGCTGTTAGAGGGCGCGTCGCAACCCGACTCGCGGTTCAATCAGGCCCTAGCTGACAGCCTTCAGGCGCTGGGACGGCGGTTGCAGGACGACGCCACCTTGCGCCAGGCGCTGGACGATCGACTGGAACGCGCCGTCGCCGCCGTTCTCATCCCGTGGAGGGCCGAAATCGGGGCCTTCATCGAGGATGTGGTGCGCCGGTGGGATGCCACATCGACGGCGGCGCGCATTGAACTGGAGGTAGGAAAGGACCTTCAATATATTCGCGTCAATGGTACTCTGGTGGGCGCGCTTGTCGGTGCTGCGCTTTATCTTCTGGTGCCGTGATGTTCGGAAAAAGCGATCATTAGCAGTGAAAAATACCGTTGGAGCGATCGTGCCCGGTCATGGCATTGTCTTCCTGTCCGCACCAGAGACTCTAGGAAAGGAAAATCTCCATGCGTGTTCCCTCCGTCACGTTCAAGACCCGCGTCCGTAACGAAGCCCTGGGCGGCCCCAATCCGTTCGAGTGGAAAGACGTCACCTCCGAGGAACTGTTCGGCGACAAGAACATCGTGCTGTTCTCGCTGCCCGGCGCGTTTACCCCGACTTGTTCGACCAGCCATCTGCCGCGTTTCGAAGAACTCGATGCAGAGTTCAAGAAGCTCGGCGTGGACAAGGTGGTCTGCGTGTCGGTCAACGACGCCTTTGTGATGTTCCAGTGGGGCAAGTCGCAGAACGCCAACAACGTGTTCCTGCTGCCCGACGGCAATGGCGAATTCACCCGCAAGATGGGTATGCTGGTCGACAAGTCGAACCTCGGGTTCGGCATGCGGAGCTGGCGCTATTCCGCCTACATCGAAAAGGGCGAAGTGGTGAAGATGTTCGTCGAGCCGGGCTTCGAGGACAACTGCCCGACCGACCCGTTCGAGGTGTCCGACGCCGACACCATGCTCAACTGGCTCAAGGGCCACAAGGGCTAACAAGTGCCCCTCGGCGCCCCCCGATAACGGGGGCGCCGTGTTTACAGTCGGCGCACGGCGGCCAGAAGGGCGCCTGCGCCGATCAGCATTCCGCCCGACAGGCGGTTGACCAAACGGCCGAACCCGGCCCGTTGCAGCAGGGGCATCAGGCGCCCGCCGCCGATGGCGTAGGCCATGATCCACACGAACTCGCAGACCGCGAAGGTTATTGCCAGGATAGTGACCTGCGGGACCAGGGGCGCGGCCGGATTCAGGAACTGCGGGAACAGGGCGACCAGGAACACGATGGCCTTGGGGTTGAACAGGCAAACCACAAAGGCCTGCACGCCCAATGACCAGGCGCTCGCGGTGGCCGGTGTGCCGCTGTCTTGAGGCAGGACGATGTGCGGGTCGGCCCGCCATGTCTTGATGCCGAGCACCACCAGATAGGCAACGCCGCACCACTTCACCACATGGAACGCGGCTTCCGACGCCGCCATCAGGGCGCCGAGGCCGCTGACCGATATGATCTGCAACAGGGTCAAGGCCAGCACGGTGCCGATGCCCGTGGCAACGGCCTTGCGCGGTCCGAAGCGGATGCCATGGCTCAGGGCCAGCAGCATGTTCGGTCCCGGAGTGGCCGACAGAACGAACACCGTGGTCACGAACAGCAGCCAGACCTGAAAGCTCATGGTTTAAACTTTTCCAGCTTTTCCCGAAGGTCATCGGGTATGGGCACGGCCTTCATGGTATCAAGCGACACGAGGACCAACGTCTGCCGGGATATCAGGCGCTCGGTGAAGTCCTGAGACACCGAAATGGCGATGTTGATGGACGACTTCCCGATGCTGGTGACTGCCAGCACGAAGTCCAGGACCTCACCGACGCGGCTTGGCTCCATGAACTTGCACTCGATATGGGCCGTGGGGGTGCCCAGGCGCAAGGTGCCCGCCAGGATGTCGTGCGGCAGATCGAGCGGTTCGCCGAACCAGTCCTCGATCAACTCATTGAACATCACGAAGTACTGCGGATAGAACACCACCCCGGCGGGGTCGCAGTGGTGAAAGCGGACAAGCTTGCGGCGCACGAAGGCAGGCATGGCAAAAATTCCTCTAGGATTTAAGTGCAACCATGTGGGTCTTCAGGCGGCCCAGCAAGTCCAGCAGAACCTTGACCTCTGCCTCGGACAGTCCGGCCATCAGGTCTTTTACCCAGCATTCATGCTCGGCGGCCATTTCGGCAAAGACCTTGCGGCCAGCCTCGGTCAGTCGGACGCGGCAGACGCGGCGGTCGTGGGGCATTACTTCCCGCACCACGTAGCCTTCCCGCTCGACCTGATCGGTGATGCCGGTGACGTTGCCGCCTGTCACCATCATGCGCTTGGACAGTTCGCTCATGGTCAGGCCGTCGGGGCAGCGGTCAAGCTGCGCCATCAAATCGAACCGCGGCAGCGTGATGGAGAACCGCTGGGTCAGACGGCGGCGGACATCGGCTTCTATCAGGTTGGTGCAAGTCAGCAGACGTAGCCACAGGCGCAGGGCCTGATGGTCGTCGTCGCAGGCACGCGTCTCGACGTCGCTCGTCATGTGCTGATCTCCCGCTGTCCTCCACCGGAGCTTGTACCTCCGTTGAGCGCGGATTTACAGCCCGAACAGCGGCTGCATCATGCGGAACACCGGGCTGGTAAAGCGCAAGGGAGCGGTGGTGGCGACCAGGCAAATGCAGTCGTTGGCGCCTTCCGTGACAGGCTGGTGCGCCACGTCGTCTTCCGCTTCGGCCAGATCTCCGGCCTGAAAGTGCCCACTTTCGTCGGTGAATGCGCCATGAACGAGGAGGGTCAATTCCACGCCGGAATGTCCGTGATGGGGCAGCCTGACGCCCGGTTTGATGCGCAGCAGGTTGACCGACCCGCCGCCACGGATCCCCGGCATCACATTGATGCGGCGGACCCCCGGCGCCATCATCCGCCACCGCGCATCGGGGAGCGCCGCAAGGACCCGCCGCAGCGGTCCCGGCAGATCAGCGAAGCCGGACGGCATCTCAAGGGGCGGCGGATCAGGGTCGGCACTCCTGGACCATGTCTGCTCCAAGGCTTCGGGGGCCAGCGCCGCTTCTTCCGCGTCGTCCAAAAGGCATCCGCCTACCGCCTCGGCCTCCTCCACCCGCTGCGTGCACGATCTGCACAGAGCAAGGTGGGAGGCTACCACCAGGGCCAGTCCTGCCGGTAACGCCCCCGCCGCATAGGACAGCAGCACGGCCTCGCTGGCATGGTGGTGGGGCGGAGAAAGCATCGCGCCATCCTTCGGCGGTAGCAGGGATCGATTGACACGATACGCGCCAGAACAGGCCGTGGATCTGTGGGCCGCGCTATGAGGCTCATCCTGCGCCCGCGGTATTCTTTTCACGGTAATCATCTGTAAATAAAGTCAGTGGGTTTAGGCGGTTCCAATTCATTTCCCTGTTTGTTTTGGTACTTTCAAATGGATTTCTCACATTCGTCTGTGCCATGCTTTGAAAGGGGGGCAAAGGTTCCTGTCGGGGGTCAGGGGAAATGACAACTCAAGCGTTCAGGGCGCATAGCGTGGTGGAGACGGCGGCTGCGGCGATGGCGCAGCCGTTGGTGGTTTTGGACGAGTCCGGCCAAACCGTTGACGCCAATCTTGCCTATTTGAGCCTTGCCCGCCTGACCGCGTCAGAACTGGCCGGTTTTCCCGCCACGGCGCTGTTCGTGGCGCATCCGTCGGGCAAAGTGGATCGCCTGATCGACATCCTGACCGGGCCGGGGGCTCCGCAGCGCGGCGAGGCCTGCCTGCGCCGCAGCGATGGCCGGGTGCTCGACGTGTCGTATACGGCAGCGCCCTTTCGTGAAGGCGGGCAGAACCTTCTTGCCGTCACTGTGGCCGATGTCACGGCCGAAAAGTGCCTGAACTGCAAGATCCACATCAGCCGCGAGAAGTATCGCCGTGTGGTTGATGATCAGGTTGAACTGCTATGCCGGCTGCTGCCTGATACCACGGTGATCTTTGCCAATGAATCGTTTGCCGCTTGTTTCGGGCACCTCCCCCACGAGATCGTTGGCAAGCGCCTGGACGACCTTGCCGGGCTGCCGGCGACAGAGGGTCTTAGGCAGTGGCTGGGAAGCCTGACGCCCGAGGATTTTCTAAGCGATGGTGATCTGGCGCTTGATCTTCCGGGCCGTCATGGCCGGGCCACGTGGTGGCGGCGACGGGCAATTTTCGAGCCTTTGGGGGACCTTCTGGCCGTGCAGCTTGTCGGCCGCGACGGAACCGTGCCGGTGGCCCAGCCGGTGCTTGCGGCGTCGGCGCCCAGGGTCTACGAAGCCGATGCCCTGGCCCGTCTGCGCGACAGCGAGGATCGCCACCGCAGCATTATTTCGGTACTTGAAGAAGGCATCATCCTGGTCGATCGGGCCGGTCTGATCCTCCAGGTCAACAGGACGGCGCAGCGCATTTTGGGGATAGGCGACGAGGCCGTGGGGCAGCGCATCGCCGTGCTGCTCAATCATCAGGTCATCGATCGTTGCGGGCAGCAGATGGAAAAGCGCGCCTTGCCGATGGATATCGCCCTGCGCACCGGGCAGGCCGTCGGCGGCCAGATCCTCGGCGTGCGGCGCGTTGACAGCGTGATATGGCTGCGGGTCAACGCCCAGCCCGTCCTGCTGCCAGGACAGGAGGGGGCGTGCGGCCTGCTCAGTTTCACCGACGTTACCGACCTCGTGGAGGCCCAGGACGAACTGGAGGAGAACAAGCGTCGCCTGCGCGCCATCCTCGATCATACCTTTGAATTCATCGGTCTGCTGGATGCCATGGGCACGGTGCTCGACGTCAATCGCACGGCGCTGGATTTCATCGGCACAACGATTGAGCAGGTACGCGGCAAGCCGTTCTGGGATACCGCGTGGTGGCGCCATGATACCGCTGCCCAGCAACGCCTGCGCGATGCCGTGGCGCGGGCTGCGGATGGCGAATTCGTGCGCTATGAGGAGGAGCATTTCAGCGCCAGCGGCCAAGCCGTCACGATCGATTTCTCGCTCAGTCCAATGGCCGATGCCGAGGGCAATGTTGTTCTCCTGATCCCCGAAGGCCGCGATATCAGTGACCGCAAGACGACTGAACGGCGCCTGGATCTGGCCCGCCTGGAGGCCGAGGCGGCCAATGCCACCAAGACGCACTTCCTGGCCAACATGAGCCACGAATTGCGCACTCCGCTGAACGCCGTCATGGGCTATGCCGAGGCGATCATCGCCGAAACCTTCGGGCCGCTGCACAACGAGCGGTATCGCGAATATCTGGGCATCATCCATGCCTCGGGCGGGCATCTTCTCGACATCATCGGCGACATTCTGGAAATCTCGCGCATCGAGCTGGGCGAGTTGGAACTGACGTGGACCGACGTCAACCTGACTACCCTGCTGGGCGAGGCCGCGGCCCTGCTCGCCACCCGCGCGGCAGACAGCGGCGTGCGATTGCGGACCGAACTTGGCCCCGGCCTGAAGACGTGGCAGTGCGATCGCCGCCGCATGCTCCAAGTGCTTTTGAACCTGGGGTCCAACGGCATCAAGTTCACGCCGACCGGCGGGTCCGTAACCCTGGCCTTTGAAGCCGGTGGACCGGATACCCTGCTGATCCGGGTCACGGACACCGGCATCGGCATCGCACCTAAAGATTATGACACGGTTTGGAAGTCGTTCCGGCAGGTGGCCGAGGCCATGACGCGCGGGCACGACGGCGTCGGCCTCGGCCTGCCCATCGTCCGCCATCTGGTGAGCGCTCATGGCGGCACCATCGAACTGACCAGCGGCGTCGGCCAAGGAACAACGGTGTTGGCCCGGATCCCGCGGCGCGTCGAGCATCATGCGTTGCCGCCTGCCGGCTGACCGCGTTTGTCATCCCTCGTGTCGGTTCCGCAAATCCGTTTGCCAGCCCGAAACAGGTGGCCCACCATGCAGGAATGCGGATGAAAGGCTCGCCATGACCTTTTCCCACTTGCCCACGCCGTCCCTCTTGCTCGACCGGTCGCGCCTGGAGACCAACATCGCGCGCATGGCCTCGCGCATGGCGGCCTTGGGCGTGGCGTTCCGGCCCCACCTCAAGACTGCGAAGTCGGCCGAGATCGCGGCATTGGTCCTGGCCGGGCAATTCGGCGGCATCACCGTTTCGACCGTGCGCGAGGCCGAGTACTTCGCCGCCCATGGGATCACGGACATTCTGTATGCCGTGGGCATTGCTGCCGCCAAACTCGACCGGCTGGCCGCGGTGCAGGCGGGCGGCGCGCGGGTCAGCGTGATTACCGACAGCGTGGCCGGGGCGCGGGCCTGCGCCGCCCATGCCGCCGCGCTGGGTGCTGCCTTTGACGTGCTGATCGAGATCGACTGCGGCGAGGGGCGGGCCGGGGTGACGCCCGACGCCGACGCCCTACTCGACATAGCCGCCGTGCTGGCGGCCGGGCCGGGCACGCGGCTGGCCGGAGTGCTGACCCATGCCGGTCATGCCTACGCCTGCCGCACGCCCGAGGATGTTGCCAAGGTGGCCGAGGCCGAGCGGTCCGCCGCCGTGACCGCCGCCCGGCGCCTGCGCGCCGCCGGTCACGTCTGCCCCACGGTCAGTGTCGGGTCCACGCCCACGGTCCTGCTCGGCGGGGCGCGCGACGGCGTGACCGAGGTGCGGGCCGGGGTCTATATGTTCGGCGATCTGTCGCAGGTCGAACTTGGCACCTGCCGCGAGGAAGACATCGCGGTCAGCGTCCTCGCCACCGTCATCGGCCACCGGCCCGAACACAACACATTGCTGATCGACGCCGGGGCGCTGGCCTTGTCCAAGGACGTGGGCACCCGGCTGGGGCCGCGAGACACTGGCTATGGGCTGCTGGACGGCTGGCCGGGCCTGCGGGTGGAGCGCGTGTATCAGGAGCACGGCGTGGTGACGGCTTCCGAGCCATTGCCCTACGACGCCCTGCCCATCGGCGCGCGGGTGCGGGTGCTGCCCAATCATTCCTGCATGACAGGAGCAATGTACGATGCCTATCACGTCACCGACGGCGGGGCCGAAGTGGTCGCCGTGTGGCCGCGCGTCAATGGCTGGTGATCGGTCATGAGCGCCCACCTGCCCAGCCCAGGCAAGGTCCTCATCACCATGGATCTGCCCAAGGCGACCCACGCCCTGCTATTTGACCGCCATGCCGGGCTGCGGGTTGACCCGGAGAAGGACGGCGTGCGGATAACCTTTGCCGAGGGTGGCGCCAGCGTGGAAATCCTGCTGGATGACCAGACGCTGAAAGGGTTGCTCGACCTGATCGCCGAGGCACGGCGCGACGGCTGAGTGGTTTTTGCGGTTGCCGTGGGATGGATGGCTGCATAGGGTCACGCACCATTCCAACGGGACCCATTTGCATGATGACCCTGACTCAGCTTCGCGCCGATTGGCTGGCGAACATCCGTGGCGACGTGCTCGCCGGTATCGTCGTCGCCCTGGCCCTTATTCCCGAGGCCATCGCCTTTTCCATCATTGCCGGAGTCGATCCCAAGGTCGGCCTGTATGCCTCGTTCTGCATCGCCGTGGTGATTTCCTTCACTGGCGGGCGGCCGGGCATGATCTCGGCCGCGACCGGGGCCATGGCGCTGCTGATGGTCACGCTGGTTGCCGAGCACGGGCTGCAATACCTGCTGGCGGCGACCTTGCTGACCGGGGTTATCCAGATCATCTTCGGACTGCTCAAGCTGGGGCGGTTCATGCGGTTCGTATCGCGGTCGGTGATGACCGGGTTCGTCAACGCGCTGGCCATCCTGATCTTCATGGCCCAGCTTCCCGAACTGATGGGCGTGACGTGGCCGACCTATGTGATGGTCGCCGTGGGGCTGGGGATCATCTACCTGTTCCCCTATCTGACCAAGGCCGTGCCGTCGCCGCTGGTCGCCATCGTCGGGCTGACCGCCGTAGCCATTTACTTCGGCATCGACGTCCGCGTGGTTGGCGATATGGGTGAACTGCCCGACACCCTGCCGATGTTCCTCATCCCCGACATTCCGCTGACCCTGGAGACGCTGTGGATCATCCTGCCGGTGTCCACCGCGCTGGCCGCCGTGGGTCTGCTGGAAAGCCTGATGACGGCGCAGATCGTCGATGACCTGACCGACACTGGATCGGACAAGAACCGCGAGTGCGTCGGCCAGGGCACGGCCAACATTGTCGCCGGGTTCTTTGGCGGCATGGCGGGGTGCGCCATGATCGGCCAGTCGGTCATCAACGTGAAGTCGGGCGGGCGCGGGCGGCTGTCCACGCTGGTCGCCGGAGTGTTCCTGCTGATCCTGCTGATGGTGCTGGGCGATTGGGTGCGCCAGATCCCCATGCCCGCCCTGGTCGCGGTGATGATCATGGTCAGCATCGGCACGTTCAGTTGGCAGTCCGTCAAGGACCTGCGGACCCACCCGATGAGTTCCAACATCGTCATGGTCGCCACCGTGGCCGTCACCGTCGCCACCCACGACTTGGCGCAGGGCGTGCTGGTCGGCGTGCTGCTGTCGGGCATCTTCTTCGCCCGCAAGGTGGCGCAGATCTTCCGCATCACCTCGACCGTGGACGCCGACGGCCGTCACCGGACCTACACCGTCGAGGGTCAGGTGTTCTTTGCCTCGGCCGAGGACTTCGCCGCCGCCTTCGACTTCAAGGAAGTCCTGGAGCGTGTCACCATCGACCTGACCCACGCCCATATGTGGGACATTTCGGGCATCGCCGCGCTCGACAAGGTGGTCCTGAAATTCCGCCGCGAGGGCACCGAGGTCGAGGTCATCGGCCTCAACGAAGCCAGCACCACGTTGGTCGATAAACTGGCCATCCACGACAAGCCGG
>JBAYSM010000110.1:0-11519 GCA_041676205.1 Rhodospirillaceae bacterium | reverse complement strand
CCCGGTGGTTACCAGTCTGGTTGCCGTGGATACGGCAACGGCGAAGCGGAACGAGGCTCACCCGGAGATGATCCTGGTCGATCTGGTGATGCTGCGGCGGGCCTCCGACACGCTGGTCATCCCGCATATCGTCGACTGCGCCGCCAAGCGCGTCGCCCCCATCCCAGCGGATCCGACGTTCAATGAGGAGGGGTTGCCCCAGGACGTTAATTGGCGTGAGGGCGCGCCCGATGCGCTGTTTGACGCCACCTGCAAGCCGCTCTGAAACGGCACTGGCCGCCCTCCCGGTGGGGGAGAGCGGCCGGTGTGGTCTCACAGCACCTAGCCTTCCGAGGCCTTTTTGTTGACCTCGATACGGCGGGCGGTTTCCTTGGCGGTCGGCGACTTCGGCATGGTGATCTTCAGGACGCCCTTGTCGTAGGTCGCCGAGACGTTGGCCTCGTCAACCCCGTAGGGCAGCGGCACACGGCGCATGAACGACCCATAAGACCGCTCGTGCAAGTGCCAGCCTTCCTTTTCCTCGTCCGACTCAGCCTTCTTTTCCCCTTGAAGGATCAGGGAGTTGTCGGTCAGGCGGATGTCGATATCTTTTTCATCCATGCCAGGAAGATCGGCGACGACCTCAAGCCCATCGGGTGCGTCGCGGACGTCCAGTCGTGGCATTGCGCGCCCGACATCCAGCATCGGCACCCCGCGCATCATGTCGTCGAACACCCGGTCGATTTCCCGGTGCAGCGAACGGAATACGTCACCGCCCAGGTCCGTGGCGGGCACCATGTCCCGGCCAAACGGAAGCAGCGAACGAAGTGTCATGGCACGCTCCTTTTCAGAACGGGACGCCGCCAAAACGACCGGCGGAGTCCCCGGCGGAGTCCATTGAAACAGTCATTATTATACCGCCATGCGGGATGCTGGACGACGACCCTCAGGGATGACCCGCATGAGCTTTCGCGCACTGATCGCGCACGAACTTTAGGTCGGTGCCCACGCCCGTAATCTACCCCCGATGCGTTGATGATTATCCCACGGGGAGTATGCCTTTGTGTCGTCACAAAGGGCGGTTAGGTCTTTCTGACCAGACACGAAAAGGAAGCCACCGATGGCACGGAAAAGCCGGCGTCAGCGGGAAAGCAGTACGCGATTTTGGTTGGGCCTGTTCAAGATGGGGTTCATCCTGGGCATGGTCGGGACCGTGGCATGGTTCGCCTATGAAACCGGCCGCCAGCTTTCCGCCGACGAAATTGCCGAACTGAATGGTCGTATCACCACGTTTGAAACGACCGAAGCGCAGCGTCAGGAAGACCTGAGCCGCCTCCAGTTGAGCCAGGCCGCCGCTGAGGAAAAGGCCGAGGAATTCCGCAAACGGTATGAGGACGTCGCGCCCGAGGGCGTGCGTGCCATTATCGCGCAGGCGCGCACGAAGCTGGACGAGGGGCTGTCGCCTGCCCGACTGGCCTTTGTCATCAGCCAGGCCGAGGAACCGCGCCGCTGTTCCTCGACCGAGACGCGCCGCTTCATCGCCAAGACTCCGAAGTACGACGGCGCCAACACCTGGATCCGCTTCAACGATGTGCTGACCGTGACCGCCGTGGGCGAGGGCGCATCGAACGGCATGGCCGAATGGTTTGCCCCGGAAGCGCCCGTGACCATGACCTTCTCGCCCTTGGGCGGCAAGGCGCAGGAAGTGTCCGGCCGCCTGCCGCTGCAGCACGCCATGGTGTTCAAGGGCAAGGAATACCGTTTCACGGCCTCGCCGGGGCAACGTGGGTTCATCGAAGTGACCGCCGACTGGTGTTCCTACCCGCCCGCCGGGGAAGTCGAAGCCCACATGCGCTGATAATTCCTTGCCAGGAGGGGCGAGGGTATGGTTGCTGAAGTCATGGCAGCAATCGACCCCCACGCCCTGAAACGCCGCATTGTCGATAAGGCTCATGAGGCCGGATTCGACGCCGTGGCCTTCACCCGCGCCGCCCTTCCCCCCGCCGTGGGGGAGGGGCTTGCGGCCTATGTGGCAGCGGGTCGCCACGGGGAAATGGCCTGGATGGCCGACACCCTGGACCGCCGCCGCACCCCGACCGCCATGTGGCCCGACGCTGTCACCGCCATCGTGCTGGGCATGAACTATGCCCCCGACGCCGACCCGCTGCCGCTTCTGAACGCCGCCGACCGGGCCTATGTCAGCGTCTACGCCCGCCACCGCGACTATCACGATCTGGTCAAAAAGCGCCTAAAGCAGGTCGCCCGCTGGCTGGCCGAGGAGGCCGGGGGACTGGCCGACGACGCCGGGGCCGAGGTCAAGGTGTTCGTCGATACCGCTCCGGTGCTGGAAAAGCCCCTGGCCGCCCAGGCCGGGCTTGGCTGGCAGGGCAAGCATACCAATCTGGTGTCGCGCCGGTTCGGTTCCTGGCTGTTCCTGGGCGAGATCCTGACCACCCTGGACCTGCCGCCCGACGATCCCGAAAGCGACCATTGCGGGTCGTGCCGCCGGTGCCTCGATATTTGCCCCACCGAGGCGTTTACCGGGGTGCGGGAGATCGACCCCCGGCGCTGCATTTCCTATCTGACCATCGAACACAAGGGACCGATCCCCCGCGCCCTGCGGTCGCGGATGGGCAACAGGGTGTATGGCTGCGACGATTGCCTCGCGGTCTGCCCGTGGAACCGATTTGCCCAACGCTGCGAACACGACGCCTTGCGCCCGCGCCACGATCTCGACCGTGGACCGGCACTTGCTGCATTGGCAGGACTGGATGACGCGGCGTTCCGGGCGCTGTTCTCGGGCAGCCCGGTCAAGCGCATCGGCCGCGACCGCTTCGTGCGCAACGTCCTGAACGCCATCGCCAACAGCGGCCGGGCCGAACTGGCGCCGGTGGCGGGAGGGCTGCTGGCCGACCCGGCGCCGGTGGTGCGCGGGGCGGCCGTCTGGGCGCTGTCCCGCCTGCTGCCGCTCGATGGGCTGGCGGTGTTGCGGGCGCGGCATCTGCCCGGCGAAACCGCCCCCGACGTGCTGGCCGAGTGGGAGGCGGCATCGTGAAGCGGCTGGCCCTGCTTCTGTGGCTGGTCGCTTTTCCAGCGGCGGCTGCCGACTGCCCGGACTGCCCGGAGCTTGTGGCCATCCCCGGCGGCACCCTGGTCCGCGACGGCGCGCCGCCGGTCGAGGTCGCCCCGCTGTTCATGGCGCGCACCGAAATCACCTTTGACCAGTTGGCCGTCTGTGTGCGGGCCGGGGCCTGCCGGGGCGGGCAAAGCGACCACGGCTGGGGTCGAGGCTCCCGCCCGGTCATCAACGTGACCCATGGCGATGCCGAGGCCTATGCCGCGTGGTTGTCGGGTCTGACCGGAAAACGCTACCGCCTGCCGACCGAAGACGAATGGGAATGGGCCGCACGCGGCGGCACCTCGACCACATGGTGGTGGGGCGACACGGTGGGCGAAGGCCACGCCAACTGCCGCAACTGCGGGACCGAGTGGAGCGGCAAAATGTCTGCTCCGGTGGCCTCGCTGCCGCCCAACCCCTACGGCCTGCACGACATGGCCGGAAACGTCTGGGAATGGGTCGCCGACTGCTGGCACCCCGACCGCGCTGCCGCCCCTCACGCCCGCGATTGCAGCCAGCGCATCACCAAGGGCGGGGCGTGGTATTACATCCCCAGCCAATCCCAACCCACCACCCGCGCCCGCAATGCGGCGGGGCTGTGGAGCTATACGGTGGGGTTCCGGGTGGTGCGGGAGTATTAGGGAAGGCTGGGCGCTGCCCAGGCCCGCCAAGGGCCGAGGCCCTTGGATCCCGTGACGGTTTTTGTACTTCACTTGCGCCGCAGGCAGAAAATGTCTCCGTCTGCTGCGCTGCGCGCGGCTTTGCCACGTAAGGCACGAGGTCCAGGAGGCCGCTGCCTCCTGGCGGGTGCGGGCAGCGCCCGCTTATTCCTTCGGCCCGATCCCGTGTTCGATCTTGGCCTGTTCGTACACGTCCATGGCGTCCATCCACGCCGCTTCGGCGTCGGCGATGGATTTAGTCAGGGTGGCGATGTCCTTTTGCGCGGCGGCGAGTTTTTCGGGCGGGGCGTTGTAGAGCGCCGGGTCGGCCAGGGCGGCTTCGGCCGCGACCCGTTTGGCGGTCAGGGTTTCAACCTTCTTTTCGGCGGCTTCGGCGATCTTTTTCAGCGGGGCGACGCGCTGGCGGGCTTCGGCGGCGGCGCGGCGGTCGTCCTTGCGGTTGCCGTTTGAGGCGGGCTTGGTCCCCTCGGGCTTGCGGCCGAGGCGGGCTTGGTCGAGCAGCCAGCGGCGGTAGTCGGCCATGTCGCCATCGAACGGTGCAACGGTGCCGTCCGACACCAGCCACAGGCGGTCGGCGGTCGCCTCGATCAGGTGCGGATCGTGCGAGATGATGACCACGGCGCCGTCAAAGGCGTTCAGGGCCGACATCAGCGCCTCGCGGGTGTCTATGTCCAGGTGGTTGGTCGGCTCGTCGAGCACCATCAGGTGCGGCTGTTCGCGGCACATCAGGGCGATCAGCAGGCGGGCCTTTTCACCGCCCGACAGCTTGCCGACCTTGGTGGTTGCGTGCTCCACCCCGAACCCGAACCGGCCGAGGTGGGCGCGGACCTTGGACTCGGGCGGGTTGCCCAGCGCGCGGGCCATGTGGCCCATGGGCGTGTCGTCCATGTTCAGTTCGTCGGTCTGGTGCTGGGCGAAGTAGCCCACGCGCAGCTTGCCCGACTTGTGGATGGAGCCTTCCATCAGGTCCAGGCGGCCGGTAATCAGCTTGGCCAGGGTCGATTTGCCGTTGCCGTTGGCGCCCAGCAGGGCGATGCGGTCGTCCATGTCGATGCGGAAGGTCAGGTTGCGCAGCACTGGCTTGCCATCATAGCCCAGCACGCCGTTCTCGACGGACAGAACGGGCGGGGCCAGCGGCTCGGGATCGGGGAAATCGAGGGTGAAGGCGCGATCCTCGACCACGTTGACCACGGCTTCCATGCGTTCGAGCATCTTGACGCGGCTCTGTGCCTGCCGGGCCTTGGACGCCTTGGCCTTGAACCGGTCGATGAACGACTCGATCTTTTTGCGCTGCTCCATTTGCTTGGAGTAGGCCTTGGACTGAAGGTCCATCTTCTCGCGGCGGGTCTTGACGAAGGCATCGTAGTTGCCGCCGTAGGCGATCAGCTTGTTGCCTTCCAGATGCACGATGCGGGTCGCCACGGTGTTGAGCAATTCGCGGTCATGGCTGACCACGATCAACGTGCCGGGATAGCTGGCCAGATGGCTTTCCAGCCAGATGGTCGCCTCAAGGTCCAGGTGGTTGGTCGGCTCGTCGAGCAGCAGCAGGTCGGCGCGGGAAAACAGCGCGGCGGCCAGGGCGACACGCATCCGCCAGCCGCCGGAATACTCGCCGACCGCGCGGCCGTGGTCCTCGGCCGGGAAGCCCAGGCCGGACAGGATGGCAGCGGCGCGGGCGGGGGCCGCGTGGGCGCCGATGGAGTTCAGCCGCTCGTGGATTTCGCCCATGTGCAGGGCGTCCGGCTCGGCGTCCAGTTCGGCCAGCAGTTCAGCGCGCTCGGTGTCGGCGGCCAGCACCGTGTCCACCAGCGAGGTGCTGCCCTCGGGCGCTTCCTGCTTGAGGTGGGCGACGCGGGCGCGCGGCCGCACGCTGATATCGCCCCCATCCATGGGCAATTGCCCCAGGATGAGCTTGAGCAGCGTCGACTTGCCGGTGCCGTTGCGGCCGACGAGGCCGACGCGCGAACCAGCGGGAATGTGGACCGTGGCGCCATCAAAAATCAGGCGGCCACCGATGCGATAGACGAGGTCTTTGATGTGCAGCATGGGCGCGTCTTAACACAGCCGCGCGGCAACGGGAACCGGGCACCGCATCCGATGGTCCTCCACGGTTCCAAAAGCCCGGTTGTCACCAGCCCGGAGTGGGGCTATAAGGCCCGACCATTGCGACCGGCCTGCCGTGCAGACCGACTCCGAGCCTCCCGGCGAGCGGAGGCCAGGGCCGGACGCCCATTATGCAAGCCAGAGGAATACTAAGATGGCCGTCGAACGCACCCTTTCGATCATTAAGCCGGATGCCACCCGCCGTAACCTGACCGGCAAGATCAACGCCCGCTTCGAAGAAGCCGGCCTGCGCATCGTCGCGCAGAAGCGTCTGCGCCTGACCCAGGAGCAGGCCGAGGGCTTCTATGACGTCCACCGCGAGCGTTCCTTCTTCGGTGAACTGGTCGACTTCATGATGTCCGGCCCGGTCGTGGTTCAGGTTCTGGAAGGCGAAGGCGCAGTCCTGAAGAACCGCGAGATCATGGGCGCCACCAACCCGGCCAACGCCGATCCGGGCACCATTCGCGCCGACTTCGCCGAGTCCATCGAAGCCAACTCCGTGCATGGCTCCGACTCGGCCGAGAACGCCGCCCGGGAAATCTCGTTCTTCTTCTCCGAGATCGAGATCGCCGGCTAATCAGCCGACGGTTCGGGTTCAAGGTTGAAAGGCCACGCTCCGAGAGGGGCGTGGCCTTTTGGCATTCAGGCCGGAACGCTGCGCCCCAGCCGTTCCAGTTCGCGTTGCAAAGACGTCAGACCGCCCCGGAAGGCATAGGCATCATAGCCTTTCTGCTGCATGTGCTCGACCATCAGGGCCGACTGCACGCCGTGGGCGCAATACAGGATATAGGTTCCGGTCTTGGGCAGGTCGGCATAGAGGCGGTCCATGTCGTCCACGGTGTAGTGGCGGACGTCCGGCACATGCCAGGCCCGGTAATAGGGGTCGGGCTGGCAGTCGATCAATTCGGCCGTTTCGGGCAGGGCGTCAACCCATAGGTAGGGCGCGCGCAGGTCGGCGGCGGTCAGCTTGTCGAGGTTGATGACCTTGCGCCCGGCGATGGCGGCCTCGCGGGCGGCGGGGTCCATGTGGCCCTCCAGGAAGGCAACCTTGTCGCGGTTGCTGCGCACCGCCGGAGATCCTTCGCTGATGCCGCAGAACTCCGGGATGCGCTCGGACAGCGGCGCGGTGCCGATGCGCCGGGCAATCGCCACGATGTCTTTCTTGTCGAACCCGATCAGCGGGCGCAGCACCGGCAGGCTGGTCGCCGCGTCGATGGTGTTGAGGTTGGACAGGGTTTGCGACGACACTTGGCCCAGCGCCTCGCCGGTCACGATGGCTTGGGCATGGGTTTCGGCGGCGACGGCCTCGGCCACGCGGTACATTTCGCGCTTGAGGACGATCTGCCAGAACCGGGTCGGGGTCTTTTCCTTGATCTCGGCGAGGATTCCCTGGAAATCGACCACGTGCAGGTGCGGACGCAGGCCCCCGGCCCACAGGTGGGTCAGAACCTTGACCACCTGCACCACCTGCCGCTCATAGGCCGCGCCGCCGAGGTTACAGAACACGAACTCGACGCTGGCCCCCCGGCGGATGATCTGCCACGCCGCGACCATGCTGTCGAACCCGCCCGATACCAGCACGGCCACGCGCCCTTGCGTGCCCGCAGGCAAGCCGCCCGCACCGTCCTTGCGGTCAAGGTACAAGTGGGCTTCCTGGCCGATTACCTCGATGCGCACGGTTACGTCCGGGTCGGTCAAGTCCACCTTGGCATGAAGCCCCAGCACGGCCCCCGTCTCGACCTCGATGGCGCGCGTGGAGATTGTGCGCGGCCCCATACGCTTGGCCCGCACGGCGAATGTCTTGCCGATGATGCGGTCGCGGAACAGGTCCAGGCAGTTGTCGCGAATGGTGTCGAGGTCCGCCGCCACGATGCGTTCGACCACCGAGAACGTGCCGATGCCGAACACCTTGGGCAGCAGGTCCAGGGCGCGGGCCTCCTGCGCCTTGGGCACCATGAGGGTGACGCGGCCACGGGTCATGTCGATGCTGTGCGACACGCCCTCGCGCTTGAGGATGAACCGCAGGTTCCGGCGCAGGATATCCTGGAATTGCCGCCGCACCGGGGTCGACTTGAGCATAAGCTCCGGCGACAGGCGTAAAATGATGATGCTTTCGTCCAGGTCCTGGGAATCCATTTGGTCAGCCATGTGCGTGAGGGGGGAATGCGCGCACGGCTTACCACGACGGGGCGCGGCCGTCATGATTTCTTCACTTTAACATTTCGAGAACTATGGAAGTATCCGTCCCATGAAAGAACACGTCGCCGCCGCCATGTTGTCCGCGCTGGGTCATGAAGCCCGGCTGGCCGTCTTCCGCCTGCTCAGTGCGGCGGGGGAGCAAGGCTTGTCGGCCGGGGCGCTGGCCGGGGCCTTGGGCGTGCCGCCGTCGACGCTGTCCTTTCATCTGAAAGACCTGCGCATGGCCGGGCTGATCGACGCCCGGCGGGTTGGACGCAGCATCATCTATCGCGCCGACCCGGATGCGGTCGGCGTGATGCTGGGCTTTCTCCAGGGGAGGGCCACGGCAATGGCGAGCGGAGTGTATACCGTGTTGTTCCTGTGCACCGGCAACACGGCGCGCAGCATCATGGCCGAGGCTATTCTGAACCATGAAGGTTCAGGCCGGTTCAAGGCCTATAGCGCGGGCAGCCAGCCGCGCGGCTCGGTGCACCCCGAGGCTCTGCGCCTGCTGGAGCGCCAGAACTATCCCATTGACGGCCTGCGCTCCAAGGGATGGGAGAAGTTTGCCGCCCCCGGTGCGCCGGTCATGGATTTCGTGTTCACCGTCTGCGATGACGCCGCGCAGGAAGCCTGCCCAACGTGGCCCGGACAGCCGATGTCGGCCCATTGGGGCGTGCCTGACCCGGCGGCGTTTCAGGGCGATGAGAAAGCCACGGCGCTGGTGTTCGCCGATGCCTTCCGGATGCTTTACAACCGCATCGGCATCTTTACGTGCCTGCCCATCGCGTCGCTCGATCGACTGAGCCTGCAAACAACTCTGGACAACATCGGCCGCTGCGAGACGCCGTGAGAGGATCGGATATGAGTGCGCGCATTGCGATCAACGGCTATGGCCGCATGGGCCGGCTGGTCCTGCGGGCGGGATGGGACTCGCTGAATTTCGTGGCGATCAACGAGATCCACGGTGGCACCCCCGTTGCTGCCCACCTGACCGAGTTCGACACCGTGCACGGCCGCTGGAAAGCTGCCGAGGACGCGGGAGACGCGCTGATCATCGAGGGGCAACGGCTGGCCTTCACCGAGGCCGCCAGCCCGGCCGACATCCCGTGGACGGGCGATGACGTGGACATCGTGCTGGAGTGCTCGGGCAAGTTCCGCACCGCCGAGAGCCTTCAACCGTACTTCGACAAGGGCATCCGCACGGTTATCGTGGCCGCGCCGGTCAAGGACGACAGCGCCCTGAACGTGGTGGTCGGGGTCAACGATCACCTCTACGACCCGGCCCGCCACCGCCTGCTGACGGCGGCGTCGTGCACCACCAACTGTCTTGCCCCGGTCGTGAAGGTCATCCACGAGGGCATCGGCATCGTGCATGGCTCCATCACCACCATTCACGACGTAACCAACACCCAGGTCATGGTGGACGTCGCCCAGCCCGGCAAGGCGGACCTGCGCCGCGCCCGCTCGGCCCTGAACGCGCTGATCCCGACCACCACCGGCTCGGCCACCGCCATCGCGCTGATCTACCCCGAACTGAAGGGTAAACTGAACGGCCATGCGGTGCGCGTGCCGCTGCTCAACGCCTCGCTGACCGACTGCGTGTTCGAGGTCGCCCGCGACACCACGGCGGAGGAGGTCAACACCCTGTTCCAGCAGGCCGCCGAGGGTTCTCTGGCGGGGATTTTGGGGTATGAAGAACGGCCGCTGGTCTCGACCGACTTCCTGAACGATCCCCGGTCCTCGATCATCGACGCGCCCTCGACCATGGTGGTCAACAAGCGTCAGGTGAAGGTCTATGCCTGGTACGACAACGAATGGGGCTATGTGAACCGCATGGCCGAGTTGGCGGCCAAGGTTTCAGGGAAGTAAGTGGGTTAACCACAGAGGACACAGAGGGCACAGAGATAGTGAGTTCATGGCGCGCGCAGCGCATTAACTTCGCGTCCAGAAGTATCGCCTGCGCCGCCGCTTCTCCGACTCTCTGTGTTCTCTGTGTCCTCTGTGGTTAAAACCCTTCTATACGAGGGTCCAAGCGGTGACAGAAGTTCGATCCTATGCCGCCGTGACGGCTGCTTACTGGGCCTTTACGCTGACCGATGGGGCCTTGCGGATGCTGGTGCTGCTGCACTTTCATCGGCTGGGGTTTTCGCCCATTGATCTGGCGTTCCTGTTCCTGCTGTACGAGGTCATGGGCATCGTCACCAACCTCGTCGGTGGCTGGGTGGGGGCGCGGTATGGGCTGCGGCTGACCCTGTTTGCCGGGCTGGCGGTGCAGATCGTGGCGCTGGGGCTGCTGTCGCTGACGGATCCGGCGTGGACGCTGGGCCTGTCGGTGGCCTACGTGATGGCCTGTCAGGCGTTGTCGGGAGTCGCCAAGGATCTTACCAAAATGAGTTCCAAGGCCGCCGTGAAGGGCGTCGCCGGGGAAGGCGTGCTGTTCAAGTGGGTGGCCCTGCTGACCGGGTCCAAGAACGCTCTGAAGGGCGTGGGGTTCTTTTTGGGCGGCGTCCTGCTGTCGGGGCTGGGGTTCGTCGGGGCGCTGTGGAGCATGGCGGGGATGCTTGCCGTGGTGCTGGTGGCGGCGCTGGGGAGCTTGCGCGGCGATCTCGGCAAGGCCAAGGCCAAGGTGCGCGGGGCCGATGTGTTCTCCAAAAACCGCGCGATCAACTGGCTGTCGGCGGCCCGCGTGTTCCTGTTCGCCAGCCGCGACGTGTGGTTCGTGGTCGGCGTGCCGATTTTTTTGTCGAGCCAGATGGGGTGGGACTTCCATCAGGTCGGCGGGTTCATGGCGGTGTGGGTGATCGGCTATGGCCTGGTGCAGGCCGCCGTGCCCAAGCTGCTGCGCGGCACCGTGGACGCGGCCAGCGGCGCGCGGGCGGCGCGGCTGTGGGGTGGGTTGCTCATGCTGCTTCCGGCCGGGCTGGCCGTGGGGATGCACCTCGCCCCGAGCGCGGCGCTGTTGATCGGCGGGCTGCTGGTGTTCGGCGTCGTGTTCGCGATGAACTCGGCGGTCCACTCGTATCTGATCGTGGCGTATTCCGACGCCGACAAGGTGGCCCTGAACGTCGGATTCTACTACAGCGCCAACGCCGTCGGCCGCCTCGGCGGGACGTTGCTGTCCGGCGTGGTCTACCAACTGGCGGGCCTGGAGGCGACCCTGTGGGTATCCGCCGCGCTGGTCGGGCTGGCCTTTGCCTTCACGCTGCCGCTGGGGGGCAGGGCGCCTGCAAGGCCATGAACAGATACCCATAGCTCTCCCGCGCGGTGTCCCATACGGCGGCTTCGTGCTCCAGGGCGGCGGCGAAGTCCGGCGCCAGGGCATGGGGCCGGGCGAGGGCGGCGCGGATGGAGTCGAGATAGGCGTCCCACGCCTCCGGCTCCAGAACTTCGGTGAACAGCACTTTCCAGCCAGCGGCCTCGGCGCGGGCGATGGCGTCGGCCGGAGTCCCCATAGTGGG
>JBAYSM010000109.1:0-11760 GCA_041676205.1 Rhodospirillaceae bacterium | reverse complement strand
GTATTACAGAATGGAAGACTCGCCTCCATCGTCAATACCTACCCCCTGCGAGGTAGAACATCCCCTTAAACGCCCAACGCCGCCCACAGGTTCATCAAACCTGGGCAGTGACTGTCTGCGGCGTTGAAAAGGGGTGACCGGGCGCCCCGGTGGATGTCGGGGGAAAGGGGCGCCCGGTCGGGGGTTGCCTGCCGGGGGAGGTCAGGCCTGGGTCACGGCCTCGATGACGAAGCCGCGGTCTCGGGGATAGCGCTGCTCGATCTTGCGGCGCGCTTCAAGGGCAGAAACGGCATGGATTTCGACGTAGTGGGTCGAACTCCAGTCGTCGGTCAAATCACGGTGATGGTCGCCGTCATACACAAGGCGGCGAACTTCGGCGTTGTACAAAGCGACTTCGAAGCGACCAGACACTGCTCACCTCCCCACGACGTAACATACCAAGACTAGCCGGAACGGCCCAACGCGGCTGTGACGAACATCACAGCGCAGCATTTTTAGACCTTCGGCACCGCCGTCTTGGCCGCGGCGGCTTCGAGGCCGCGGATGAGATTGGCGCCCATCTTGCCGCCCTCGCCACTCATGCGCTGGGCGATCACGAGGCGCAGTGCCGAGATGTGAACCTTCACCACCTCGACATGCTTGTCGGACGGCTCGACATCCCCGAGATGTTCTATATACCGACACAGGTAATTGCCGATGAGCGTCATCAGCGGATAGTCAAAACTACCACCCTGCCCTTTGACATCGTGGGCAACAGAGAAGATGTCGTTGAACACCTGCTTGCGCGGCGCGGTTTTGGCATCAAGCTGGTTTTCGAAGTCCTGTAGCTTGCGCAGGTCTTCGTTCACCCACTCAAGGTAGCTGTCTTGCATGTCGGCGATCAGTTTCTCCGCCTTTTCAAGCGTATCAAGATCAATACCGTTGGACGTCACGCTGACCTTGTCCTTGACATGGTTCGGCGGCTGAATGATTTCAGGCTTACCGTCACCGCTCATTGATTTTATTGCCCCCGCAACGCCGTTGTGCCCACGATAAACCGCGCGCACCGCCTGATAACGCACCGCATTTGTCTCAGCCGCCGAGCAAGGCCTCAACCTCTGCCTGGCTCAACCCGCCAGCGTCCTGTGCCTGCTCTGCTGCGGCCTTCTTAGCTTCCTGCATGGCCTTGCGACGCTCCGCACCCTTCCAGTCGATCTGGCGGCGGCGGCGGTCGGGACCAAAGTACAACCCGGCCCGTATAAACGGCCGCGGCTTTTCGATGATTGACCGTAGGCGCGAATACAAGCCCTTGGCGGAGATCGGCTTGGCCAGGAATTCGTGAACGCCAGCATCGCGCGCCTCGATCACGCGATGCATTTCCGTGTGCCCGGTCAGCATGACGATGGGCACGAAGGGGTTGGGACTGTCCTTGCCGGTACGCACCAGCCGCACAAAATCCAGGCCGTCCAGCGGCGACATATTCCAGTCGCAGATGATGATGTCGGCAGGGAAGTGGCGAAGTTCCTTAAAGGCGTCCGCACCATCGGCCGCCTCGTGAACGTTCTTCGAGCCAAGTGCGTGCAGGATGGTCTTGACCAGCGCGCGCATGTGCTTGTTGTCGTCCACGACCAGGAAGTTCAGCCTTTCCAGGTTGTACCCGCTCATTCGGCTCCTCTTCCACTGCGTCCCTGAAGGGCTTTGCGCCCCCCGGTCCATCCCGGCGCTCCCGAGACTCCCGGTTCATTAGGTATACAGTGTTTCTCACTAGTGGCAAAAGTGGTAATTCGTGTCGGGCCTTAAGACTGGTTTCGGCGCTCGCCCCGCTGAAGTGGGACTTGCTTCCGACGGCGGTCAGGACCGAAGTACCCCGACGATTTCACGAATGGGCGCGGCGTGTCCATAACGGCGATCACGCGGGACATCAGTGATTTGGCAGAGATCGGTTTGGCGAGGAATTCATTGACCCCGGCATCGCGCGCCTGGGTAATCAAGGCCGCGTCGGTATACCCACTGACCATGATGACCGGCAGGGTGGGATTCGGGCTATCGGGTCCCTGACGCAGGCGACGAATGAACGTCAGGCCGTCCATGGGTTCCATCTTCCAATCCAGCAGCACCAAGTCGGCCGGATAGGTGCGCAATAGTTCGAGCGCACTCTCTCCATCCTCAACCTCCATCGCGTCATGGACGTTGATGGTGGTCAGTATGGTGCGCAGCAGGCGCCGGAAATTGACGTTGTCCTCAACGATCAGGACGTTCAGGCGCCGTCCTTCATAGCCGATCACGGAAAACCCCTTTTCCAAGCCCCCTCTTTCGGACGGGGCATTCTACGGGTTCGTGGGGCGCGCTTCAACTGCCGCCGGTTCTACCCTGGAAGGACACCTATCACCCGCCACCACGCGTAGGTCAACGGCCACGCGATCAAAATTGTCAGCGCAGCCAATAGCAGGGTGAAAAGAGCCGCCCGCCGCAGGCCGACCCCACCCATCTGGATGGCAACGATCAGCGGCGGAACCTGATAGGGCAGAAATACGGTGGTGTAGCCCACAACCTGAATATACAGCACCGTCTGCAACGGCAGACCGCTGGCCTCGGCAAGTGACCCCGTCAGCGGGGTCATGACCGCAGGAACCCCCGGAATGGTCGCCACCATGCCCAGCAGCGCGGTCAGGGAAGCCAGGGCGGCGAACGAGGTGGCCGGAGCATCGCCCGCGAGCGGCAGCACCCCCATCAGCCACTGCCCTGCCGCCACGCCCAGCCCACTATCGGCCACCACCGCCCCCAGGCCGAGCAGCCCCGCCAGATGCAGGAGCGTGGTGTGATTGAACTTCTCGCTGAACAGCGGCATCGGCACCAGCGGCCGGGGCGGCAGCAGGCAGGCCAGCCCCCCGGCCAGCGCCACCCAGGCGGGGGAAATGCCGTGAATGCCGTCGGTTGCCCACAGCAGCAGGGCCAGCCCGAGGATAACGGCCAGACGGCGCTCATCGGCCTTGAGCGGTCCCGGATGCTCGACCGGCGGCGGGTGCTTGGGGGTTTCGCGGAACATCGCCCAGATCACGCCGATGATCAGGCCCAGCTTGACCAGCCCGGTGGTCGGCATATGGGCGATCAGCCAGGGAAAGTACTGGAACGTCACGCCATAGAGCGTCTCGGCCGCACCCACCATGACCATGTTGGGCACCACGGCGGGCAGGATGGCCCCGGTCGGCATGAAGCCCACCGTGCCGGTCAGCAGCACCAGCCCGGCCCGGCCCTTGCTGCCCGGCTCCAGGCCCAGATGATCGGCCAGCGACAGCACCACGGGCAGCAGCAGCACCACGCGCCCCATGCTCGACGGCATCAAAAAGCCCAGCGCCATGCCGACCAGCGCAATCCCGACGCACAGGGCCAGGTACGACCCGCCGACCCGCGACACCAGGGCATGCGCCAGCCGCTCGCCGAGGCCCGTGCGCTTGACCGACATGCCGACCAGCAACCCGCCGAACACCAGCCAGAACGCGGTCGAGGTAAAACCGGAAAACACCACGGCGGGCGACGCCACCGACAGCAGCACGGCGAGCAGAAAGAACATGATGGCCGTGACCGGCTCGGCCACCACGCCCGTCACCCACAGGGCCAGCGCAAAAACGACCACTGCCCCGGCGCGGGCCAGGCCGGGATCGGCCAACCCGGATACTCCGGCCAGCAAAAGACCGACGGCCCCCGCCGCCGCCAGCCCCGCCAGGAGGACCGGCGGCCGCAACACCCCCATCATATCAGCCCCGCTTCCCCTTCTTGGCCATCAGGGCGCGGGACACCTTGGAGGCCGGTTCACGGCCCAGGTATTCGGTGATACCCCACCCAGCCTCGGCCAGCAGGTCGAGGTTGATGCCCGTCTCGATGCCCATGCCGTTAAGCATGTACACCACGTCTTCGGTCGCAACGTTGCCCGACGCGCCCTTGGCATAGGGGCATCCGCCCAATCCCGCCACCGAGGCATCGAGCGTCGCCACGCCCAACTCCAATACCGCCAGAATGTTGGCCAGGGCCTGACCGTAAGTGTCGTGGAAATGGGCCGCCAGATGCTCCACCGGCACCTCCGCCGCCACCGCCCGGACCATCGCCTGAGCCTTGAGCGGGGTGCCGGTGCCGACGGTATCGCCCAGCGACACCTCGTAGCATCCCATGTCCCACAGGGCGCGCGCCACGCGGGCGACGACGCGCGGGTCGATCTCGCCCTCGTACGGGCAGCCCAGCACGCAGGACACATAGCCGCGCACGCCCCAGCCCAGTTCCTTGGCCCGCGCCACCACGGGCACAAAACGCTCCAGGCTTTCGGCGATGGAGCAGTTGATGTTCTTCTGCGAGAAGGTTTCCGACGCGGCGCCAAAGATGGCGATTTCCTCGATGCGCCCGGTTTCGGCGTGGGATTTCTCCGCCGCCTCCATGCCCTTCATGTTGGGCACCAGGACCGGGTGCACCACGTCCTTGAGGTGGGCGATGCGGGACAGCACCTGCGGCGTGTCCGCCATCTGCGGCACCCACTTGGGCGACACGAAGCTGCCCGCCTCGATCACCCGCAAGCCCGCCCCGCACAGCGCGTCGATCAGCGCCACCTTGGCCTGGGTCGGTACGATGTCGGGTTCATTCTGGAGGCCGTCCCGTGGGCCGACCTCGACGATCTTCACTTTCGACGGCAGGGCCATGATGGGAGTCCTCCAAAAGAAGTGGGAATCACAGAGTACACAGAGGGAGGCACAGAGGACACAGAGAGTCCGCGCATTGACCATGCGGGGTGCGCAATGACGTGATCCGGCCCAGGATTAGTATGCCTGCGGCGCACAAATTTCACGACCTCGGTGTTCTCTGTGCCTCCCTCTGTGTCCTCTGTGTCACGACTTTAGCGCCGAAGTTAGCCCTCGGCGTCGATGACCAGGAGTTCGGCGCCGTCGGCCACTTGGTCGCCGGGGCCGTAGTGGATGGCGGACACGACGCCTGCCTTCGGGGCCTTGATGGTGTGTTCCATCTTCATGGCTTCCAGCACCATCAGCGGCGTGCCCTGCTCCACCGACTGCCCGACCTCGGCCAGCACCTGGATGACCTTGCCCGGCATGGGAGCGGTCAGGCTGCCCGCCGCGCCCTCGCCTTCCCCGGCGCTGGCGGCCGGATCGTCAAGGAGGAGGCGATGCTGGCGCCCTTCGGCGATGATCACCAGATCCCACCCCAGCCGGACCACCGTGGCGCGGCGGCGGACACCGTCGAGGCTGGCGATCAGGTCGCCGTGGGCGTCGCGTTCGGCCCGCGCCTCAAGGGTCTTGGCCTCGCCCGACAGGTCGAGCTGCCACGTGCCGCCCTTGCGGTAGTGGACCACCACCGTGTGCGACGCCTCGCCGTCCTTGAACACCAGATCATGGTGGTTGTCGTCGTTCAGCCGCCAACCGTCGGTGGTGTGCCAAGGCGAGAACGGGTCGCCTGAGCGCACCGCCGCCGCCTTGGCCTCGTCTTCACGGCGCAGCAGGGTATCGAGCGCAGCAAAGGCCAGGGTTTCGGTATCGGCCGCAGCCGCCTCAGGGATGAGGACGGCGCGGTGGGTGTCGATGAACTTGGTGGAAATCTCGGCATCCTCGAACGCCGGATGGGCCGCGACCGCGCTCAGGAAAGCGAGGTTGGTGGCGACGCCGACCACCTGATAAGCCTCCAGCGCCGTGCGCAACCGGCGCAGGGCCGAGCCCCGGTCATGGTCCCACACCACCAGCTTGGCGATCATCGGGTCGTAGTGGATGGACACCTCGTCGCCCTGCACGACGCCGGTATCGACCCGCACGCCAGCGGTTTCGACCGGCGGGCGCAGGTGGCGCAGGCGGCCGGTGGCGGGCAGGAAGTCCTTCTGCGGGTCCTCGGCATAGACGCGGGCCTCGAAGGCGTGACCGCGCACGGCGAGATCCTCCTGGGCGCACGGCAGGGTGCCGCCCGACGCCACGCGAAGCTGCCATTCCACCAGATCCTGGCCGGTGATCATCTCGGTGACGGGATGCTCGACCTGGAGGCGGGTGTTCATTTCGATGAAGTAGAACGCGCCGTCCTGATACAGGAACTCGACCGTCCCGGCCCCGACGTACTCCACCGCGCGGGCCGCAGCGATGGCTGCCTCGCCCAGCTTGGCCCGCACGTCAGCCGGAAGGGCGGGAGCCGGGGCTTCCTCGATAACCTTCTGGTGGCGGCGTTGCAGGGAGCAATCGCGCTCGAACAGGTGCACGTAGTTGCCGTGGGTGTCGCCGAAAACCTGCATTTCCACATGGCGCGGATGGGACAGGTATTTTTCGATGAGCAGGCTGTCGTCGCTGAACGCCGCCTTGGCCTCGCGCCGCGCTCCGGCGATGGCGGCGGCCAGATCGGCGGCCTTTTCCACCACGCGCATCCCCTTGCCGCCGCCCCCGGCCGAGGCCTTGACCAGCACCGGATAACCGATGCGGGTGGCCTCAGAAGTCAGCACGGCGTCGTCCTGGTCGGCGCCGTGATAGCCTGGCACCAGCGGCACCCCGGCCGCCTCCATGATGCGCTTGGACTCGGACTTGGAGCCCATGGCGTGAATGGCCGGAATGGGCGGGCCGATGAACACCACGCCGTTGGCCTGACAGGCCTCGGCGAACTTGGCGTTCTCCGACAGGAAGCCATAGCCCGGATGCACCGCCTGGGCGCCCGACCGGACACAGGCGTCGATCACCTTGTCGATGACCAGATAGCTTTCCGCAGCGGGAGCCGGGCCGAGGAGGAACGCCTCGTCCGCCATCCGCACATGCAGCGCGTCCCGGTCAGCCTCGGAATACACGGCCACCGTCTTGATGCCCATGCGGCGAGCCGTCTTGATGACCCGGCACGCAATCTCGCCCCGATTGGCGATGAGGATCTTGGTAAACATCGGGTTCATTCCCCCACCCAGGACGCTGTTCTTTTTTCGAGGAAGGCCTGCAAGCCTTCCTGCCCTTCGTCGCTCACCCGGATATCCGCAATCCGCGCGGCCGTGTCGGCCAGCATCGCGTCGTTTACCGGCTTGTGGGCCACGGCGCCGATCAGGGCGCGGGCGGCTGCCTGGGCGTGCGGGCCACCCAGCAGCAGGGCGGCGATGATTTCGTCGCGTTTGGCGTCAAGGTGGTCTTCGTCGCAGACCTCGTGAACCAACCCCATGCGGCAGGCCTCAATGGCCGTGAACCGTTCGGCGGTCTGGAAGTAGCGGCGGCAGGCCCGCGCGCCGATGGCCTCGACCACATAGGGGCCGATGGTCGCTGGGATGAGGCCCAACTTGACCTCGGTCAGTGCGAAGCTGGCCTTGGCCGAGGCGATGGCGATGTCGCAGGCCGCCACCAGCCCGACCCCGCCGCCAAACGCCGCGCCGTGGACGTGGGCGATGGTCGGCTTGGGGCAGCGGTAGATGGCCTCCAGCATGGTCGCAAGGCCCATGGCGTCATCGAAGTTCTGCTGACGGGTGTAGCCCGCCATGCGCTTCATCCAGTTGAGGTCGGCCCCGGCGGAGAAGCTGCGGCCATTTCCGGCCAGCACCACCACGCGAACCTCGGGACGATGCTCAAAGCCCCGGAACAGGCGCTCCAGGCGGGAAATCAGGACGTCGTCAAAGGCATTGTGCACATCCGGCCGGTTCATGGTCACGGTGCACACGCCGCGTTCATCGACGTGTTCGAGAAGGATATCGCTGGTCATGTCGCCCCCTCCCCTACATCCGGAACACGCCGTATTCGGTCTTGCCGATGGGCGCGTTGAGCGCCGCCGACAGGCCCAGCGCCAGGGTGGTGCGAGTGTCCGCCGGGTCGATCACGCCGTCGTCCCACAACCGGGCCGAGGCGTAATAGGGATGCCCTTGCGTTTCGTACTGGTCGCGGATGGGGGCCTTGAAGGCTTCCTCGTCCTCGGCCGAGACGGTGCCGCCGCGCGCTTCGACTGCATCGCGCCGCACGGTCGCCAGCACGCTCGCCGCCTGCTCGCCGCCCATCACCGAGATCCGGCTGTTCGGCCACATCCACAGGAAGCGCGGGGCGAACGCCCTGCCGCACATGCCGTAGTTCCCCGCCCCGAAGCTGCCGCCGATGATGACGGTGAACTTGGGCACCGCCGCGTTGGACACCGCCATGACCATCTTGGCGCCGTCCTTGGCGATGCCGCCGCTCTCGTACTTGCGGCCGACCATGAACCCCGTGATGTTCTGGAGGAACACCAGCGGAATGCCGCGCTGGTTGCACAGCTCGACGAAGTGGGCGCCCTTCTGGGCGCTTTCGCTGAACAGGATGCCGTTGTTGGCGACGATGCCGACCGGATAGCCCCAGATGCGCGCGAAGCCGCAGACAAGCTGGGTGCCGTACAGGGCCTTGAACTCGTCAAACCGCGACCCATCGACCAGTCGGGCGATGATCTCGCGCACGTCGAACGGCTTGCGGGTGTCCTTGGGGACGATGCCGTAGATTTCCGCCGGGTCATACAGCGGGTCCTCGGGCTGGGTGAAATCCACCTGCGGACGCTTGGTGCGGTTCAGGTCGCCGACGATGCGCCGGGCGATGGACAGGGCGTGCGTGTCGTCCTGGGCGTAGTGGTCGGTGACGCCCGAGATCTTGCAGTGCACGTCCGCGCCGCCCAGATCCTCGGCCGTGACCACCTCGCCGGTCGCGGCCTTCACCAGCGGCGGGCCGCCTAGGAAGATGGTGCCCTGGTTGCGCACGATGACGCTTTCATCGCACATGGCCGGGACATAGGCCCCGCCCGCCGTGCAGCTTCCCATCACAACTGCGATTTGCGGGATGCCCGCCGCGCTGAGGTTGGCCTGGTTATAGAAGATGCGCCCGAAGTGCTCCTTGTCGGGAAAAACCTCATCCTGGCGCGGCAGAAAGGCCCCGCCGGAGTCCACCAAGTAGACGCACGGCAGGTTGTTTTCCTTGGCGATCTCCTGGGCGCGCAGGTGCTTTTTCACGGTCATGGGGTAGTAGGTTCCGCCCTTGACCGTGGCGTCATTGGCGACGATCACGCATTCCTGGCCCGACACCCGGCCGATGCCGGTGATGACCCCGGCGGCGGGCACGTCGTCGCCGTCGTACATGCCGTGGGCGGCAAGCTGGGAGAACTCCAGGAACGGGGAACCGACGTCAAGCAGCCCGCGCACGCGGTCACGGGGCAGCAGCTTGCCGCGCGCCAGATGCTTTTCGCGCGCCTTGTCGCCACCGCCCTGCTTGACCTTGGCGACCTGGGCCTTGAGGTCATCGACCTGGGCCTGCATGTGCGCCGCGTTGTCCCGGAAGTCCTCGGACCGCGGGCTGATGGACGACTTGAGGACGGTCATGTCAGCGGGCCTCCCGCTCGTCGGGGGCCTGGACGGGCGCGCCGCTGTCCTTCCACTTGGTGAAGCCGCCTTCGAGGTGGGCGACGGGGCCGAGGCCCATGTCCTGCAACGCCTTGGTCGCCAGCGCCGAGCGCCACGCCGAGGCGCAGAAGAACACGAACTTCTTCCCCGACCCGAAGACGTCCTTGTAGTACGGGCTTTCCGGGTCGACCCAGAATTCCAACATGCCGCGCGGCGCATGGAACGCGCCGGGGATGGTGCCGGTGCGATGCAGTTCGCGCACATCGCGGATGTCCACGAACTGCACGCCGTCATCGTCAAGCAACGCCAGGGCGTCGTTGATCGGCACCGTCTCGATCTGGCCATAGGCCTCGTCGAGGAGCTGCTTGTATCCCTTGGTCAGCGGCATGTGGAAGGTCCTCCCAGACTCTAGCTTTATACGTTCCGTCATGGCCGGGCTTGACCCGACCATCCACGCCTCACCGTTGGCACCGCGTTCGGTGGGGCGGCGTGGATACGCGGGTCAAGCCCGCGCATGACGGTCCTTAATTCTGTTACCAGCCGCCGCTTTCCAGCCATTCCTCGACCATCCACAGGCGGTCGGCCCCCCAGAACGGCTCGCCATCTACCAGGAAGAACGGAGCGCCGCAGACGCCCTTGGCGATGGCTTCATCGACCATGGTCTTGGCCTTGTCCTTCCACTGCTGGTCGGCCACGGCGGCGAGCAGGGCATTGGCATCGACACCCACGCTCTCGGCGGCGGCGGCGACTTCCTCGGGCTTGCTGATGTCCTGACCATCGACGTAGTAGCGCTCAAAGCATGCGATGGCGAACGGCACGGCGAGATCAGGCGCCGTGGCTTCGAGCCAATAGAACCCACGGGTCGCGGCCAGCGCGGCAATGGGGAACGGCTCGGGCAGGGTGAACGGCACCTCGAAGAACTTCGCCATGCGCGCGGAGTCACGGCGGGCATAGGCGCCCTTCATCGGCTGATCGAGCAGCGGCGTGTTGCCGGTCTGCTTCATCACCGGGCCAAGCAGGAACGGCCGCCACGTAACGGTCCTGCCGTATTCCTCGGCGATGTCGTCGATCAAGGTGGAGGCGATGTAGGCATAGGGGCTGGAGAAGTCGAACCAGAACTCGACCGGGTCTTTCTTCACCGGCTTGGGCGCCGGAGCACCTTTTCCGTTGATCTTCTTCTGCTGCTTGTCGGCCACGGGGCTCAATCCTCTTGCATGATGGCGCGCGCAATAACCATGCGCTGGACGTCGGACGTGCCTTCGTAGATTTGGCACACCCGGACATCACGATAGATCCGCTCGACCGGGAAGTCCGCAAGATACCCATAGCCGCCCAAGGTCTGGATGGCGTCCGAGCACACTTTCTCGGCCATTTCCGAGGCGAACAGCTTGGCCATGCAGGCTTCGGTCAGGCACGGTTCGCCCGCGTCGCGCAGGCGGGCAGCCTCCAGCACCAGATGGCGGGCGGCTTCGATGCGGACTTTCATGTCGGCCAGCCGGAACTGCACCGCCTGATGCTCGATGATCGGCTTGCCGAAGGTCTGGCGCTCCTTGGCGTACTCCCGCGCGGCCTCATACGCCGCCCGCGCCATGCCGACCGACTGCGAGGCGATGCCGATGCGCCCACCTTCAAGGTTGGCGAGCGCAATCTTGTAGCCCTCGCCTTCCTTGCCAAGCATGAGGTCGGCGGACAGGCGCATGTCCTCGAACGCGATCTGGCAGGTATCGGACGCGTGCTGGCCCAGCTTGTGTTCCACCCGCACGACCTGATAGCCGGGGGTATCGGTCGGCACGATGAAGGCCGAAATACCTTTCTTCCCGGCCGCCGGGTCGGTCACGGCGAACACGATGGCGACCCCGGCGTGCTGGCCCGAGGTGATGAACATCTTGGTCCCGTTGAGCACCCAATGGTCCCCGTCACGCACCGCGCGGGTCTTGAGCGCGGCGGCGTCGGACCCGGCCTGCGGCTCGGTCAGGCAGAACGCGCCGATCACCTTGCCTTCGGCCAGCGGGCGCAGGAAGCGTTCCTTCTGGGCGTCGGTGCCGAACTTCAGGATGGGCATGCAGCCGACCGAGTTGTGCACGCTCATGATGGTCGAGACGGCCCCGCACCCGGCGGCGACTTCCTCCAGCGCCAGGGCGTAGGAGACATTGTCCATGCCCGCGCCGCCCCACTCCTCGGGCACCACCATGCCGAGGAACCCAAGCTCGCCCAGCGCGGCCACGGCCTCGGCCGGGTATCGATGCTCGCGGTCCCAGGCTTCGGCATAGGGAACAAGCTGGTCACGGGCAAAGGCACGCGCGGTATCGCGCACCATGCGTTGCTGTTCATCGAGATGCATGCGTCCCTCCCAGGGCCGGTAGTATTTTTTATTGAACCACAGAGACACAGAGGCACAGAGGGTCCGCAATGGCGGCGAGGCCGGTGTGACGCGCCGAACC
>JBAYSM010000108.1:0-11810 GCA_041676205.1 Rhodospirillaceae bacterium | reverse complement strand
CGGGCGCTTGTCCAGCACCACGCCAACCACCTGCGGAATGACGTCTCCGGCCCGTTGGACGATGACGGTGTCGCCGTCGCGCGCGTCGAGGCGGGCGATTTCGTCTTCGTTATGGAGCGTGGCGCGGCCGACCATCACGCCGCCGACGTTGACCGGCTCCAGATTGGCCACGGGCGTCAGAACGCCGGTTCGGCCGACCTGGATGCCAATGTGGTTCAGCACGGTCATGGCCTGTTCGGCCGGGAATTTGTGGGCGATGGCCCAACGCGGGGCGCGCGACACGAAGCCCAGGCGTTTCTGCCAGTCCACGCGGTTCAGCTTGTAGACAATGCCGTCGATGTCATAGGGCAACTGCGCCCGGCGTTCTCCGATGTCGCGGTAGAAGGCCAGCACCGCCTCGGCCCCCTTGCACAGTTTGCGCTCCGGGTTGACGGGAAAGCCCCAATCGCGCAACTGGTCGAGAAAGCCCCAGTGGGTGGTGGCCTCATACCCCTTGATCTCGCCCCAGGCATAGCAGAACAGGCTGAGGGGCCGTTGCGCCGTAATGGCAGGGTCAAGCTGCCGCAGCGATCCGGCGGCGGCGTTGCGAGGGTTGGCGAAGGTCTTGCCGCCGCGTTCGGCCTGCCGCTCGTTCAGGGCCAGGAAGTCGGCACGGCTCATGTACACCTCGCCGCGCACCTCCAGGACGTCAGGCGGAAGCAGGGTGTTGAGGCGGTCGGGCAGATCCTTGAGGGTGCGCAGGTTGGCGGTGATGTCCTCGCCCTCCGCCCCGTCGCCGCGCGTGGCGGCCTGGACGAACTTGCCGTGCTCATAGCGGGCGGAAAAACTGAGGCCGTCGATCTTTGGCTCGGCCACAATCTCGACCGCCGCGCTGTCGCCAAGTTTCAGGAACCGCCGGACGCGGCCCACAAAGTCATACACGTCGCCATCGGCAAAAGCATTGTCCAGCGACAGCATGGGCACCGCATGGCGCACCTTGCGGAACCCGGCGGCGGCGGGGGCGCCGACCTTGTGGGTCGGGCTGTCGGGCTGGACGAGGTCAGGGAAGCGCGCCTCGATGGCCTCATTCTGGCGCTTGAGGGCGTCGTAGTCCGCGTCGCTGATTTCAGGCGCGTCGTGCTGATAGTACAGCCGGTCATGGTGGGCGATCTCGCGGGCCAGCCGTTGCAGTTCGGCGGCGGCCTCCTCACGGGTCAGGGCGGCAACGTCGGTCATGCTAGGCCCCGATAAGGCTGTCAGCGGCGGCGCGGGCTTGTTCGGTGACGGTTTCACCGGCCAGCATGCGGGCAATTTCCTCGCGGCGGGCGTCGCCGGTCAGGGGCGACACGGTGGTTTGCGTGGCGCCCTTGCCGGTGGTCTTGGAGACGTGCCAATGGTGGTTGCCCTTGGCGGCGACCTGCGGGGAGTGGGTGACGACCAGCACCTGCATGTCGGCGGCCAACCGGGCCAGCCGTTCGCCCACCGCCGATGCGGTGGCCCCGCCGATGCCGGCGTCAACCTCGTCGAATACCAAGGTCGGCACCGGCGACACGCGGGCCAGCACCACCTTGAGCGCCAGCATGAAGCGCGCCAGTTCCCCGCCCGAGGCGATTTTGCCGATGGGGCCGGGCGGGGTGCCGGGATTGGTCGCCACGGCAAAGGCCACGCGGTCCAGGCCCTCGGCGCCCCAGGCGTCTTCAGGCAGGTCTTCCAGGGTGGTGACGAAGGTCGCCTTGTCCAGCCGCAGCGGGGCAAGCTCCGTCTTGACCGCAACATCGAGCGCCTTGGCGGCCTTGGCGCGAACCTTGGACAGCGCGCGGGCGGATTCAAGGTAGGCCGTGCGGGCGGCCTGTTCTTCCTTGGCGAGCCGGACCAGATCGGCCCCGCCGTCATCAAGGGCGCTCAGGCGGCGGCGCAGTTCGGCCAGCACGTCGGCCAGGGCGTCCGGCTCCACGCCATGTTTGCGGGCCAGGGCGCGCAGGGCGAACAGGCGCTCCTCCGCTTCCTCCAGATGCCGGGGGTCGAGGTCGATGTCGGCGGCGGCCTTGTCGAGTTGATTGTGGGCCTCGGCGGCTTCGATGGCAGCGCGTTCCAGCGTCTCGATGATGGGGCCGACATCGGCGCCGAGCGGGGCGATGCGCTCCAGGTGCCGCTGTGCGGTGCGCAGCATGGCTTCCACCGAGCCGTGGGCGCCCAGCGAGGCCAGCGCGGCCGACAGGCCCTCGGCCAGCTTTTCGCCATTCATCAGCGCCGAGCGGCGGGCGGCCAGTTCGGCTTCTTCTCCGGCGCGCGGCTTGAGCGCGGCGAGTTCTTCTTCGGCATGGCGCAGGGTTTGTTCTTCGGCCCGTGCGCGAAGCAGATCGTCTTCGGCCGCCTTGCGGGCGGCGGTGGCGGCGTGCAGCACGTCCCAAGCGGCGCGGCAGGCGGACAGGGGCTTTTCTGCCGCGCCAAAGGCATCCAGGACCCCGCGATGGGTGGCCGGGTTCATCAGGCCGTGGCTCTCGAACTGGCCGTGCACCTCGACCACGGTTTCGCCCAGGCGCTTGAGTAGGCCGACGCTGGCCGGCTGGTCGTTGACGAAAGCGCGGGAGCGGCCGTCGCGCGTCACCACGCGGCGCAGGACCAGCATATCCTCGCCATCGTCCAGGCCCTGTTCCCGCAGAATGTCGTGGGACGGGTGCGCCGGGTCCAGGTCGAACTGGGCTGTCACGGAAAGCTGTTCGGCCCCATGGCGGACGAGGCCACTGTCCGCCCGTTCGCCGAGCGCCAGCCCCAGACTGTCGAGCAGGATAGACTTCCCGGCGCCGGTTTCGCCGGTCAGCACGCCAAGGCCCGCCGCGAAGGTCAGGTCGAGGCGTTCAATGAGGACGACGTCCCGGATGGACAGGCGCACCAGCATGAGGGGTTTCCGTGCTCCTGTTGCGGTGCCCGCTCAGAACCACCGGGTCATGCGCGAGAACCAGCCGCCCTGGCTGTCGGTCTCGCCGCCTTCGCCCACCCGCACCGCCTCGGGGTTGGTTTCCCCCTTGGCAACCAAGGCGTAGGCGTTTTCGTACCAGTCGCTGCCCGGATAGTTGTGGCCGAGGACCGCAGCCGCCTTTTCAGCTTCGGCCTTCAGCCCGAGCAGGGTGTAGGTCTCGGCCAGCCTATACAACGCTTCGGGGGTGTGCGTGGTCTGTTCGTACTGATCGACCACGACGCGGAAGCGGTTGACGGCGGCAAGGTAATGCTTCTGGCGCTGATACCAGCGGCCGACTTCCATCTCCTTACCCGCCAGATGATCGACGGTCAGGTCGATTTTCAGGCGCGCGTCGCGGGCATAGGTGGTGTCGGGGAAGCGGGTGATGACGTCCTGCAATGCCCCCATGGCAAGGTTGGTCATCTTCTGGTCACGGCCAACGTCAGAGATCTGCTCGTAGTAGCTCAACGCCTTGAGATAGTAGGCATAGGGCACATCGACGTTGCCAGGATGAAGCTGAATGAAGCGGTCGAGCGCGATGATGGCGTCGTCGTACTTTTCATTCTCGTAGTGTGAATAGGCAGCCATGAGCTGCGCCTTGGTCGCCCAGGTCGAGTAGGGGTGCTGACGCTCCACCTCGTCGAACGCCTTGGCGGCGGCGGCGTAATTCCGCTCCTCCAATTCATCGACGGCGGCGTTGTACAGGTCGGCGACGGGGCGCTCGATGTACTCGTCCTTTTTGTCCCCCGCGCAAGCGCCCAGAAGGAGCGCCGCCCCCAGGACGAGGGCCAGGGGAGCGGAGGTGGTGGAAAGCCGCGCGGGCCGGTTGGCGGGCGCAAGGCGGGAAGCGGTTCGCAACATCATCGGGATCAGGTCATCATCCAGTCCGTGCCGTGCGCACACTATCACGCCGAAGCGCCCGCGCGGCAAGAGGAACCCGCATGGGTGATCGCGGACCCCATGCAGGGATCGCTCAGGCGGTGGCGCGGAGAGGCTCGTCCAGTGAGGACTGGAGGCCGTTGGCGTCCACTTCGACCCAGGCCGAAGGCTTGGCGAACAGGGCTTGAAGCAGCGCCGTGTTCAGGGCGTGGCTGGAGCGCTTGCCCATGTAGGTTCCGATGATCGGCTGTCCGGCCAGGGCCAGGTCGCCCACGGCGTCGAGCACCTTGTGGCGCACGAATTCGTCGGGGTAGCGCAGGCCGCCTTCGTTCAGCACGTCGGCGCCGTTGACCACCACGGCGTTTTCCAGCGAACCACCACGGGCCAGGCCGGCGGCGCGCATTTTGGGAAGGTCATCGACCAGTCCGAAGGTGCGGGCGCGGCTGACCTCGTCCTTGAACACCGTTGGCGACACCTTGACCGAGGTCGTTTGCCGGCCGATGGCGGCGGCGGCGAATTCAATCTCGAACACGACGGTCAGGCCGGTGCCGCTGGTCGGCGCCAACGTTGCCTCGGCGCCATTGTAGCTGACCGTGATCGGCTCCAGGATGCGGATGGCGGTGCGCGGCGCGGTCTCGGGCTGGGCCACGACACCGGCGCACTCGATCAGGAACACGAAGGGTGCGGCGCTGCCGTCCATGGCCGGGACTTCCGGGCCATTGATGTCGATCAGCAGGTCATCGATGTTCATCGCGGCGACGGCGGCCAGCAGATGCTCGACCGTGGCGACGGTAATGCCGTCCTCGGTGCCGACGACGGTGCACTGGCGGCTGTCCTTGACGTGCGTCCACAGGGCCGGGATGAGGGCGGTGCCGTGCGGGCCGGTGCGCCGGAACACGACGCCGGTCCCCGGAGCGGCGGGGTGCAGGGTCATGGACACGCGAAAGCCGGTGTGCAGGCCGATGCCGGTGCACGAAATGGAATTCTTGAGGGTGTGGCGGCGTGCGGCGGCAGGGGCCGCAACGGCTTCCACGGAGGCGGGGCGGGCCGGGGCTGTGAACGGCCAGACGGCGCGCGGACGGGGAGCGGTACGTTCGGTCTCGAACGCGCAGGCACTGGCGCTGGTGCTGCTGGCGTGATCGTCGAATACCATGCTCTATCCCCAAGGGGTTAAGTTATTTTCGCTGCGGTGCGATGCGATAGTTAATGACTTAGCAGTCCCCGCACAGAGGCTCAAATCAATCATTGTTACGGAATGTTACGCCAAGGCTGCAAAAAGCCGTGCCGGTTCAGGATCTTGCAGGAACTAGCGGATTGTTCCTTGCAAAAAGGAGGGGGAAGCGGACGCAAAGGCATCCGCGCCGCTTCCCCCAGTTCGAAGCGGTATCTTTGGCAGTATCGGCGCTAGTTGGCCTGACGGCGCAGGAACGCGGGGATTTCCAGCTCGTCGCCGTCGTCCTTGCTCTGCGTCGGCCGGTCGGCCGGGGTGGCGGTCAATTCGGGCGCCGGTTCAGCGGCGCGCGGGTGGTTCTCCAGCTTTTCCTCGACCGGAATGGCTTCGTTCTGGGTCTGCTGGGTCAGCCGCGAGAACAGCGCCTTGATGCCGGTCTTGGGTTCGCTGCGGGTCGCTGCGGACGTCACCGGACGCTGAACACCGGCAGCGGGAGCCGTCGGCTGACGCGGTGCGGGGGCAACCGCGGGGCGCGGTTCGGCACGTTGCGCCGAGAACGCCGGACGGGCCGACGGCATGTCACCCAAGACCGGCCCTTCGCGGCCGACCGGCGGCGCCGGGATGAAGTTGTCCTGGGGCTTGGCGGCCGGCAGTTCCATGGCAAACTGCTGGCGGGCCGGCTCGGCCTGTGGCGCAGCGGCATAGGTCCCGGTCATGCGCGGGGCTTCGGCCTGGATGTGGGCCTGGGCCTGGGCATGAGCATGAGCGGTGTGCGCGGCTTCGGCTTCCCGCACTTCGTCGAACACCGGGGCGGCTGGCTGCGGCATGACCGGGCGGGCGGCGGGCAGAACGGGCGCCCGGACGGCAGCGGGGGCCACGGGGGCTTGGGCCGCCGGGGCCTGCGCGATCGGCTCGGCGTGCGCCGGGGCAGCCGGGGCGGCCGATTGGACCCGCGGAGCATGGGCCCCATGCTGCGGGTTGTGGGCCGGGCGCGGCATCACGTTGGCTTCACCGGAAATGCCGGTGGCGACCACGGAAACCCGCATCTTGCCTTCCATCTCCTGGTCGAAGCACGACCCGAAGATGATGTGGGCCTCACCCTCGACTTCGTCGCGGATGCGGTTGGCCGCTTCGTCAACCTCGAACAGGGTGACGTCCGGGCCGCCGGTGATGTTGATGAGAACGCCCTTGGCGCCCTTCATGCAGGTGTCTTCGAGCAGCGGGTTGGCAATGGCGGCCTCGGCGGCGTCCAGCGCGCGACGGTCGCCCGATGCCTCTCCGGTGCCCATCATGGCACGGCCCATGTCGCTCATCACCGTGCGGACGTCGGCGAAGTCGAGGTTGATGAGGCCGGGCATGATCATCAGGTCGGTGATCGAGCGGACGCCGGCATTCAGCACGTCGTCAGCCATCTTGAAGGCATTTGCGAATGTAGTTTTCTCGTTCGCAACCCGGAACAGGTTCTGGTTCGGGATGATGATCAGGGTGTCGACATACTGGCTCAGTTCCTCGATGCCGCTTTCGGCGAGGCGCATGCGGTGCGCGCCTTCAAACTGGAACGGCTTCGTAACGACGCCGACGGTCAGGATGCCCATCTCGCGGGCCACGCGGGCGATGACAGGCGCCGCGCCGGTGCCGGTGCCGCCGCCCATGCCAGCGGTGATGAACACCATGTTCGAGCCGCGAAGCTGCTCGGCCACGGTTTCATAGGTTTCTTCGGCGGCGGCGCGTCCGATCTCCGGACGGGCGCCGGCGCCCAGGCCCTGAGTGGTGTCGGCGCCAAGCTGGATGCGGCGGTCGGTGCGGGCCAGCGACAGCGCCTGCGCGTCGGTATTGGCGACCACGAAATCGACGCCCATCAGGTTGTCGGCGATCATGTTGTTGACCGCGTTGCCGCCGGCCCCGCCGACGCCAATGACGGTGATGCAGGGTTCCAGCGACGGATCGGTCGATTGGGGAACGCTAAGGTTAATCATTTCTCGTGCCTCCGATATTTCCGCTTCGGGGACGGCCGGATTTTTCCGGCCTCTTTTGGGGGGGGGGGAAAGCGCGTTGGTTTTTTCTTTTTGAGGCGTGACCGGTTGTTCCGATACGTTTCGCCCATGGTGTTCTACGGGGGGGCGGGGGAAAGTAAAAGATGCCTTTTTACAAAGGAGAAAAACTTTTTCATCAGAAGTTCTCCTTGAGCCAAGAAACCATGCGACCCATGCGGCCCGCCGGCTTGTGCGTGGTGTCTTCGTCGTCGCCAGTTTCGTCGGGCACCAGGGCTTGCTGGCTGCCCGGAGCGGCGTGGGCGACGTGATCCTGAATAGCGTAGCGCAACAGACCGGCGCAGGTGGCAAAGGCCGGACCGCTGGCGCTTTCGGGCAATCCCTTGAGGCGGCGCGGGCGACCCAGGCGGACCTGCTTGTCCAGGATCAACTCGGCCATTTCGCGCAGGCCCTGCAACTGGCTGCCCCCGCCGGTCAGCACGACGCGGCGCCCGGCAGCGTGGAGCATCCCGGCCTGACCCAGGCGGTTGCGGACCAATTCGAAGGTTTCCTCGATGCGCGGGCGGATCATGCGGACGATCTCGGAGCGCGGAACTTCGTGGCCCTCGGTGTCTTCTTCTTCGCCAACCAGGGGAACCTTGAGCAGTTCGCGCGTATCGGACGGCGACGGCAGCACGGTACCCCATACGGTCTTGAGGCGCTCGGCGTGGGTGGCCGAGGTGGACAGGCCCTTGGCAAGATCGTTGGTGACGTGGTTGCCGCCAACCGGGATGACGTCGGCAAACATCGGGTAGCCATCGACGAACACTGAAACGGAGGTGGTGCCGCCACCCATGTCGAGCACGGTGACGCCCATTTCCTTTTCGTCGTTGACGGTGCAGGCCAGGGCGGAGGAATAGGGGCTGGCCACCCGCGCCGCAACGTCCAGATGGCAACGGTCGATGACGGTGGCGAGGTTGCGCAGCGGCCCGGTCGAAGCCGAAACCATGTGGATGCGCACGCCCAGCGTTTCGCCGAACATGCCGCGCGGATCGAGGATGCCGTCGCCGCCGTCAATGGAATAGGTGGTCGGCAGGCAGTGCAGGATGTCGCGCTCGTGCTGCGCGGCGATGGCGCGGCCCTGGTCGAGGATGCGGCGCACGTCGGTATCGCGCACCGGATGGCCGTGGACCGGCACCTGGGTTTCGACGTTCTGGCTGGACAGCCCGCCGCCGGTGATGGACAGCAGCACGGTATCGACCCGCTGCCCGGCCATCTGCTCGGCGGCTTCGACCGCGGAGCGCACGGAGGCTTCCAGGTCGGCCATGGAGGCGACCTGCCCGTTGCGCATCCCACGGGAGCGATGGTGCCCGACGCCGACCACCCTGAGGGTGCCGTCAGCTTCGGGCACGGCGATGAAGCAGGCAACCTTGGTGGTGCCCACATCCAGCGCCGCGATAACCCCGCTCTTTTGCCTGCTCTTGGCCACGGCCGTTGGTATCCTTTCTACTTGTCTTGTCAGCGTCAGGCGTCTTCGGCGCGCCCACCCAGGGGCAACGTGTCCGGCGCGGAACGCCGTTTGTTGGCACCCAGCACCGGCTGGGCCGCCGTTTCGTTGACCCGCACGATCAGGCGATCGGGCAGGCGTAAGTCAATCATTGCCAGATCGCGGCGCAGCAGCCCTTCGTCACGGTCGAGGGCGACAAGGCGGGCCATCGCCTGGGCCGGGTCTGCTTCGGGCAGGCGGACGTCGATGCCGCCCTCCCCGATGGCGTCCAGCCACACGTTCCAGCGCCGCTTGCCAACCCGCACCGCCGCCTTCACCCGCGCGTTCAGGGCAGGTTCGGCGGCCAGCATGGTGAACAGGTCGCTGGCGGCCTCCGGCGCACCGGGGCCGGCGATTACCGGCAGGCTGGGGAAGGACGCGATATCGACCTGCATCACCACGCCGTCGGCATCGACCAGCGAGAACGTCTCGTCCGGCATCTGCCACACGGCAATGGGGGTGCGCTCGACCAAGCGGATGAAGATGGTGTCGGGCAGGCGACGCTCGATGGTGGCTTCCTTGACCCACGGCAGGCTTTCCAGGCGTTCGCGCGCCGCTGCCGGGTCGAACGCCAGCAGAGGCTCGCCCCGCGCCACGCCGATGGCCCCCAGCACGTCCTCGCCTTGGGTATGGACGCGCCCCTTGACGGAGATCTGATGCAGGCGCAATCCGGCATTGGCCCCGGCATCGACGATCAACAGGTTGGCTTGGGTCATGAGGTTGGTTGCCGCCTCGGACCGCGCCGCCATCCCCGCACCGGCCACGAAGCCCAGCCCAATTACGCCCAGCGCGCCCGCGCGCAGGGCACGGACGGTGGGGGTTGTGGGCCGCGGGAACCTCAGGCGTCGCATGATGCCGTCTCCACCATCCAGGTGCACAGGTCGGGGAAGGAAATCCCCGCCAGTTGGGCCTGCTCAGGGACCAGCGAGGTCGGCGTCATGCCGGGCTGGGTGTTGACCTCCAGAATGACCATGCGCGCGCCGTCAAAGCGCAGATCCGTCCGCGAAACGCCTCGGCAGCCAAGCGCCCGGTGGGCCTTGATCGCCACGCGCTGGGCTTCGGCATAGACCTCGGCATCGACCGGGGCAGGCAGGGTGTGCTTGGACCCGCCGGGGGCATACTTGGCCTGATAGTCGTAGAAGGCGTGGTCGGTGGCGATCTCGGTCACTGCCAAGGCGTGGTCGCCCATCACCGCCACGGTCATTTCGCGGCCGGGGATGAAGGCCTCGGCCATCACGGTGGGGCCATAGGGCCATGACTGGTTCTCGAACGGGTGGGCGCCGTCGCCCTCGCGCACGATGATGACGCCGACCGAGGATCCCTCGTTCAGCGGCTTGAGGACGTAGGGGCGGGGCAGCGGATCGCCCTTGAGGATGTCCTCGCGGCTGACCACGCGGTCGGCGGCAATGTGTAGCCCGGCCTGGGCGAACAGCAGCTTTGCCGACGGCTTGTCCATGGCAATGGCCGAGGCCAGCAAGCCTGAATGGGTGTATTTCAGGCCGAGGATGTTGAGGATGCCTTGGATGCAGCCGTCCTCGCCATACCGTCCGTGCAGGGCGTTGAACACCACGTCGGGCCGCGTGCGGTCGAGGTCCTGGACCACGGTCGAAATGTCGCGTGTTACATCAATCGCCTTGACCTGATACCCGGCGGCTTCCAACGCCTTGCAGGCGGCGGCCCCGGACGACAGCGACACTTCACGCTCGGACGAGATACCGCCCAACAGCACGGTGACGCGGCGCGCCTTGCGGCCCGCCTTGGCCTTGGCGACATCGGCCTGCGCAGCGTGGTTCAGCGGCTGGTCGGCAGTGACGATGCTGTAGCTCTCGGTCATGCCTGCTCTCCCGTGGTGCGCACGCCGATGCGGCGGATTTCCCAGCGCAATGCCACGCCAGAGGTTTCGAGGACGCGGCGCCGCACCTCCTCGCCGAGGTCTTCCAGGTTGGCGGCGGTGGCCGTTCCGGTGTTGATGAGGAAATTGCAGTGCTTTTCCGACACCTGTGCCCCGCCTCTGGTCAGCCCCCGGCAACCGGCCGCGTCGATCAGCGCCCACGCCTTGTGGCCTTCGGGATTGGCAAAGGTCGAGCCGCCGGTGCGGGCGCGGACCGGCTGGCTGTCCTCGCGCTGCGCACGAATATTGTCCATTCGGCGGGTGATTTGCTCGGATTCGTCGGGCGTACCCCTAAGGAGCGCGGACGTGAACACCCAGTCTTCGGGCAGGCCGCAATGGCGGTACGTCAGGTCCATGTCGGTGGGAGACAGTGTGCGCAAGGTTCCCTGGCCGTCTACGGCGGTGGCCGACACCAGTACATCCTTGATTTCGCGGCCATAGGCCCCCGCGTTCATGCGCAGCGCGCCGCCGATGGTTCCCGGCACGCCGCACAGGAACTCCAGCCCACCCAGCCCCGCGTCGCGCGCCGCCTGGGCGACGTTGGCATCGAGCGCACCCGCGCCGACCGTCAGAAGGTCGCCGTCCACGCTGATGTCGGCAAAGGCGCGGCCCAGCCGCACCACGACGCCCGGCACTCCGCCGTCGCGGACCAGCAGATTTGACCCGACGCCGATTACCGTGACGGGCACGTCAGCAGGCTTTCCGGCCAGCAGGGCGGCCAGATCGGCGGCGTCCTCGGGCTTGAACAGCACTTCGGCCGGGCCGCCGACGCGGAACCATGTGACCTTGGACAGCTCATGGTTTTCGGTCAGCCGGCCGCGCACGGCGGGCAACCTGTCGATCAAGCGATCATGGAGGCGGGCTGCTGCCATCATGAGCCGCCCCCATGGTCCAGCAGGGCGAGTTCGCCCGGAAGGGCGTTGGCCCAAGCGGTGATGTTGCCTGCCCCCAGGCACACCACCATGTCACCCGGCTTGGTCAGGCTGCGCACGACGCCCGGCAGGGCCTGCGGCCCTTCCAGCGGGTGGACGTTGCGGTGCCCGTGATCGCGCAGGCCGGTGACGAGGGAGTCCCGGCTGATCCCCTCGATGGGGCTTTCGCCCGCCGCGTAGACGTCGGCCACGATCACGTGGTCGGCATCGTTGAAGCAGGTGCAGAAGCCCTCGAACAGGTCGTGCAGGCGAGAGTAGCGGTGCGGCTGCACCACGGCGATCACGTTGCCGGTGCTGGCATGGCGGGCGGCGCGCAGCACGGCGGCGATTTCAACCGGGTGGTGGCCGTAATCGTCGATGACGGTGACGCCTGCCGCCTCGCCGGTCTTGGTGAAGCGCCGCTTGACCCCGCCGAACCCGGCCAGACCCTTGCGGATGACGTCGTCGGACAGGCCCATTTCCACGCCCACGGCGATGGTGGCG
>JBAYSM010000107.1:0-11940 GCA_041676205.1 Rhodospirillaceae bacterium | reverse complement strand
GGAAGACGTCGCCGTCACCATCGACGTGCTGGCCGGCGTAACCGGCGAGCCGAGCGAACCGACGGTCCCGACCAAGGGGGAAGGCATCGTTTCCTTTGACACGGCCCTTCCCGAAGGCGTCACCGTGACCGCCGCCGGCGGCACGCTGTTCAAGGGCGCCACGGCGTGGGGCAACGGCTTCGGCGTCGATGGCCGCACCAATTCCAGCCAGGGCACCACGGTCGAACTGGGCTACAACCCAGTGACCAAGGCGAGCCAGGGCCTGACGTTCGATTTCGGCGGCAAGACCGTCACGCGCGCCGAAGTGTCCTTCTCGGCCTTCAACGCGGCCTCGAACGAGGGCAATGAGCGCGGCGTCTATCAGTTGCTTGACGCCGAAGGCAAAGCCATTGGCGCGCCGGTCACGTTCTCGGCCAGCCAGGTCGCCGCTGCCGGCGGAACGCTAGTCATCGCCTCCGAAGGCTTTGCTGCCGTCAAGTTCACGGCTACCAGCTATGCCACCGCCAACCATTGGGCGGAAACCGGACGGGCGACGGTTGATGGCGTGTCCTATGCCACGGACAGCTCCGACTATCTGATCAAGTCTATTTCCTACGATTACACGGCGGCTCCGGCCGGCCCCACCTATGCCGTGACCGCCACCAATGGAGCCAATGGCACCGTCAAGGTGAACGCCGACGGCACCGTGACCTATACGCCCAAGCAGGATTGGCATGGCGCGGACACGTTCACGACCACCATCAAGGGGTCTGACGGCACCACCGTCACCCGCGACGTCGCCGTGACCGTTGAGTCCGTCAACGATGCCCCGGTTGCCAAGGCCGATGCTGCGACGACCGACTATGCCAAGCCGGTGATCGTCAAGGTTCTGGCCAACGACACGGACGTCGATGGCGATACCCTGTCGATCAAGGACCTTGGCGTTGCCAAGAACGGCACCGTTGCCAAGAACGCCGACGGAAGCGTGACCTATACCCCCAACGCCGGGTTCAGCGGCACCGACAGCTTCACCTACACCGTCACGGACGGGAAGGGTGGGGAAGCCACTGCGACGGCGACCGTCACCGTGGCGGCCGACCCGACCAAGCCCGCCCTTGTCGCCGCTGCCGACAAGGCCACCACCACCAAGGGCCAGGCCGTGACCATCAACGTGTTGGCCAACGATGGCGACGCCTCCGGCACCGGTGGTACCGGAACCGGCACCGTATCTTGGGATGCCCCGCTTCCGACCGGCGTGAGCGTCACCGCGTCGGGCGGCACCCTGTTCAAGGGCGCGACCATCTGGGGCAGCGGGTTCGGCGTTGAAGGCCGCACCAACGGCACCCAGATGGCGACCCAGGAAATGGGCTATAACCCCATCACCAAGGCGAGCCAGGGCCTCAAGGTCAACTTCGGCAAGACCGTTACCCAGGCCGACGTCGAGTTCTCGGCCTTCAACGCGGGCAGCCCCGAAGGCAACGAGCGTGGCACGTATCAGCTTTATGATGCTGCCGGAAAGGCCGTGGGGTCTGCCGTGACCTTTACCGCGTCGCAGGTTGCCGCCAATGGTGGCAAGCTGGTCGTCAAGTCGGCTGGTTTCGCCAGCATCGAATTCAAGGCGACGTCCTACGAAAACGACGTAAACGGCCTGGAAGCCCGCACGGCAGCGGTAGACGGTACCACCTATGCCGCCGACTCTTCCGACTACTTCGTGAAGTCGATCGCGTATCAGTATAACAGCGGGACCGTGCAGGGCCTGAAGGTGGTTGACGTGTCGAACGGTGCGAATGGCACCGCGAAGGTCAACGGGGACGGCACTGTGGACTATATCCCGACCGCCGATTTCAAGGGCACCGATACGTTCACCTACACCATCGAGGACGCCTCGGGCCGCACCGCCACCGGCACCGTGACGGTGGACGTGTCCGACATCAACCACCCGGTGGTACTGGTCAATGATACCGCCACGGTGGCCAAGGATCAGGCCTCGGTGAAGGTCAATGTGCTTGGCAATGACAGCATTCCCGATGGCGGGCCGGTCGTCACCATCGACCAACAGGCTGCCAACGGCACGGCCAAGGTCAATGCTGACGGCACCGTGACCTATACCAAGAAGGACGGCTTTGCCGGTTCGGACTCGTTCATCTACAAGGTGACGGATGCCAACGGCTCGACCGGAACGGCCTCGGTCAGTCTGACGGTGGAAGCCAGCGACCCTGACTACGGCACCAACGTCGTGTACTTGAAGCCGGGCGACAATCTTCAGGCCATCGTCAACGCCAACCCCGAGGGCACCACCTTTGTCCTCAAGGCGGGCGTCTACAAGGAAGCCAAGATCGCGCCCAAGAACTTCCAGACCTTTATTGGTGAAGACGGTGCCGTGATGAGCGGTGCGATCGACATCAAGGGTTGGGCCTACAGCAATGGCTACTGGGTTGCCGACGGTTTCCCGGCACCGGGCTACAGTCACGGCGAAGGCCGTGACGGCATGGCCCGTTACAAGGAAGACCTGATCGTCAACGACACCCCCTATGTCCGAGTGGGCAGCCTGGGTGAAGTGGGCCAGGGCAAGTTCTACTATTCAAACGGCAAGGTCTACATGAAGGATGACCCCTCCGGGAAGGTCACCCAGGCCATGAAGACCACCTCCGCGTTCGATGGTGGCACCACCCAGGGCGTGACCATCGAAAACATCACCATGAAGCACTATGCCAGCATGGCGCAGCATGGCGCGGTCGAAGGCCACACCACCAAGAACTGGACCCTCATCAACGTTGACGCCATCAAGAACCATGGCGCGGGCGTCATGGCCGGCGACGGCATGAAGATCCTGGGCGGCAACTTCAGCCACAACGGCCAGCTCGGCATTCATGCCCACGACACCTCGGGCCTGTACATCGACGGCATCAAGGCGGTCGGCAACAACTACGCCGGGTTCAGCACCTGGTGGGAAGCCGGCGGGGTCAAGATCCTCACCTCCGACAACGTTACCGTGAAGAACTCGGAGATGAGTCACAACTACGGCACCGGCTTGTGGTTCGACTGGGACAACAACAAGGTCCTGATCGAAAACAACTACATGACCAAGAACCACGGCATGGGGTTGCAGTACGAAGCCTCCCGCGAAGCCCTCATCAAGGGCAACGTCGCCACCATGAACAACCAGGACGGCTATAAGGTCGGCTACTGGGGTTCGGAAATGCTCATCCAGAACTCGTCCAAGGTCGAAGCGACCGGCAACCATATTGCCGCTGAAATCGGCCAGGGCTTGGGTATGGTGTATGACGTGCGTGGCGGTGGGTCGTTCGGTCCGCACTACACGCTCGACAACAACGTGCACGGCAACACCATCGTCATGCTGACCGCCGGGCAGAACGGCTTCGCCGCCAGCGGTGACACCGAACTGATGTACAACGGCAGCAACAAGTGGGACGGCAACACCTACGTTGCCAAAACCCCGCAAACGCTTCAGTTCACCTGGAACGGCAAGTGGTTCACGGGCGAGTACATTCCCACCAGCCCGATCGAGAAGACCGGCAAGTTCAACTACGTTTCGAACCCGCAGGATTACGTCGCCAAGGGCATGTTGAAGCCGGCTGCAACCGCGACCACGACCAAGGCGGCGATGATCGATGTCACGGCGGACGATGCCAACGACCTTGGCCTGTACGCCCTGGACAACGAAATGCCGGATGTCGTCGATATGTCTGTCGCTTCGACTGACGACGGCAGCCTGTTCTAAGCGTTACATCTGACCTCGTGCCTTGAGGGTCGGGAGAGAAATCTCCCGGCCCTTCTTTTTGCTACCGAAGCCCGAGCGTCAGGCGGACGTTGCGGTCGGTCATCGAGCGGATGATGGTCACGAACCGCTCCAGCAGGTGACGCACCGCCGGATCGGTCGATGCCAGCGCCTCGTCGAAATAGGTCTTGGGGATGACCGTCAGAGTGGTCGGCTTCAACGCCTTGGCCGTGGCGCTGCGGGGCTGGCTGTCGATCAGCGCCATTTCACCCACCATTTCCCCCGCCTTTGCGGTGCCGATAATCATCTCGGCCCGTCCAGCCTGACGGCTAATTTCCAGAAGACCGGTATCAATGATGTAGGCGTTGTCACCGCAGTCGCCTTCGCGGAACAGTACCTCGCCGACGGCCAGGACGCGGGTCGTGCGCAGGTCCAGGGAAGGATTAGCTTGATCGCACATGGATTATGGTCCGAAAGGGGTAGGGACTGAACGAAACTGCATGGGATGGGTAAAGATTTCGTTCACGCCTTGGAGCTAGAATGCGCGTGAATTTTCCTGCATTTTCCTGCCGCCCCATGGAGACACCCACCCACCATGAGCGAAACGCCGTTCCATACCCTCGATCACATCGAGATGCTGCGCGGTCTTCCTGAAGAACTGCGGGCCGACGTGGTGCGCTTGTGCCGGTGGAAGCGGTATGCTCCCAACGAACAGATCATCGACCGCGAGAGCGAAAGTCGCGATGTCTATTTCGTCGTTCAGGGCTGTGTCCGTATCGTCATCTATTCGGCCAGCGGTCGCGAGTTGACCCTGGATGACCTGCTCACCGGCGCCTTTTTCGGAGAGCTGGCGGCGATCGACGGATTGCCGCGTTCGGCCAGCGTCATGGCCGTGCAGGAGACGGTGATCGCCTCGTTGCCGGCAGACCAGTTCCTGCGCCTTCTGCACGATTACCCCGAAATGGCCACCCGCGTCATGCGGAGGCTGGCAGCTATCGTGCGCACCGCGACGGAGCGGATTATCGACCTGTCCACGTTGGGGGCCAACAACAGGGTCCACGCCGAACTGCTCCGTCAGGCGCGCGCTGCCGAAGCGGACGAGGAGGGTGTGGCAGTCATCAAGCCCATTCCCGTACACGGCGACGTTGCCAGCCGCGTGAGCACCACGCGCGAGACCGTGGCCCGCGTGATGAATGACTTGGCCCGCGCGGGCATCGTGCGGCGCGACCGCGACGCGTTGTTGGTGCTTGATATCGGCAAACTAGAGGACATGGTGGAAAGTGTGCGCGGCGAGTGATCGTCGTCACAGCCAGGGGTATGTTGCGGTGCGAAAGTAAGGGCGCCTGAGGATTACGGGTTGTGCCCGGATTCCGATGGTTATTCGGTATCCTCTTTCCCTCAAGAGCGCACCTTCTGGCGGGGCCGTCTGGTCCCGCCATTTTTTTGGCTCAGACCATGAAAGGGATGCCATGCGCATTTGGCTTATTCTCGCTGGAGTGAACGGTGCCATGGCGGTGGCCGGAGGCGCCTATGCGGCCCATGGGTTAACCTCGGCTGGCGCTCAGGCCGTGCGGTGGATGGAACTGGCGTCGACGTATCAATTGGTTCATGCGGTGGCATTGGCCGTCATCGCGGTGCTCATCACAGTGCTGCGGGACCGCAGTAGGTTTGCGGGGTGGCTGGCGGCGCTGTCCGGGGGGTTGATGATGGCGGGGATCGTCTTGTTCTGCGGTGCGCTGTATGGCCTCGCCCTCGACGCGTGGCGGTTTGCTGGGATGGCCCCGGTCGGCGGGTTCGCGTTCGTGACGGGGTGGCTTTGCCTCGGTGGGGCGGGTTTTATGGTATCTGCGAGGGTTGCGGGAAAATAATCTTGTGGGGGTTCGTTTGACTTCCGTGGAGGGATTGCCCAAGATGCGTTGGCATCAGAACGGCGTACCTCGAAAGTGCCATCCGCAGGGGGCATGAGGGTGCAAGGGATTTGAAAGACGGGTGGGGATATGGCAAAGACCATTCTGATCGTTGAAGACAACGAACTGAATATGAAGCTGTTCAACGATCTTCTAGAGGCCCACGGCTACGCAACCTTGCAGACCAAGGACGGTCGCGAAGTTCTAGGGATCGCGCGGCAGACCCGCCCCGACCTCATCCTTATGGACATCCAGCTTCCCGAGGTGTCGGGCCTTGAAATAACCAAGATGCTCAAAGATGACCCGGACCTGAAATCCATTCCCGTGATCGCCGTCACCGCCTTCGCCATGAAGGGCGACGAGGAAAAGATCCGGGAAGGCGGCTGCGAGGGCTACATTGCCAAGCCCATTTCGGTGGCCAGTTTCCTCCAGACGGTCAGCAAGTTCCTCGCCTAGGCGGGTTCCGGTGTCCGGAACGAAAAACGGCGTGACCCACTGGGCCACGCCGTTTTCGTTTATCTGCGGGGTATGCCTACGCCACGCGCAGGCGGCTCACCACGAACAGGCGGTCTACCAGGGCGTTGCCTTCGAACCGCTTGAGGCCCTTGACGATACCCCACGTTACCAGAGGCTCCACCGCGATAAGGGCCAGGTAGCTGCCGGCGAAGGTCAGCCAGGAAGCCAGCGGCGTCTGGCTGGTGCCCATGAGCAGCCAGAACCCGACCATGCCGGTCACGCCCGCATAGTACATCGCATCAAGCTGCACGATGCGCGCCCACGTCAGGCGCCTTGCCGCGCCTTCGGTGAACAGGGTGCGGCCGGTTGCCGCGTGCACGGCGATTAGCGGCAGCATGAGCGTCAGGCTGTTGACGCCCAGATGCATCAGGTCGGCCGGGTTGAAGACGAGGCCCTGAAACAGCAGGCCCGCTGCAAACCCCAACAGGGTGGGCAGGAACCCAAAGGTCAAGTACATGGCCATGGCGCCGACGAAATGCAATTCCGACGGACCGGACGGGATGCTGTAACTTTGCATGAACAGGGAAAAGAAGGCGGCGGCTGCCACGGTCTTGAGCGGCATCCATGGCTCGCGGAGGAGGGTCTTGACCTGCTCCTTGGCGCCCCAGGCGACGACGCCGATGGCGCTGGCGTTGGCCAGGATGACCTTGGCCGGAGTAACGAAACCGGGTTCGATATGCATTGCTTCTCCTTGCACCCACCGTGCAGTTGGGGCCGCCGGACGCCGTCCGGGGCCTGAGGGTTCTACGTCACGGGCAGGTTTCCTGGCTCACGGCATGAAGGACATCCCACCTTCCCGGACAAAACCGTCCAGTGGCGTCCTGGGATGACCAACCGTTCACAGTTGCGGGGGCAGCCACGGATGAGGCCTGACCGGCCCTACCGTGTTCCCTTTTAACCCCACCGACAGGATCGGCAGGGCACCCGTGGTTGCCAGTGTGGAGGATCGAAGCGCACAAAGCAACGGGGCCGCCGATTTCTCGGCGGCCCTGCGTTGGGAACCCGGAAGCAGTAGGCTGGTCAGCCTTACTTCATCTTCGTTTCGCGGAAGACGACATGCTTGCGGGCGACCGGATCATACTTGCGGAACTCGAGCTTCTGGGTCGTGTTGCGCGGGTTCTTCTTGGCGATATAGAAGTAGCCCGTGCCCTCGGTGCTCTCGAGCTTAATCTGAATGGTCGTCGGTTTGGCCATTGCCGTAATCCTGGTACGAAGAGTGTCCTGAATGAGTGGGGCACCTTAATGCCCCGGCCCACAGAGTCAAGCGGTTTCAGTTCGTTCAGTAGCGTCCACCGGCCGCCGAGGCCGACTTCTCGCCGTTGATCGACAGGGCGCGGGCATAGAGGGCGTGGTCCGCCAAAAGGCGATGGGCAACCTCGGTATCCGAGGTCCAGTCGGCTTGGTTGGTCGGCGGGCACAGGGTACGCAGGTTCTGGCGACCTTCCTTGTCCTCCAGCGGCGTGGAACGCCACTGGGCGAGCTGGTTGGCGATCGGGTTGCTGCTCAGGGCGACGCTAGCGAGCACCGTGTCGGCCGAGGCGGATGCTTCTGTCACGCACACCGTCGGCATGACGCCCAGACCGTGCAGCGCATAGCCCGAGGGGCTGTGGAAGCGCGACCACGTCAGGGTCATTTCGCCGTCGTTGGGCATGCGGATGACCGTCTGCACGGTGCCCTTGCCGTAGGAGGACGAGCCGATGACCACGGCGCGGCCGCTGTCCTGGAGGGCGGCGCCGACGATCTCGGCTGCCGAGGCCGAGCGGCCATCCAGCATGACGACGATGGGCAGGCCGTTGATGGCGTCGCCGGTCCGTGCCGAATAGCTCTGCATGGCCTCGGGGTGGCGGCCACGGGTAAACACGATGCGGCCCTGGTTGACGAACAGATCGCTGACGCTGACCGCCTGATCGAGCAAGCCGCCGGGGTTGCCGCGCAGGTCCAGCAGAACCCCGCGCATGTCGCGGCCAAGCAGGCGCTTGGCCTTGTCGACCTGCTCCTGAACGCCTTTGGCGGTACGCTGGTTGAAGCTGCTGATGCGCAGGTGGACGACGCCATCGGTGGTGCTTTCCAGCGTCACCGTCTGGGGCACCACGAGGCCGCGCTTCACGACAAGCTCGTTGCCGGTTGTTTCACCGCTGCGCAGGATAGTCAGGCGCAGGGCAGAGTTCATGGGGCCGCGCATCCGCTCGGAGATGGCGTCGCGGTCGCCGAGGCCCGCCACGGGGGCGCCGTCGATGTGGGTGATGACGTCGCCGCTACGCAGCCCGATGCGCGAGGCAGGGGTTTCCGGCAGCACTTCGTGAATGTTCAAGCGGCCGTCGTCGAGCGTGTAGCGAATGCCGACGCCGCCAAAGCCATTACGCCGCGCCCGGTTGCTGCGCGCCTCGGCGGCGCTGGCGTAGCGGGAGAAGTGGTCGAGGTCCGACAGAATGGCATCGAACACCGCCGCGTAGACATCTTCGGCAGATGCTTTGGCCAGCGCCGGGGAGACGGAGCGGGCGGCGACGGTCAGCTTGACCGCGATGTCAGCCCAGGCGTCGGCGTTATCGCTGCGCGGGGTCTTGAAGGAGGCAACCACGCGCTCGGCAGTGGACAGCTCAATGCTGTCATCGCGCAGTGAGAAGGCCAGCCCCGGATCCAGTGCACCCAGGCCGCGCAAGCCGCCCAGAGCTAGCTGCTCGACGGTGACCGGCTCCAAGTAGCGTTCGGAGATTACGTCGAACCCGTAAGACAGGACCTTCTCGGCCTCGGTCGAGGGGAAGGCGGCGACGTTCAATGCCTCCTGGCTGGCGACAGCCGGGGACGTTGGCAGCGCGCCCAGCGAAAGGCTGGCGAGGAGTGCTGCGGCAAGTGCGCCGCGCTTCATGGCCTGTAGGCGATCTGTCACGAGAAACCCCCGGACTCTGTAAGGTTAGCCGTCCTGTATCCTGATGGTTCGACATCTGCGAACCGAAGACAGCATGACTGCATGTGCCTTAACAAGAGGCTAATACCTTGCCTGTACGAACGGGTAAGACGACGAAAACTGTTTTAATACTCGAAGCGACGTTCTCGGCACTTTCACGCATTCGATGTCGGCAAGTTCCTGCCGCTGCTTGTTTAGAAATTTAGAGGTAATGGTCGTGCCGGGAAAGCAGAATCGCAGCCAAGCGAAGGCAATCCATACCTTAGGGTAGGGGTGCATTCGTATAGGGGAATTAGAAAGAGATTAACGGGGCTGCTTGGCCTTGCTTGCAGCCTTGGCTCGGACACCATTGCGCGCCCCCTTGGAGCCTCCGGTGCTGCGTTTCGCTGGCCGGAAGCCGCCGCCCTTCGCGCGCGCAGCGGCGGCGAGGCGGCTGCCGATTTCGGTCGCCTCGGCGCTGGCGTGGCCGATTGTCTCCATGAACTCGAAGATCATGCCGCCGGTGGCGACATCGGCTTCCCGCAGACGCACCATCACGGCATCGCCCAGGCGGTGCATTGCGCCGCTGGCCGACCCGACCAGCGCGTGGTGGGTTTCGTCGTGGACGTAGTAGTCCTTGGGCAAGGTGGAAATCGGGATAAGCCCGTTGGCCCCGCTGTCGTCCAGTTCGACGAACAGCCCGAAGCGGTTGACGCCCGTCACTCGTCCGCTGAAGCTCGCGCCCACGCGGTCGGCCAGGAACGCGGCGGTGAAGCGGTCCACGGCCTCGCGCTCGGCGGTGGCGGCGCGGCGTTCGGTCATGGAGATGTGCTCGCCCATGGTGGCGAACTGTTCGATGCCCTGGTCGCTCGGCAGACCGTCCGGCCCGAACTTCATGCCGCTGATGAGCGCCCGGTGGACCAAAAGGTCCGAATAGCGCCGTATGGGCGACGTGAAGTGTGCGTACCGCTTCAGGCCCAACCCGAAGTGGCCCCGGTTTTCCGGGCTGTAGATGGCTTGGGCCTGACTGCGCAGCACGACTTGGTTGACCAAGTGTTCGTGCGGCGTGTCCTTGACCTTGTCGAGGATGTGGTTGAAGTGGTGCGGGCTGATTGCGCCGCGTGCCAGGTTGAGGTCCATGGATTGCAGGAACTCGCGCAGTCCGTCCAGGCGTTCCAGCGCGGGTTCGTCGTGCACGCGGTACATGCACGGCTGCTTGACGGCCTCCAGCGTTTCGGCGGCGCAGACGTTGGCGGCGATCATCAGTTCTTCGATCAGCATGTGGCTGTCGTAGCGCGGCCGGGGCTGCACGCCGACGACCGAGCCGTCCTCGCCGATGATGACCTTGCGTTCGGGCAATTCGATGTTCAGGGCGCCGCGCCGGTCCCGTGCTTCGCGCAGGGCGCGGTAGACGCCATACAGAGGCGTCAGGACCGTCTCGACCAGCGGCCCGGTGACGTCGTCGGGCGCTCCGTCCACGGCGGCCTGGACCTGGGTATAGGTCAGGCGGGCTGCGGAGCGCATCATGCCGCGCAGGAATTCGTGCTTGTGCTTGCGGCCCTGGCTGTCGAACCACATGCGCACGGCCATGCACGGGCGGTCCTCCTCGGGCACCAGCGAGCACCATCCGTTGGACAGCGCCTCCGGCAGCATCGGAACCACGCGGTCGGGGAAATAGACCGAGTTACCGCGCTCGAACGCCGACGTATCCAGGGCATCGCCCGCGCGCACGTAGTGGGCCACGTCGGCAATGGCGACGATGGCGTGCCAGCCGTCGCCGTCGGCCTCGGCCCAGACGGCATCGTCGAAGTCGCGGGCGTCCTCGCCGTCGATGGTGACGAGCGGGATGTCGCGCAGGTCCACGCGCTTGCCCATGGGCGCTGCCTTGGTCCCGGCGGCTTGGTCCAGTGCGCCTTGCGGGAAGTCGGTGGGGATGCCGTTGGCGTGGATGGCGATCAGGCTGACCGAACGCGGGTTGGCCATGTCGCCGAGGACCGTTATCACGCGGGCCTGGCGCAGACCATAGGTGCGGCCCGGCAGGATCTCGGCCTCGACCAGCGTGCCCGGTTCCGCCCCACCCAGATCGCCACGGGCCACCACGTAGTCCTGCTTGTCGCGGCGGTTGGTGGCGCGCAGGAACGTGCCGTTGACGCCGACCTCAAGAATTCCCAGCACATGGGCCGGGGTGTCGCCCAGCTTCTTGACGACGCGGCCTTCATAGGCGTGATCGCCCGACGGAACCAGCTTGCACAGAACCTTGTCGCCAATCCCCACGGTCGGCTGGCCCTTGCGAACCGGCAGCAGGAAGATGCGCGGCGGCGGCAGGTCCTTGTCCTGCCAAGACATCGGCTTGCCGATCAACTCACCGTTCACATCAGTGCCGGTGACTTCGACCACGGTGACATCGGGCAGGGCGCCCGGACGGCTGAGGCGGCGCTTGTGGCCGCGCTGGACGAGGCCCTCGGTTTCCAGATCCTTCATGATCTGGCGCAGGAACGGCCGCTGGTCTGCGGTCAGGTTAAAGGCACGTGCGATCTCACGTTTCCCCACCCGCCCAGGACTGTCCTGAATGAACTCCAGGACCTGCTGACGGGTGGGCAAGGGAACGTGCTTTGGGTGTTTTTTGCTCACACTGTGCTCTTTTTCGCCGGACTCTTTTTTGCAGTCGTGGTGGTGGTCTTCTTGGCGGCAGGCGCTTTCTTCGCGGCAGGTACCTTTTTGGCAGCCGGGGCCTTTTTCTCGGTCGCCGCCTTCTTCTTTGCCGCCGGAGCCTTCTTTGCCGCCGGGCCGGTCTTGGCTGCGGGACTCTTTCCAGCCTTGGCGGTCAGAATCTCGACGGCCTGTTCCAGCGTCACGGCGTCCTTGTCCATGGTCTTGGGCAGGGTGGCGCGGAGACGGTTATGCTCAACATAGGG
>JBAYSM010000106.1:0-12045 GCA_041676205.1 Rhodospirillaceae bacterium | reverse complement strand
GGCGAAGGCCATCTCGGTTTGATAGGCCACGGTCGAGGACTTGGCCCCGTGGTCGTCGCCGGCCAGCATCAAAACGCCGCCGGTTTTGGAGGTGCCCGCCATATTGGCATGGCGGAACACGTCACAGGAGCGGTCCACGCCCGGCCCTTTGCCGTACCACATGGCAAATACGCCATCGTGGCGGGCGCCGGGGAACAGGCCGACTTGCTGAGTGCCCCAGACGGCGGTGGCGGCCAGATCCTCGTTCACGCCGGGCTTGAACACGATGTTGCGCGGCGCAAGGTGCTTGCTCGCGCGCATCAATTCGCTGTCGAGCGCCCCAATGGGAGATCCGCGATAGCCCGATATGAAGCCCGCCGTGTTCAGGCCTGCCGCTGTGTCGCGGTCGTGCTGCATCATCGGCAGCCGCGCCAGGGCCTGGATTCCCGTCAGATAGATGCGGCCGGACTGGAGGATGTACTTGTCGTCGAGGGTGACTTTGACGTCCACGCTCATGGGGCTTCTCCCGAGGCCTTGTATTCTTTTCCGACTCTGGAGGTCGTCTTTAACGATAATGTAGAGACTCGCGGCGCGATCTACAATCGGACAGCAGGGCTGCCCTAAAATTTGAACGTATCGGTCGCGCCGCAGTCATGTCACGTTCAACGATGTCTGCTTGGAAGCTTTCCGCGAAACAAAGTTTCTAATCTACCAGAAAATGTGTTCTGGTGGTTTGTTGATTGATCGTGGAGTAGCCTTGCTGGAGGCGTTCCAGACTTGAATGCGGGGGACGTATGGAACTACGACAATCAGCGACGATTAGACGACAGGCGCGACGATCTGCTTTGCTGGTCGCGGGAGCCTATTTAGTGTTCGCGGTGGCGTGGATTGTCTTTTCTGACGGCGTCGTGACCATGCTTACAGACTCCGTCAGCCAAGGCGCAATGTTCCAGACCATGAAGGGGCTGGTTTTCGTCACGCTGTCGGCCGTGCTGATCTATGCCCTGGTGTCGGAAGTCCTGAACCGCAACGGCCAGGAACAATTCGCCCGCGTTTTGAGCGAACGCCGTCTTTCGCTGGTCCTGGAAGCCGTGAACGATGGCGTGTGGGAGCATGATCTGGGCACCGGTGCCGTTCTGGGGGCAGGGCGCTGGACGGAACTGACCGGCTATAAGCCCGAGGACTTGGTAGAATTCGACCGATACCTTGACATCATCCACTCAGACGACCGCGCTGCGGCGGTGGCAGAGTACGAAGCATACCTAGGCGGCGCCACGCCGACATTCGAATCCGAATACCGCATCCGGGCAGCCAATGGGGCCTGGCTATGGCTGCGGGCGCGCGGAAGGGTGATCAGCCGAACGGCAGATGACCGTCCGGCTTTGGTCATGGGGACGTTCACCGACCTGACCGCCCTCAAATCGAGTGAGGAGCGGCTGGCCGCCATGGTCGACTCCCTGCGCCGGTCGGAGGCGGAGATCGAGCGGTTTGCACACGCCGCCGCCCATGACCTGCGCCAGCCGGTTCGTCAGATGGTCAGCTACGCCCAACTTCTCGCCCGACGCGGGGAAAACCTCTCGCAGGGCGAACAGGCTGAGTATGCCGGTTTCCTGCGCGAAGGCGCCGACCGTCTGAACCTCATCCTGGACAGCCTTCTTACCACGTTCGAGCAGCGCGCGCCGGTCGGCCGGTTTCAGTCGGTCGATCTGGATAAGTCGGTCCGTCTCGTACTCGACAAGCTGGGCGGCGAGATCGCGCGCACCTCCGCGGAGGTTACGCTGGATCCCCTACCGACAGTCAGTGGCGATCCCGTGCAACTTGGCCTGATGTTCGAGCACCTGATCGGAAACGCCCTGAAGTTCCGCGATCTTAACCGCGCGCCGGACGTGCATATCGGCGCGGTGCAAGATGGGGCGGTCTGGAACATCACCATTTCCGACAACGGCATCGGTTTAGCGCCGGGCGATGCCGAACGGGTGTTTCAGGCGTTCACGCGGCTGCATCCACCTTCGGAATTTCCCGGCAGCGGCATGGGGCTGGCCTTGTGCCACTCAATCGCCCGCCATCACGGAGGCGCTATTACCGCTGCGGGTGAGGTGGGGCGAGGGGCGACCTTCACAGTGACGCTGCCGGCGACGCTCCCGGCGGTACGCGTAAAGGATGCTTACTCGTAAAGCCCCTCCAACTGCGCGCCGTAGGTTTTGCGGATGACGTGGCGGCGGATTTTCAGGGTGGGGGTCATCATCTCGTTTTCGACCGAGAACGGTTCCGCCGCAATGGTGAAGCGGCGGACTTTTTCGGTCTGCGACAGGGTGCGGTTGACCCGTCCGATGGCGTCGCTGATGGGGCGGCGGAAGTCGGGGTCGTTGGCAAGGCCGGCAAGATCCGGTTCGCGGTTGTGCTTGCGCGCCCAGGAGTGCAAGAAGTCCATGTCGGGCACAATCAGCGCCACCAGATGGGGCCGTTTGTCGCCGTGGACCATGGCCTGCCCGATTTCTGGCTCCAGGCACAGGAATCCCTCGACCCGCTGGGGGGAGACGTTGTCGCCGCCCGAGTTGACGATGATATCCTTCTTGCGGTCGGTGATGCGTAGGAATCCGTCGCCGTCGATCTCCCCGATGTCGCCGGTGTGCAGCCAGCCGTCGGCATTGATGACTTGGGCGGTGGCCTCGGGGTTGTTCCAGTACCCTTGCATGACCATTTCGCCGCGCACGCAAATCTCGCCGTCCTCGGCAATCTTCATGTCCACGCCGTCCAGTGGCGGGCCGACGGTTTCCATCTTGATATTGCTCGGAATGTTGACCGAAATGACCGGCGCGGCCTCGGTCTGTCCATAGCCCTGGAGGATGCGCACCCCAAGAGCGGTGAAGAACATGCCGACTTCCGGGTTCAGCGGCGCGCCGCCCGACACGAAACATTTCAGCCGCCCACCGAACCGCTTGGCGACCTTGCGGCGGACCAGCAGGGTGCACAGGACATCCAGAAGGCGCTCGGTCACGGTGAGGTCCTGCGGCGCGGTCTGACGCTTCATGCCCAGCGCCAAGGTGCGGTTGAACCATTTCTCCGTAGACCCGCCCTGACGGCGGACGCCGTGCAAAACCTTTTGCCGCAGCACTTCATAAAGGCGCGGCACTGCGGTCACGATGGTTGGCCGGGCTTCCTGGAGGTTGGCAGACAGCGCATCAATGCTTTCCGCATAGTAAATCTGCGCGCCCAGGGTCAGCGGGAAGAACTGCCCGGCGGTGTGCTCATAGGCATGGGACAGCGGCAGGAACGACAGGAACGCCTCGTCGGACAGGCCTAGTTCCAGCAGCACCTTATACGCCCCCGCGCAGTTGCGCAGGATGGCCCCATGGCTGAGTACCACGCCCTTGGGCGCGCCGCCGGTGCCGGACGTGTAGATGATGCAGGCCGTGGTGTGGCGCTGGGTGCGGGCCACCGCATCGGGCCGGGGAAGGCCGGCGCCGAGCGCTACCACGTCGTCCCAGGATAGGGTTTCGACACCGGGATTTTGGCGCAGGCCCGCCGTCTCCATGATCACGACCAGAGGCTTGCGCCGGGCATGGGCGGCGGCCTGGAACACCGGCCCGGCGAGCTTGGCGGTGGATACGATCACCGCCGCAGCCTCGGCGTCGTTGAGGATGTGCAGGTGGTCGTTGACGGTGTTGGTGGTGTAGGCCGGGGTGGTGATGCCCCCTAATGCCATGATGGCGAGATCGGCCATGCACCATTCCGGCCGGTTCTCCGACACCACCACCACGCGGTCGCCCGCCCGAAGTCCCGACGCGATCAGGCCGTTCGCCAGTGCCGTGACCGAGGAGGCGGCCTGCTCCCAGGTGATGGAGTGCCACTGGTTGTCCTGTTTGCGCCACAGAAGGGGGCGGTGCGGCATCGCGCCAGCTTGGTCATAAAACATGCCGGTGAGGCTGGTTGCATGAGGAAAATCAATCGCGCGTCCGGCCAAGTCGTCCTCCTGGGGCTTTTTGTGCTGTGCTTTTTGCCTGCCTTGGCCATCATGCCGGGACTTGGGCCGAATGTCGCCCGTCGGCTTGTTGCCGCCCGATCGTCCAGACCCCATATGGCCCGCACCACCTGAACAGGAGACACCCCTTATGTCGTACCGCAGCATCCAGAGCCCCGAAGTCATGGACAAGGACGGAAGTGGGGCCGCCGGTCCTGCGGATTTGCCGGTGTGGGATTTGTCTGACCTTTATCCGGGGCCGGACTCGCCCGAACTGAAGAACGACCTCGCCTCGGTGGACGCGGCGGCGCGGGCTTTTTCGGGGCGCTATCTCGGCAAGGTGTCGAGTCTGGATGGTGCTGCATTCGGCGCGGCCATCGCCGAGTACGAGGCCCTGTGCGAAGTGCTGTACCGCATCCTGTCCTACGGGCAGTTGCTGCACGCCGGGAACGTGTCCGACCCCGAGATCGGGCGCTTCTATCAGGGGCTGAACGAGAAGGGCACGGACATCTCCACCCAGACCCTGTTCTTCACGCTGGAGATCAACCGCCTGGACGACGGCCGACTGGCCGAAATGATGGCCGCCCCCGAGGCTGCCCACTATGCGCCGTGGGTGCGCGATGTGCGGCTGTTCAAGGACCATCAGCTTACCGACGACCTTGAAAAGCTAATGCACGAAAAGGACATCACCGGCGCGCAGTCGTGGGTCCGCCTGTTCGATGAAACCATGGCGGCCCTGCGCTTCCCCATCGACGGCAAGGACCTGACCATCACCGAGGCCATGACCATGCTGTCCGACCGCGACCCGGCGGCGCGCAAAAAGGCCGCCAAGGCGCTGGGCGGGGTTCTTGGCGACAACATCCGGCTGTTCGGCCTGATTACCAATACGCTCGCCAAGGACAAGGAGCTTGAGGACAAGTGGCGCCGCTATCCCAGCCCGATGGCGTCGCGCAACCTTGCCAACCAGGTCGAGGATCAGGTGGTCGAGGCGCTGGTCGGCGCGGTCAAGGACAGCTATCCGCGCCTGTCGCACCGCTACTACAGCCTGAAGGCCAAGTGGTTTGGGGTCGATACGCTGGACTACTGGGACCGCAATGCGCCGCTGCCCGAGGACGATGACCGCCGCTGGTCGTGGGACGAGGCCAAGGGCTTGGTGATGGACGCCTACCACCGGTTCTCCCCGGCGCTGGGCGAGGTCGGACGGCGGTTTTTTGACAATGCCTGGATCGACGTTCCGGCGCGGGCGGGCAAGGCGTCGGGTGCGTTCGCCCATCCGACGGTGCCGAGCGCTCATCCGTACCTGCTGCTCAACTTCATGGGCCGTGGGCGTGACGTCATGACGCTGGCGCATGAACTCGGCCACGGGGTGCATCAGGTGCTGGCCGGGAAGCAAGGCACGTTGATGTCCAACACCCCGTTGACCCTGGCCGAGACGGCATCGGTGTTCGGCGAAATGCTGACCTTCCGCGCCATGGTCGATGCCGAGAAAGACCCCAAGCGCCGCCGCGTCCTGCTGGCGTCCAAGGTCGAGGACATGCTCAACACCGTGGTCCGCCAGATCGCCTTCCACGAGTTCGAGCGCCAAGTCCACGCCGAGCGCCGCAACGGCGAACTGTCCACCGAACGACTGGGCGAAATCTGGATGACCGTGCAGGTCGAAAGCCTCGGCCCGGCGTTCCGGTACGACGATGAATACGCCACTTATTGGGCGTACATCCCGCACTTCGTGCACTCGCCGTTCTATGTGTATGCCTATGCGTTTGGCGATTGCCTCGTGAACTCCTTGTATGGCGTTTACGAGCAGGGTGAGCCGGGCTTCCAGGAAAAGTACATGGACATGCTGCGCGCGGGTGGCACCCTGCGCCACCGCGAACTTCTGGAGCCGTTCGGCCTGGATGCCTCGGACCCTGGGTTCTGGAAGAAGGGCCTTGCGGTGGTCGAAGGCTTCATCGACGAACTGGAAAAGGAAGTCTGATGGCGGAGCAGGGTACTGGGAGAGACGAACGGCGCTTCGGCGGGTCCATGCGCCGCTATGCGCAGGTCGGCACGGCAATGGCCGGGCTGGGTGCGCGGCTGGCCGGGGAGCGTTTCCTCGGCCTGCGTCTGGACAAAGCCAAGCACGCGACGGAACTGCGCCAAGCCCTGGGCGGCCTGAAAGGGCCGCTCATGAAAGTGGCGCAGATCATGTCCTCCATCCCCGATGCCCTGCCCGAAGAATACGCCATGGAACTGGCCCAGCTACAGGCCGACGCGCCGCATATGGGCTGGCCGTTCGTCAAGCGGCGCATGGCGGCCGAACTGGGACCGGATTGGGAAGCCCGGTTCAAGTCCTTCACCCACGAGGCTGCCGCGGCGGCCTCGCTGGGGCAGGTCCACAAGGCAGTGGCGCATGACGGCCGCCTGCTGGCCTGCAAGCTCCAGTACCCGGATATGCAGAGCGTCGTCGATGCCGACCTGCGGCAGCTCAACGTCATCCTGGCGCTGTACCGGCGCTATGACCAAGCCATCGACACCAGCGAAATCCAGCACGAGATCGCCGCCCGTCTGCGCGAGGAACTGGATTACGAGCATGAGGCGCGCAACATGGCGCTCTATCGCCACATGCTGCGCGACGAGGCCCATGTGCATGTGCCCGATGTGCTTGACGAGTTGACCTCCCGCCGGTTGCTGACCATGACGTGGCTGGACGGCGGGCGCATGAAGGCGGTGGCCGACACGGCTGACCAGGACATGCGCAACCGGGTCGCCATGAATATGTTCCGGGCGTGGTACGTGCCGTTCTATGGCTATGGCGTCATTCACGGAGATCCGCACCTGGGGAACTACACGGTGCGCGAGGATGGGGCGATCAACCTGCTCGACTTTGGCGCCATCCGGGTGTTCAAACCCAGTTTCGTGGGTGGAGTGATCGATCTATACAATGCCCTGCGCGACGGCGATCAGGAGTTGGCCGTCCATGCCTACGAGACATGGGGCTTCAAGAACCTTAGCGCCGATCTGATCGCCGTGCTGAACCAGTGGGCGGCGTTCGTGTACGCCCCGCTGATGGAGGACCGCCCGCGCCTGATCGCCGACAGCGCCGCCACGGCGGGCACCTATGGCCGCCGGGTGGCCGAGAAGGTTCACATGGACCTGCGGGCCATCGGCGGGGTCACGCCGCCGCGCGAGTTCGTGTTGATGGACCGCGCCGCCATCGGCCTGGGGTCGGTGTTCCTGCACCTCAAGGCCGAGATCAACTGGTACGAAATGTTCCACAGCCTCATTGCCGGATTTGACGAAGACGCCCTTCATCAACGTCAGGCCGAGGCTTTGGCTTTGGTCGGTAAGGACCCGGTGGAGGTATGATGTCGCGGCGGAAATGGATGCTGTCCGGCTTGGCGCTGGCGGCAGGAGTGGCGTTGGCTGCTTTTCTGGCGCCGTGGCCGCAGGATGAAGATCTTGTCGCCCCGGAGACGGTCGCGTTGGGCCAACAGGTCTACGGCGAGCACTGTGCGTCCTGCCATGGTGCCACCCTTGAAGGGGAAACGCCGGAATGGCGCACCCGCAAGGACAACGGCTCGCTGCCTGCGCCGCCGCACGATGAGACCGGCCACACATGGCATCACCCTGACCAGCAACTGTTTGCCATCACCAAGCGCGGCATCGCCCCCTTTGCTCCCGAAGGCTATGTCAGCGACATGCCGGCATTCGGCGACGTCCTGAGCGACCGCGAAATCTGGGCGGTCCTGGCATACATCAAAAGCACATGGCCTCCCGAAACGCTGCGGATACAGCAGGAACGCACCGCCCAAGCCGCCAAGGGCGGGTGACGGTGATCCGCAGGCGCGGCTCGGGTGTTACCCTCCAAGGACCATTCGGCGGAGGACTGACATGGCGTGGAAGCTGGCGGCGGCCATCTGGCTGGCGACGTATGTGGGGGCGGCGGCTCAGGAACTGGTGCCTCCCGCCCTAAATGCGCCCGAAGTGATCGCGGCGCGGCAGGATACCATGCGTCAACTGGAAGCCATGTGGCTCATGCTCAGCGACTTGACGGCGCGGCCCGGAGCATTGGATCGCAAGGCCGCCGCCGAAGGGGCGGAGATCATGGCGGGCTTGCTCGGCGACATGCAGGTCCAATACCCGGAAGGCTCCTTCGTGCCGCCCACCGAAGCCGTTGCCGAGGTGCGCCGGGATTGGAGCGACTTTCTTCAGCTCGCCGCCACCGCCCAGGGCCATGCCCTGGCACTCCGCGATGCCGCGCTGGATGATGACAAAGCGTTGGCTGCCAAGGCCTTGGCCGAGCTTGAGGCCGATTGCAGCACTTGCCACCTGCGGTTCTCACCGGGCATCCGCACTGATTTGCGCCCCTGGCCGGGGGTGCGTTAGGCGCGCTGCGTGCTGTGGGCCGGCCGCAGGTGTTGCACCAGGGTTTCCGCGCTGTGTGCAAAGGTGTCTTCGCCATGCGCGCGATAGAGGTCTAGCGCGCTGCGGGCCATGGCATGGGCCGTCGTGATGTCGCGGCGTTGCAGCGCGGCCAAGGCGCTCAAATACCGTCCATGGGCGCTGCCGGTGGGTTGCTCAATGGCATCATACAGGCAGATTGCTTCGGCGGCATGTGCGAGGGCATCGTCGGGATCGGCAGCGTCGAGGGCCAGTCGGGCGAGGTCCAGGTGGAGTTGGGCCATGCCCGGTACGTCGCCGGTTTGCCCCAGCAAATCGAGTGCCTTGCCATAGCAGTCCGTGGCCATGGCTGGTTCGTCCTGGCTGCGGGCCAGATCACCCAGGCTTTGCAGCGTGCAGGCTTGGCCTTGCAGGTTCTTGTCCGCCGTGTATAGGCGCAGCGAATGTTCCAATTCGTATCGGGCCACGTGAACTTTGCCCAGGCGCAGGTCAAGATCGCCCAGCGTATGCAGCACGGCAGCCTGTGCCGTCTGGTTGCCGGTGGTTTCCAGCAGTTCAAGGGCGGCGTCGAAGTGGTCACGGGCATCCTGGAGCCGCATTTGGCGTAAATCCACAGTGCCGATCAGGCGCAACGCGGCAGCCTCTCCAGGGATGTTTTTCAGACTGCCGAACCCGCCGCGGGCGGCATTGGCGGCGTCTCGCGCGGTGTCCAGCCTGCCATTGCGAAGGGCATGTTCGGCCGCCATCAGGCTGGCCCGAGCGCCGCCGATGACGTCGCCGGAGCGGTCGAACAACTCCCGCGCCAGGGCAAAGCCGGCGGCGGCTGCGTCGGCATCCCCATGATAATCCTGCGCAACGGCGTCTTGGAGTACAGCGTGGGCCTGCAAGTGCGTGGCTGTCAGCGGATCGCGGCGCTTCCAGGCTTCGGCAAGGCGCGCCCGCAGCCCGAGGGTCAGGGAGGGACCAGCAATGGCACCGCTTCCGTTCAGCATTTCTCGCGCCCTTTGGTTGTCTTCGTAACGCAAGTGGTACGAAGGCAACCGTTAGGGTGTGGATTGGGTTCCTGTTTCGCCGCGAAAGCGTAGGGACGCAGGCGGCTTACCTCTTTGGAAGCTTTGTGCCTAGTACCGGCTCCAGGCCCGCCAGGGTCGGGTCCGTCCGCGGTGCATGCCTGCGGCCTTGGCATACGGGCCAAACTCGCGCAGGGCGCCTGTGCCTGCCTTTGTCCAGTCAGCGGAGCGTCAGGACCGCCGTGCCGACCATGCTGTCAACCTGGATGCGGAGCGGCAGGGCGTGATTGTCGGCGCTGAACAGGACGTGCAGGGCGCTTGATGACCAGCCACGTATTTGTTTGGGCTTGAATCCGGCGACGGGGGTAATGGTGGCGGTGACGGGCACGGCTTGATGGTCGGTGCGGCCGACGCGGACGGAGCGGGCCGGTTCGATGGTGGCGATCACGTCGATGCGGCGTTTGCCGTCAAAGACCGGCATGGTCACTATTCCAGACCGGCCGCTCAGGATGTGCTGGCGCAGAGCGATCAGCGCGGCCAGGGGATCCACCGTGCCGCGCCGCAGGTCTGGCGAGACGCCATTCTGAGGCTCGCCATCCTCGAACCCCTGGGCAAGTCCGGTCGAATCGTATTCAATGGTCACTGCGCCACTGTCGTTGGCCTGCGTGAAGCGCCGCTCGAAGGCGTCGGGACGCAACCGCGCATCGCCAGTGACCGCACCTCGGGTGTGCAGAACGCCCATCCAGTCGAATGCCCAGCCGAGAAGGCCACGGGTGTTGATGTCCATGTCGCCCCAGTACGCCTCAGAATCTCCCCGTAGCGTCAACGTCACGTCAGCCACATGCATCCCACCCCAGGCGCCCCGGTAGCGCAGGGGGCCAGCATCGAGTGGCGGCGGGTCAATGTTCACGGCGGCGATTCCCGGACCACAGACGCCACTAGCGGCCAGTACAGCCAAAGCCACTGCCAGCATCCGGTGTAAGCGCCGGCGAACAGAGTGGACCATTCGACCTCCTATCCCGGTAAAACGGGTAGGGCGGGTGGGTCAAGTTCCCGCCCATCCCTACCCTACAGTAATACTTCGGCCTCATTTGGGACGTTCAGGACGCAAAAACTAGGTCTCTCCCACTTGGCAAATGTGGCCGGAACAGGCATGTTGGCTGCCATATTGTTGCAACGCAGAACTAATCATCGATAAGGGGTACGCCCAATGAAGATCGCCATACCGAAGGAGCGGCGCGCCGGAGAGGCGCGTGTAGCCGCTTCGCCGGACACGGTGAAGAAGCTCGTCGGCCTGGGCTGCGACGTCATCGTGGAGCAGGGAGCGGGGCTTGGTGCCGGTGTGACCGACGCCGACTTCACCTCGGCCGGCGCGACCATCGGAAAAGACGCCAAGAGCACGCTGTCCGATGCCGACGTCGTCCTGAAGGTGCAGCGCCCGATGACCGCCGACGAGGGGACCGACGAAATCGCGCTCCTCAAGGAAGGCTCGGTGCTGATGTGCCATCTGATGGCGCTGACCGAGCGTGCCTTGGTTGACGCCCTGGCCGCCCGCAAAATCACTGCGTTTGCCATGGAACTGATGCCGCGCACCACTCGCGCCCAGTCCATGGACATCCTGTCGTCGCAGAACAACCTCGCCGGCTACAAGGCCGTCATCGATGCCGCCGCCGAATTCGGCCGTGCGTTTCCGATGATGATGACCGCCGCCGGCACGGTTGCTCCGGCGCGCGTGCTGATCTACGGGGCCGGCGTGGCTGGTCTTCAGGCCGTTGCGACCGCCAAGCGCCTGGGCGCCGTGGTGTTCGCCACCGACGTCCGCCCGGCCACCAAGGAACAGGTCGCCTCGTTGGGCGGCAAGTTCGTCGTGGTGGACGAGGAAATGGAGAAGGAGGCGGAAACCGCTGGCGGCTACGCCAAGGAAATGCCGCCGGAATACTTCGTCAAGCAGAAGCAGATCCTGGGCGATCACCTGAAGAAGGCCGACGTGGTCATCACCACGGCGCTCATTCCCGGCCGCCCGGCGCCCAAGCTGGTGACCGCCGAGCAGGTCGCGACCATGAAGCATGGCTCGGTCATCATCGACCTCGCGGCCGAAACCGGCGGCAACTGCGAACTGACCGAAGCGGGCAAGGTGGTGGAAAAGCACGGCGTGAAGATCGTCGGCTACACCAACACGCCGTCCCGTCTGGCTGGCGACGCCTCCACGCTGTTCGCCAAGAACCTGCTGAACTTCTTGCTGCTCATGGTCGACAAGGAGACCAAGGGCCTGAAGATCGACTGGGAAGACGACCTCGTGAAGGGTTCGCTGGTCACGCGCGACGGCGCCGTCGTTCACCCGATGCTCGCCACCGCCGGCTGACGGAAAGGAGAACACAATGGACACCCATTCCGTGACCGAGGCCGCCAAGGCCCTGGCAGAAAAGGCCGGTGAGCTGGCCACCAACGCCCAGATCCTGGCCGCGCAGGCGTCCAGCATGGCGGCCGAGGCCATTCCCGCCGCCGCCGCTGGCGGGAACGAGTTCTGGTATCTGCTGACCGTGTTCGTGCTGGCCGTGTTCCTCGGCTTCTATGTGGTGTGGAGCGTCACTCCGGCGCTGCATTCCCCGCTGATGGGCGTGACCAACGCCATTTCCTCGGTGATCATCGTCGGCGCCCTGATTGCTGCCGGTCCCGAGGGTTTCTCCGGGTCCAAGGTGCTCGGCTTCTTTGCCG
>JBAYSM010000105.1:0-12046 GCA_041676205.1 Rhodospirillaceae bacterium | reverse complement strand
GGACAGGTTGAGGGTCGCCCCCGGCGCCGGGCCGAATCCCAGAAGGGCTTCGCCGGGCCGCGCTTCGGTGGCGTTGAGGCGGACCGGGCGGTCCGGCGCGTAGTGACTGAGCAACTGGCCGGGACTTTTGGGAGCGGCAGGATCGTCCGATCCGCTGAGCACAGGTTCGCCCAAGGCGTCCTCAAGCTCGGCCGGGGTTATACCGCCGGGGCGTAGTAAAACGACCTGCGGCCCGGTCAGATCAACCACGGTGCTTTCCAAGCCAACTGTGCACGGTCCCCCATCCACGATAAGGTCCACCCGGCTGCCGAGCGAGGCTGCCACATGCCCGGCCCGCGTCGGGCTTATCCCGCCCGACCGATTGGCCGATGGGGCGGCGACCGGAACCCCAGCCGCCCGCAAAAGGGCCTGAGCCACCGGATGCGCCGGAACGCGAAGGGCGACGCTCGGCAGGCCCGCCGACACCAGACGCGATAACCCGGCCTCGTCACGGCGGGGCAGGACCAGGGTCAGTGGACCCGGCCAGAACCGCGCCGCCAGGGCATGGGCGCGGGCATCGAATACGGCGCAGCGTTCGGCGGCGGCCAGATCGAGCACATGGACAATCAGCGGATTGAATGACGGACGGCCCTTGGCCTCGAAAATACGGGCAACGGCGGTGTCGTTGGTCGCAGCCCCCCCCAGGCCATAGACGGTCTCGGTCGGAAACGCTACGAGGCGGCCCGAGCGCAGCAACGCGGCCCCTTGAGCAAGAATGTCGTTTAACACGATGTGCACGGCCTCAGTGCTTCCTGATCGGCGGGCAGTACGCGCACCCCAGTCAGGGCGACGACCAGACTGCCGACGCTTTGGGTGGCGACTTCTATCCGCACCGGAACGGGCAGGGATACACCAAATTTCGCGCCGGGAGCAATGTGAATGGAGGCCTCGCCGATGCCGGTGTCGCGGCGGAACATCGACCGCCCGGCGGCCCGCCCGAATTTGCGCTCATACTGGACGACGCCACGCCATCCGTCCCCGGAATACGCCGGGCTTTCGACCTGCGCAGGCATCACCTCTCCGAGTGCCAGGGTATACATCCGCCGCCCGTCAAAGATCGGTGCGGGCGCGGCCTCCCCCAGCACCGACCGCATGAGGGCCAGGGCGCCGCTCATCGGGTCGATGGTTCCGGCGCGGGCGGCCTCGGGCACAGGCTCGCGGTCTTCGGACGAGGGGGGAGGGCTGACCACTGTGCGCGGGGTATCGCCATTGTCATAAACAAGTTCCACCGCGCGCTGGGACCCGCGCCACACCGACGTACTGCGGTGTAGGGTCGGCTGCGGGCCGTCCGGCTGCCATGTGCCGATGCTGTGGGAGGTGGTGGAGAACGCCATCATCCGCCCGGCCAACCCGGTAGAGGCAACCTCGGATTCAACCTGATAACCCTGGCTCCCCAACGTCACGGTCAGGTCGGCCTGGGCGACGTTCAGGCCGCCCAGGTGGATGTCATAGGACAGCACCGCCCGCTCGACCGGCGCATCGGCACGGGCGGCTGCGAACGGCAGCAGCATCCCGGCCAGCGCGGCGATGAACGGGCGGTGGAGCAGCATCAGGCGGCCTTTCCGTGGGCGACGAAGTTGGGGTTCAGGAAGGTCGGCGTCTTGCCGTACAGGAACGGCTTTCCATCGGTGGTGGTGACGGACCCGCCGGCGGCGTCGAGCACGGCATGGGCGGCGCAGGTGTCCCACTCGCAGGTCGGTCCGAACCGGGGGTACAGGTCGGCCACACCTTCGGCCACGCGGCAGAACTTGAGCGAGCTTCCGGCGTTGATGACCTCGGCCACCGTCTTGTCGCCTAGATAGCCTTGCAGGGCTTCGGAATTGGCGTGGCTGCGGCTGGCCAGGACGGTCAGACCGGCGGCTGGGGGGCGGCGGCACGAAATGGCCTCGCGCGGCGCGTTGCCCTGTTCGCGGAACGCGGTGCCAGGGCCGTAACCGACGAACAGCACGTCCTGCACCGGGACATACACCAGCCCGAGCACCGGGCGGCCATCGGCGACGAGGCCGATGTTGACGGTGAACTCGCCGTTGCGCTTGATGAATTCCTTGGTGCCGTCCAGCGGATCGACCAGCCAGAACACGCTGCCGACCTCGGGGATACGCCCAGCGGCGGCTTCTTCCTCGGCCACCACCGGGATGTCGGGGGTCAGACGGGCCAGATCGGCCAGGATGATCTTTTCCCCGGCGGCGTCGGCGGCCGTGACCGGCGAGTTGTCGCCCTTGTGCTCGACGTCGAAGTCGCTGTGGTAGATGTCCATGATGACCGCCCCGGCGGCCCGCACGGTGGAGGTCAGGGCTTCGGCCAATTGGGCGAGGTCGGGCAGGGTGGTCACGCGGCAGCGTCCTTGTTTACGGATTGGATCAAGCGCCACAGGCGGTGCGGCGTGGCCGGCATGTCGACGTGATCGATGCCCAGCGGGGCCAGGGCGTCCAGGACGGCATTCATCACCGTCGGCGTCGCGCCGATGGTTCCGGCCTCGCCAGCGCCCTTGACGCCGAGAAGGTTGGTCGTGCACGGGATCTCGATGGTGGCGAAATCGACGTGGGGCAGGGTGTCGGCCCGAGGCATGGCATAGTCCATGAACGTCCCGGCAAGCAACTGTCCGCTTTCGGCGTCATAGGCCGCCAGTTCAAACAATGCCTGCCCGACGCTCTGGGCGATGCCGCCGACGATCTGGCCGCGCAGCAGCATCGGGTTGACGATCACGCCCACGTCGTCGGTCACGGTGTATCGAACGATGGAGGTTTCGCCGGTGTCGGGGTCGATTTCCAGTTCGCAGATGTGGCAGCCGTTGGGATAGGTGCCCTCGGGCGGCTGCCATGCCGCCTGTTCCTTGATGCCGCCGGACAGGGCGGCGACCTCGGCCATGGTCAGCAACTGGTTGGAGGCGCGGGAGCGGAACCGGCCATCCTCGAAGTCCACCGCGTCGGGCTCCACGCCCCATTGCGCGGCGGCAAAGGTCTTGCCGCGCGCGATCACCTTGTCCACCGCCTGACTGAGCGACGCCCCGCCGACCGGCAGCGAACGCGACCCGCCGGTGCCCTTGCCGGTCGGCACCACGTCGGTATCGCCTTGGACCACGCGCACATGGTCGAGCGGAATGCCGAGTTCAGCGGCCACCATGTTGCCATAGGCGGTTTCGTGGCCTTGTCCGGTGGACTGGGTGCCGATCAGCACCACGGCATGACCTTGGGCATCCAGGTGCACATGGGCGGTTTCATCGCCGCCGCCGCCGCACACCTCGACGTAATAGCCCATGCCGATGCCGCGCAGTTTGCCGCGCGCCTTGGCCTCGGCCCGGCGGGCCTCGAACCCGGCCCAGTCGGCGCGGCGAATGCTCTCGTCCATCAGGCGGGCGAACTCGCCGGAATCGTAGGTCTTGCCGAGAGCGGTGCGGAAGGGCATGGCCTCGGGCGGGATGAAGTTGCGGCGGCGCACCTCGTCGCGCGGCAGGCCGAGGGCGCGCGCCACGGTATCGACCAGCCGTTCGATCAGATAGGCGGCCTCGGGCCGTCCGGCGCCGCGATAGGCGTCGGTCGGCGCGGTGTTGGTGACGACACAGCGCACGCGGGCATGGGCGCAAGGAATGGCGTAGACGCCGGTCAGCATGGCCGTGCCCGCCATGGTCGGCACGAAGGCCCCCATCTGCGACACATAGGCCCCGAGGTTGGCCAGCGTCTCGACCCGCAGGCCGAGAATACGGCCATCGGCATCAACGGCGGCTTCGGCGTGGCTGATGTGGTCGCGGCCGTGGGTGTCGGCCAGGAAACTCTCGGCGCGGTCGCCGATCCACTTGACCGGCCGCCCGATCTTGCGCGCCGCGTAAAGCACCAGGACGTGTTCGGGGAACAGGAACAGGCGCATCCCGAACCCGCCGCCGACGTCCGGGGCGATGACGTGCAGGCCCTCGCGGCCGGTCTTGAACACATGGTCGCACAGCCAGCCCTGAAGCTGATGGCTGCCCTGGCTGCCGGTAATCAGGGTCATGCGGGTGCCGTCGAAATCGCCGATGCAGCCGCGCGTCTCCATGGCGACGGGAGCGACCCGGTTGTTGACCAGATCGAGGCTGACCATCCGGTCGGCCGCCGCGAACGCCTCGGCCACCTTCACGGCGTCGCCCATCTCCCAATCGAGCAGCACGTTGCCGGGCGCGAGATCCGGCCACACCAGCGGAGCGCCGGGGGCGGTGGCGGCGGTCATGTCGGTGACGGCATCGACGGGGTCGGCGTCGAACCCGATCAACTCGGCGGCGTCCTTGGCCTGATCGAGCGTTTCAGCGACGATGAAGGCCACCGGCTCGCCAGCATGTCGGGCGCGGTCGCGGGCCAGCGCCGGGCGCGGCGGTACGGGCATACGCTGCCCGGCGGCGTTCTTGGGCGTCACCACCACCGGCAATTCCCCGATGCCGTCGGCGTCCAGGTCGGCGCAGGTGAACACGCCGAGCACCCCCGGTGCGGCGCGCGCCGCCTCGACGTCCAGCCCTGCAATGTCACAGTGGGCATAGGGGCTGCGCAGCACGAAGCCGACCGCTTGACCGGGCAGGGTGATGTCGTCGGTATAGCGGCCCGCGCCGCGTAGGAACCGCAGGTCCTCAACCCGGCGAATGGCCTGTCCGGTGCCGAAACGTCCCATGCCGTTGTCTCCTGTTGATGATGAAATGCTCAGGTCGTGCCGGGCCGACCCGTTTGCAAGCGCGGGTTAATCCTTGCATCGCTCCAGGCGGCGTTCCTGGCCGGAGCCGATGCTGTAAATGCGCAACTGGTCGCCCGACAGGGCCATCTGGAAATCGGGTTTGTTCTGGGCGACGAGTTGGCGGACGCGGAAATAGATCGTGTACGGCTGGGTCGAGACGTAGGAAAACTGCCCACGCGCAAAGCCCCAGTCCGTGCGCGACCGCCGCCATTGATAGCCGCCATCGGCAAAGATATTGAGCGGGCTGTTTTCGTCCTTGCAGCTTTGCCCCATCTCGACCCAGGTGCCGATGAGATTGGCTGGCGCCGTGGTGGTCCAGCTATAGGTCTGCGCCGATGCCGGGCCGGATGTGCCCCACAAAAATACCCCGGCCAAGGCGGCAAACAGCAGTCTCATCATGCTCTCCCAAACGACCCCCCGTCGGGGAGCATCATACCACGAAAGCCTCCCGGCTCGACACGCTATGCCCGGCAAAGCGCGAAAACCGGATCGTAGGCGACCAATGCCCCGGCGGAAGCCCGGCTTTGCGGCGCAACTGGGCAACGAACTCGGATGGCTCGGGCAGGGCCTCCCAAACGCTCGGCAGGAACAGGCCGCGCCGCCCGGTGTCCTCCAGGATGAGACCGTCCACCCCCGGCCGCAGGCGGTCCAGAAGGTCGGCTTCGTCGCGGACGGGCATGGGGCGGGGCGGGTCGAGCACCGTCAGGCCAAGGGTCAGATCGGCCTGCTCTGAGTGGCGCAAAGGGGTGAAGCGTGGGTCGGCGAAGGCCGCCTTGAAGGCGTTTTCGGCTACATCCTCGACCAAGGGCCGCCATGCCGATGCCGACCCGATGCATCCGCGTAATTCCTTCTGCGGACCCATGGACAGGGTAACAAAGGCGGCTCCGAAGGCCCGCACCGCCTTGGGCCAAGTATCCAGGGCGACGGGCAGGGGGCGACCATGTTGCAGGCCGTGGGTGATGGACTCCCCGGCCAGCCGCACCAGGGCGGTGCCGTGGTCGCGGATGAGCAGGGCGCCTGGGTCCTGCGGCTCGTGGAAGGCCCATGCACCGTAGCCGACCACGCGGTCGCGCGGCCCGGCGGTGTCGCCCGAATTGCACACGTCCACCGTCTCGACCCGCATGCCGCGCCGTTTTGCCACGGTCAGCAGCCCGGCGATGGGCAACCGGCCGCAGGCGTGGTCGTAGGTGATCGGGCCTGGGTCCAGATGCTCAATGGCCGCCACGGTGCCCGCATCGACGCGCTTGCAGGTGTCGTAGTCCAGGAAGTGCGACAGGTCGGACGAAACCACGATCAAAGTTTCCGGACCGCGCCAAAGGGCATTCAGGACATCGGCCACTTGATCGGGCGTGCACTGTCCGGCAATCAGCGGCACCACCGCCACGTCGCCCAGCACCGCCTTGAGGAAGGGCAGGTGGACCTCCAGGCTGTGCTCCTGGGCGTGGGCCTCGTCCAGCACTGTGACATGGGGCAGCGGCCCGACGGTCTTGTCCACCACCAGCGGGCCGAGCGGAGTATCCAGAACGTCGGCGCCACTTTGGGCCAGCCCGTGGAACGGCATCCGATGGGCCGGGCCGATCAGCACCACCCGCCGCACCGCGCCGCGCGCCGGGCGCAGGCGGGCATAGACCGCCGCCGCCGTCGGACCGGAGTACACATACCCTGCGTGCGGGGCGATTATCGCTTTAGGCGCCGGGCCGGTGGACGCCGGGGCATCGGCCAGCAGCCTGTCCAGCATAGCGGCCAGGGTGGCGGGATCGCCCGGATAGAACGTCCCGGCGACAGCCATGGGGCGGTGGATGGTCATGCGTCTTGCCCTTTACGCAGCGGCAACTTGTCCCCAAATATGGGGTTCTCCAGCAAAAACCGAAAGTCGCCCGAAAGGGGCGAGATTGCCATGATCGATTTTCCCGATGCCGTGCCCGGCCGCTATTGGGAGCGCCTCGATGATGGGCGCGTGCGGTGTGACGTGTGCCCGCGCCGCTGCGTCTTGCGCGACGGCCAGCGCGGGTTGTGCTTCGTTCGGGCGGCCCAGGATGGCGGGATCGTGCTGACCACCTATGGCCGGTCGTCGGGCTTCTGCATCGACCCGATCGAGAAGAAGCCGCTCAACCACTTCCTGCCGGGAACGCCGGTGCTGTCATTTGGCACGGCGGGCTGCAATCTGACCTGCAAGTTCTGCCAGAACTGGGATATCTCCAAGGCCCGCGAGATGGACCGCTTGCAGGATGCCGCCAGCCCCGAGGCCATTGCCGAGGCGGCGGTACGCAGCGGGTGCCGCTCGGTCGCCTTCACCTACAACGACCCGGTCATTTTCCTGGAGTACGCCGTGGATGCCGCCAAGGCATGCCACGCGCGGGACATCCGCACGGTGGCGGTGACGGCGGGCTATGTCCTGCCCGAGGCGCGGGCCGAGTTTTTCGGCCACATGGATGCCGCCAACGTCGATCTCAAGGGCTTTACCGAAGACTTCTACCATACCCTGTGCACCGGCCATCTGGAGCCGGTCAAGGACACTCTGGTCTACCTGAAACAGGAGACGAGCGTGTGGTTCGAGATCACCACGCTGCTCATCCCCGGCCAGAACGATTCCGATGCCCAGATTGACGCCATGACCGACTGGCTGGTCAACGCCGTCGGACCCGACGTGCCGCTGCACTTCACGGCGTTCCACCCCGATTACCGGATGCGCGACATTCCCGCCACCCCGGCTGCCACGCTGACGCGGGCGCGGGACATCGCCCGGCGCAACGGCGTGCGGTATTGCTACACCGGCAACGTCCACGACCCGGTCGGTGGCAGTACGTTTTGCCATGCCTGCGGCACGGTGCTGATTGAACGCGATTGGTATGAGCTTGGCCGGGTGGCGGTGGGGAGTGACGGCAGGTGCCCGACCTGCGGCATGGTCTGCGCCGGAGTGTTCGAGGACGAGCCGGGAACCTGGGGCCGTCACCGCCAGCCGGTGCGCCTGGCGTCCCCTATTAAGCCGGCGCCATCAGGCGCTCCAGGGCATCGCTGAGGCGGTCCGGGTCGATGGGCTTGTGGAGGATCCCCAGCCCGTTGCTGGCCGCGTCATCGCGGGTGTCCTGCCCTGTTTCGCCGGTCAACACCAGACCAGGAACCGGGTACTTGAACAATGCGCGGATGCGGCGGACGGCGTGGGTGCCGACTTCTTCGCCGCGCAGGCGGTAGTCGGTCAGCACCACGTCGGGCCTCCGCCCCTCGGCATTCAAACGACGCAGGGCCTCGTCGCTGGAGCCTGCCGCCAGGACGTCGAAGCCGAAGTCTTCCAAGGTGGCCTGCAACCCGATCAGAACCAGCGCATCGTCTTCGATCAATACGGCGAAGCGGCCCCGGCCGGGTTTGGTCGCCGGGCGGATGACCTCGGCCCGCAGGGGGTGGCTGGCCTGCGGCACCAGTATCGAGAAGGAGGACCCCTTGTCAGGTTCGGTGGACACGGCAACCGGATGGCCCAGCAACTCCGACAGGCGGCGCACGATTGGCAGCCCCAAGCCCAAACCGCGCGTCCGGTCGCGCTCGGGATTTCCGACCTGATGGAATTCGTCGAAAATCAACTTCGTCTGATCCGCCGGGATGCCGATGCCGCTGTCAACCACGCCGATGCGGACGTGCCCGTCATCGGTCGGGTGGCACTCCAGGCGCACGAACCCGCGCGGCGTATAGCGGATGCCGTTTTCGACCAGATTGCGGATCATGCGGCCGAGCAGGATCGGGTCGCTCTTTACCGCAAGATCGCAGTCAGTCGTCGCATCGAAACGCAATCCCTTGTCCTCGGCCACTGGGCGGTAGGAATCGCAGATATCTTCCAGCAACGGGGTGATTGGAAAGGCGCTGATGCACGGCTCGACGCTGCCGGATTCCAAGCGCGACACATCCAGTAGACCGTCCAGAAGGCCCTTGAGCGTGTTCAGGCCAACCCCCAGCATGTCGAACTTGTGGCGGCCCTCGGCATCGGTGACGTGGCGATCAAGGGCGGCGCGGAACAGGAACAGCGACTGCAATGGCTGCCGCAAGTCATGGCTGGCGGCGGCCAGGAAGCTGCTCTTGGCGCGGTTGGCGGCTTCTGCTTCGTCCTTGGCGATACGCAATGCGGCCTCGATGCGGCGGGATGCCGTGATGTCTTGAGTTACCACGCCGGCGAACAGCACTTCATCCTCGACCATGACCGGGAACCAACTGGTCAGCCAGTGCCGGAGGACGCCAGGTTCGGTGGCCACCTCGCCCGACATTTCCAGATCGCTGATGGCCCGGTGTTCCGTGAACACCCGGTAGAGGTTGCCTTGAATCGCCACGGCATCAATGCCTGGCACCACGTCGCTAATGTGCCGGCCGATGTGGTCATGCTCGGACAGGCCGTTCATACGGGCCATGGCCGCATTGACCCGGACGTAGCGGCCTTGGCGGTCCATGTAGATCAGGCCGACCGGGGCGTTCTCCAGCAGGGCGTTGAGCTGCGCCATCAGTTCCGACCTCTGCCGGGCCGCCAATGCCAGGGCCTGTTCGTCGCGCCGGCGCGACGTGACATCTTGGAAGTACAGCGATAGGCCGTCCTTGGAGGGGAACGCTCGGACCGCGAACCACGCCTGGAGTGGTGGGAAAAAGGCCTCGAATTCCACCGGCTTGCGGGTTGCCAGCGCGGTTCGGCACTCGCGCTCGAATTCCGATCCGTGTAGTTCGGGCAGGGCTTCGAACACGTTTTGGCCCAGCAACCGTTCACCGCCTGGAAGGACGTCGGCGGCGTTCGGATTGATGTAGGTAAAGCGCCAGTCCCGGTCGATGTTGACCACTCCGTCGGTGGTGCTGGCCAACACGGTGGCCATGCGTTGCTCGGCTTTTGCCGCGGCTTCGCGCGTGCGTTCCTTTTCCGCCAGATGGGCCGCCATTTCGTCGAAGGCGCGGCCCAGTTCCCCTAATTCGGTCGCGCCGCCCATGCGGCTGCGGGTGGTGAAGTCGCCGGCCCGCCAGCGCCGGGTGGCATTGATGAGGTCGCTGATGGGGCGGCGCAGGAACACATTGGCACCCCAGATGGCGCCCAGGACGGCCAGCAGCACAACGACCCCGGCCAGTAGGAGCGCACGCAGGCCCGCTTCGCGCAGGGGCGTCAGCGCTGTGTCGGTATCCAGGGCGACGGCGGCGAACAGGCCTTTCGGGGCGACCTTCAGCGGCAGATAGGCCAGTACCTGGTCCCGGCCACGCGGGCCGATGACCCTGGCGATGCCGTTCTCGGTGGTGTCCAGGAATTCCAGGTATGGAGTGGGCAAGGGGTATCCGACGATGATCGCCTCCTCGGATCGCGCGGCCAATACGGTCCCGTCATCGTTGGCCAGCATGGCTTCGGCGGCCTCCGGCAGAGGCTGTTTGGTTAGAAAATCCTGGAGCCATGCAGTGGTGACGGCCGCCATCACGACGCCGGTCGCTATGCCGTCGCTGTTCAGGACCGGCACCGAGAAGGGCAGTTGCAGGGGCCCGTCGGGGATAAGGGTACTGAATTCCCCCTCTGTGAACGCCCCTCTTAAAACCGCTTCCATAAAATACGGCTGGGCGGCGGCCGACTGTCCGATGGCATTGTGGTCGGTGCTGCACAGGATCGTGCCCCGCTCATCGGTCACGTGAAAGCTCAAGTAGTCCGGAAACCCCGGCTTCAGTTCCTCCAAAAGGATCTGACAGCGCGGTGTGTCCTCGTTCCGGGCAATATCTGTCGCGGCCAGCGTCATCAGTGTATGGCGGAGGCCTCCGCTCAGTCGGGCGTATTCCACTTCAATATGGCGGACCAGGCGCATGGCCCGCGCCTCGACATCCTGCTCGCGCTGCTGCATCAGAACGAACTGCGTGTACACCTCCACCCCTGCGACCGGGAGGACAGCCAGCAGGATGAGGACGATAATGCGGTGTAGCAGACTCATCTGATCCCAGTGTTTTTCGGCCTCGCGCGTCCTTGGTTATAGTGGCCCTGGGTTGGGGGTGCGAAAGATCAAAAGGCTTGGACTGAGACTAAAGACGAGATTCAAAACGATCAGCCCGCCGCGAGTGCTCGGGGCGGGCTGTCGAAGCAACTGATAGGAAGGCCGATTCGGTTAGCGGTGAACCGGCTTGTACTTGATGCGGTGGGGTTCGGACGCATCGGCGCCGAGGCGGCGCTTTTTGTCTTCTTCGTAGGCTTCAAAGTTGCCCTCGAACCACTCCACGTGACTGTCGCCTTCGAAGGCCAGGATGTGGGTGGCGACACGGTCCAGGAACCAGCGATCATGGCTGATGACCACGGCGCAGCCGGGGAAGTCGAGCAAGGCTTCTTCGAGGCCGCGCAGGGTGTCGAGGTCGAGGTCGTTGGTCGGTTCGTCGAGCAGCAGGACGTTGGAGCCGGACTTCAGCATCTTGGCCAGATGGACGCGGTTGCGTTCACCGCCGGAAAGCTGGCCGACGCGCTTTTGCTGATCGCCGCCCTTGAAGTTGAATGACCCGACGTAGGCGCGCGACTGGATCTTGCGCTTACCGACGTCGATTTCTTCGTGCCCGTCGGAGATTTCTTCCCAGACGGTGCGGTTCGGATCGAGAGATTCGCGGGTCTGGTCGATGTAGCCCAGCTTGACGGTTTCGCCGACGCGGATGGTGCCCTCGTCGGGCTTTTCGATGCCGGTGATCATCTTGAACAGGGTGGTCTTACCGGCGCCGTTCGGGCCAATCACGCCGACGATGCCGCCCGGCGGCAGGCGGAACGACAGGTTTTCGATCAGCAGGCGGTCGCCGAAGCTCTTGGTGACGCCGTTGGCTTCGATGACCACGCCGCCCAGGCGTTCCGGGGTCGGAATGACAATCTGGGCAAGGCCGGGCTGCTTGTCCTGGGCCTTGGCGACCAGATCGTCGAACGCGGTGATGCGCGCCTTCTGCTTGGCCTGACGGCCCTTGGGGTTGGAGCGAATCCACTCCAGTTCCTGATTGATGGTGCGCTCGCGCGAGGCTTCTTCGCGCTGTTCCTGCGCCATGCGCTTCTGCTTTTGTTCCAGCCAGCCGGAGTAATTGCCCTCGTAGGGGATGCCGCGGCCACGGTCCAGTTCGAGGATCCAGCCGGTGACATTGTCGAGGAAGTAGCGATCGTGGGTCACGGCCACCACGGTTCCGCTGTATTCCTCCAGGAAGCGCTCCAGCCACAGCACCGATTCGGCGTCCAGATGGTTGGTCGGTTCGTCCAACAGCAGGATGTCGGGTTTCTTGAGCAGCAGCCGGCACAGAGCAACCCGCCTGCGTTCGCCGCCCGACAGCACGTTCACCGGCGTGTCACCCGGCGGGCAGCGCAGGG
>JBAYSM010000104.1:0-12048 GCA_041676205.1 Rhodospirillaceae bacterium | reverse complement strand
GTGGACGGCGATGCCCTTGACCGCGATGCCCGGCATGGCGCTGGCCTTCTGGTAGATGCCGTGGGCGTCCACCCAGTCGATGCCGAACTTGTTCTCTTTCTTGCCGGTGGTGATCTTTTCGTGCCCACCCGCGCCGACGTCGGGGTTGATGCGCAGCGCGATGGGGGCGCGCAGGCCCTTGGCGACGGCAATGGCGTTGAGGGCCTCCAGTTCGGGGACCGACTCGACGTTGATCTGGTGGATTCCGGCGTCCAGCGCCTGGGCCAGTTCCGCCGCCGTCTTGCCGACGCCCGAGAACACGATCTTGTCCGGGTCGCAGCCCGCCTTCAGGGCCAGGGCCAGTTCGCCGCCCGACACCACGTCCATGCCCGCGCCGAGCTTTACCAGAGTGCGCAGCACTGCGAGGTTGGAGTTGGCCTTCATGGCAAAGCACACGGTGGCGTTCAGACCGCTCAGGGCCTCCGTAAAGACGCTGAGGTGACGGGCCAGGGTGGCGGTGGAATAGACATAAAACGGCGTGCCGACGGCCTCGGCGATGGCGTCGAGCGCCACGTCCTCGGCATGGAGGCGGCCGTTGCGGTAATCGAAATGATGCATGATGCGGCGTCCGTCAGCGGGTCGGATAGGTCTTGGGATGCTCGGAGCCTTCGGGTGGCTCCAGCTTAGTCTTCTTGCCGCAGGCCGACAGCGGCGCGGCCAGCATGAGCACGGCCAGCAGGACGAGGAGGGCGCGGGTCATGCCACACCCCCGCCACTCAGGAACCGCTTGCGGGCCTCGGCCGCCTGGGCACGCACGTTGGCCGGGGCGGTGCCGCCATAGGACGTGCGACTGGCGACCGAATGGGCCACCGTCAGCACGGCCTGCGCCTCGGCGGTGATGCCGGGCTCGATGCTTTGCAGGTCGGCGAGGCTGAGGTCGGGCAGGTCGCAGCCCTTGGTCTCGGCCAGCTTGACCAGCGACCCGGCGATCTCGTGGGCACGGCGGAACGGCACGTTCAGCACCCGCACGCACCAGTCGGCCAGATCGGTCGCGGTGGTGAAGCCGACGCCTGCTTGAGCGCGCAGGCGCTCCACGTCGGGTTTGAGGCGGGAAATCATGCCGGTCATGGCGGCCAGGGTCAGGTCCAGGGTGTCGGACACCTCGAACACCGGCTCCTTGTCCTCCTGCATGTCCTTGGAATAGGCCAGCGGCAGGCCTTTCATGACGATCAGCAGGGCGGTGAAGTCGCCGATCACGCGGCCGACCTTGGCGCGCACCAGTTCGGCGGCGTCGGGGTTGCGCTTTTGCGGCATGATCGACGACCCGGTGGACAGGTCATCGGGCAGCTTCACGAACTTGAACTGGGCCGACGTCCAGATGACCAGTTCCTCGGCCAGACGCGACAGGTGGATCGACGCGATGGCCGCCGCGCCCATGTACTCCAGCGCAAAGTCGCGGTCGGACACGGCATCGAGCGAATTGGCCATCGGCCGGGCAAAGCCCAGGTCTGCCGCCGTCCTGTGGCGGTCGATGGGGAAACTGGTCCCGGCCAGCGCGGCAGCGCCCAGCGGGCACTCGTTCATGCGCGCCCGCGCATCGGCAAAGCGACTGCGGTCGCGCCCGAACATCTCCACATAGGCCAGCATGTGATGGCCGAACGTCACCGGCTGGGCGGCCTGGAGGTGGGTGAAGCCCGGCATGACGGTGTCGGCATGGGCCTCGGCCTGGGCGATCAGCGCCTCCTGCAACGCGCCGAGCTGGCTGTCGATGCGGTCGCAGGCATCGCGCACCCACATGCGGAAATCGGTCGCCACCTGATCGTTACGCGACCGCGCGGTGTGCAGGCGCCCAGCCGCGTCGCCGATGATCGCCTTGAGGCGGGTTTCGACGTTCATGTGGATGTCTTCGAGCTTGCTGGAGAAGACGAACGTGCCCTCCTCGATCTCGCGCTCCACCTGATCCAGGCCGCCTAGGATGGCGTCGCGGTCGGCCTCGGAAATCACCCCGGCGGCGGCAATCATCTTGCAATGGGCACGCGACCCCGCGATATCCTGTTTGTACAGGCGCTTGTCAAAGCCGATGGAGGCATTGATCGCTTCCATGATCGCCGAGGGGCCGGCATCGAAGCGGCCGCCCCAAATGGTGCTGGTGGACTTATCGGAAGGCTGGGTCATGGCAGGGTTCACGCGTCCGGGCAAAGGGGTTATGGCAGTGGCGGCGTTTGCCGTCGTGGCTGCGATTGTCGCCATTATCGTGCCCGTTGCAAGCAGCCAGGATGCGGATCGGCTGTGCACGTTGGGCCAAGGGCCTCAGAAACCCACCGCGCGGACCGTCGGCACCCTGCAAGTATGGGCCGAACCCTGCATTCTGCCCGACGGCATCACCTTCGCCGACGGGGTCGGAACGCCGGTTTCCCTGAACGATTTCAAGGGCCGGATGGTGGTCCTGAACCTATGGGCGACATGGTGCCCGCCGTGCCTGCGCGAAATGCCCGCCCTGGATCGGTTGCAGAAGGCGCTCGGCGGGGATGCGTTTACCGTGGTGGCGCTCAACCAGGATCGCGGCGGGGCAGCGGTGGCAAAGGAGTGGCTGGACAAGCAGGGGCTTGGCAACCTTGCCGTCTACGCCGACCCCACAGGCGGCGTGCCGCGCGCCATCGAGGCCTCGGGCCTGCCGACCACGATTGTCGTGGACCCCGAGGGCCGCGAAATCGCCCGCCTGATCGGCGAGGCGGAATGGGACTCGGCGGAAATGCAGGGAAAATTGCGTGGGCTGATGCAGTCGAAGTGACGCGGGCGCTGCGCGCCCTAAACCAGCCGCACCCCCGGCCGTCCGCCGCGCTCGAACCAGTCCTTTACGGCCACTGCGACCACGATGGCCAAAACCGACCCCATCATCCAGTCGGACAGGAAATGCACCGTCGTCGCCACGCGGGAGAATGACACCAGCATCGCCACGGTGACGTAGGCGGCGCGGTAGCGAGGATAGACGAACCACAGGGCGATCATCACCGCCCAGATGACCTGCGAATGGCCGGATGGGAAGGAGTTGGCGCCGGTGAAGGGGGTAAAGCCGTACAGGCCTTCCTCGAACAAGTAGCGCGGGCGCAGACGGCCGATGGCGAACTTGAGAATCTGCACCAGCACGCCAGACACCACCATGGTTGCCAGCACATAGAGCGCCGAGCGGGCGCGCAGGCGCCATGTCTCATACGCCACGGTGGTCAGGGCCAGCCCGGACCGCACCATGCACGTCAGCCACGCCACGATCACCAGCGCATACCAGTGACCGCCCAGTCCCAGGTCGGTGACGGTCTTGAAGAAGCCGAAGGTGTGGGGGTCGATATTGGCCTTGATGTACAGAGCCAGCGGTTTGTCCACGAACAGGATGCCCAGCACCGACAGCACGGCGGCATAGGCCACGGCGGCCATTAGGGGCCGGGCGCGAACCCAGGCGGCATGGCGACGGGCAACCTGCCCTGTACGGTCGAGGACATCTGGCATGTTGGCTATTCCCGGACGTAGAGAGTCATGCGGACGGGTTTGCCGCGCGAGTAGTTGAGGCCATCGACCACCTCGGCGGCACGGAGGGACAGGCCGCGTTCGGCGGCGGCGGCGGTGAACGCGTCAACGGCGCGCGACTCGATGGCGACCACGCCGACCCGGCCCGAGGCCAGGGCTTCGGCGGCCGAGGGGCCGTCGTCGGCCAGCAGGGTGTCGGTGCCCATCAGGAACACCAGGCTCGGTTCGTGGTAGCCGACGGCGGCCAGCGGTGCGCCGGGGGCATGGACATCGGCGGCGGCGGCAATGCGCTGGCTGACCCACAGATCCGACAGACCCGGCAGCACGCCCGCGAACACGCTGACATGCAGCACCACCGCTCCGGCCATGCCGAACGCCAGGGCGTTGAGGTAACGTCGCCGCAGGGCGTGCCACAGCCCGCCGCCGACCGCCACCAGCGCGCCCAGCGCGGCCAGAACCGGCCACACGCCGACGCCCTCGCCATGCAGAACGGGCGCGGCGATCATGGCCGCCGCGAGGACGAGGCCGATCACACCCCACACCAGATACCACAGCTTGGCGGGCAGGCGGGCGAGGCGCTCATAGGTGCCGTCGCGCACGGCGAACAAGGTGACGGCGATCAGCAGCGCCAGGGCCGGATAGAGCGGCAGGGTGTAGTGCGGCAGCTTGGTCGGGATCAGCTCGAACACCACCCACGACGGCACCAGCCATGCCAGGGCAAAACGCACGCCCGGCAAGGCCCGCTCACGCCAAGCCCGGCCCAGCGCGGGCCACAGGAACAGCGACGCCGGCCACAGCAGCACGCTCGCCAGCAGGGTATGGTAGCCGGGCGGTGCGCCGTGGCTTTCGTGGCCGCCGATCAGCTTGGGAATGAGGTCGCCGCGCACCGCTTCGCCGAGGAACGCGCCGCCGGTCTGTTCGGACACCGCCATGAACCACGGCAGCACCACGGCGGCGGTGACGATCACCCCCATGACCGGGCGCAAGGCATTGAGCCAGCCGAAGGATCGGTCGGCCACGGCCAGGGCGATGCCGGTCAAAATCACGATCATCGGCGTGACCGGCCCCTTGACCAGGATGGAGCACCCCAGCGCCAGCCAGAACACCAGCGGCACCCAGCGCGGCGCAGCGGTGCCGCCCTTGCCCTGCATGTAGATCAGCCCCAACCCGGTCAGCGTGACCGTGGTCAGCCCAAGGAGCATGGCGTCAGTCTTGGCCAGATGCGCCTCGACCACGGCAATCAGCGCGGTACCGAGTGCCCCGGCGGCGACCAGCGCGATGCGGCGGTCGAACAGCGCCACGCCCAGCCGGAACGTGAACAGCACGGCCAGCAGCACGCCCAGCAACGACGGCACGCGGTACGGCCACACGCGGGTATCGGCCGGATGGCTGAACGCCTCCACCGCCACGGTCTGGAGCCAGTAGATGCCGACCGGCTTCTTGGCCCGCAATTCCTCAAGGAAGCGCACCACCACGTAGTCGCCCGTCTCGGCCATCTGGCGAGTCGCCTGAATGAACCGCGACTCGTCGCGATCCATCGGCGGCAAGGCATCAAGCCCCGGCAGGGCGACCACCAAGACCAGCAATGTCAGCAGAAGGTAAGGGCGGAAACCGTGGACCAGAGACTGCACGCGCGGAACTCGCTTCAGAGGCGGGAAGGCCCTGTTCTACACGACAACGCCACGGTCTGGAACAAGTGAAGGGGATTCACCACAGAGATCACAGAGGACACAGAGAGGGCGGGGCCACCGCGCCGCAGGCAATAATCCCGTGGGTCGTTTTTATGCGCTGCGCGCGGCCACATACACTGAAATCTCTGTGATCTCTGTGATCTCTGTGGTGAATCCCCTTCCCTTAACTTTCAACCTTGACCTTCAGGCGTTCGCGCAGGCTGTCCGACTTGAGCTGCCCGCAGGCGGCCAGGATGTCGCGGCCGCGCGGCACGCGGATGGGGGCGGAGAAGCCCTGCGCGGCCAGGATGTCGGAGAACTTTTCGATGCGGTCCCAGTCGGCGCACTCGAAGTCCGATCCCGGCCATTTGTTGAACGGCAGCAGGTTGAACTTGCACGGAATGCCCTTGACCAGCTTGGCCAGGGCGCGGGCGTCGGCGTCGCTGTCGTTGATGCCCTTGAGCATGACGTACTCAAACGTGATCCGCCGGGCGTTGGAGGCGCCGGGGTATTCGCGGCAGGCCTTCATCAGCTCCTTGAGCGGGTACTTCTTGTTGATCGGCATGATCTCGTTGCGGATGTCGTCGGTGGCGGCGTGCAGCGACACCGCGAGGTTCACCGGCAGATCGCGGCCGAGATCATACATGCGCGGCACCACGCCCGAGGTAGACAGCGTGACCCGGCGGCGCGACAGGGCGATGCCGTCGGGATCGATCAGGATGCCCAGTGCCTTGACGGTTTCGTCGTAGTTGAACAGCGGCTCGCCCATACCCATGACCACGACGTTGGACAGCAGGCGGCCGGTTTCGTTGGGGGTCGGCCATTCGCCGTAGCTGTCGCGGGCGACCATGAACTGCCCGGCGATCTCGGCCGCACCGAGGTTGCGGACCAGCATCTGCGTGCCGGTGTGGCAGAAGCGGCAGGTCAGGGTGCAGCCGACCTGGGTGGACACGCACACCGCGCCCCGGTCGTCGTCGGGGATGTAGACGGTTTCGGCCTCGTTGCCGTCCTTGAAGCGCAGCAGCCATTTGCGGGTGCCGTCGGTCGAGGTCTGCTCGCGGCTGACCGTCGGGCGGCCGATGCGGAATTTGTCTTCGAGCTTGGCCCGCATGTCCTTGGACACGTTGGTCATGGCAGCGAAGTCGGTCACGCCGTGGCAGTACAGCCAGGACCATATCTGTTTGACGCGGAACGGCTTCTCACCGAGCGCGGCAAAGCGTTCGGCCAGTTCCGCGCGGGACAGGCCGATCAGGTTCTCACGCGTGTCGGCGGCGTCTGGCGTGGCCGAACAGGGGGGCGATGCTATGGTCATGGCCGACATATAAGGCGGCCGGAACGTCAGGAAAAGTCCTTTGTTCCATGTGGGGTTGGGGAGTGAGGGCCGAACATGGCCTTCCACAGCACCCAGCTCACCGACACGGTGATGATGGCGCTGTACAGGGTGTCGGACAGGAAATGCCCGCCCTGCATGATGCGCACCAGGGCAACCATGCTCCCCAGACCCAGCGCCACCAGGATGGCCCGGCCGCGATAGGGCGCGGGCACCAGGAACGCCAGACTGACCAGCCAGAACCCCAACGCCCCGTGGCCGGAGGTAAATGAACAGTTGGTCACGCACTGATCCGTGACCATCAGCGGCGGCGTGTAGGTGGCGGTACCGCCGAACTCGACGATCTGGCTTGGCCGGGCGCGGCCCCAGTTGTCCTTGAAGATGCCGTTGACGATCACCCCCGGCCCGACGGCCAGGGACAGCGGCAGGTACAGGGCGATGCGTCCATCGATGCCAAGAAACGTCTGCTTGAACACGATCCCGGCGACATACAGCACCAGCATGAACAGCACGCCGCCGACGATCACGCTGGGCAAGCCCTTGCGCACGAACTCCAGCAAGTGACCGTCGCGGTACACCCAGCCGCTTTCGGGCGTCCAGAACAGGCCGCTGGCCCATAGGTCGATGCCCGGAAACACCAGGAACGTGACTAGCAACCCGAACAGCCACGCCAGCCAATGACGACGGAACGACCGCCCGGCGGCGGCCACGAACGTTTCAAGCATCATGGGTGAGCGTGTCCCTTATATCCCCGCACCACGTACAGCCGGGTTTGCAACGCATATTTGGGATGGTCCCCGACGCGCAGCGTGACCAGCGGCTCGCTGGACTCGAACGCAAAGCGGACTGGGCCGTCATCGTTGCGCGCCACCAGCAGGAAGTCGTCGCCCTCGCGCCCGGCCAGCGTGGTGGTCAGTTCGTAGTGGTTCTGAATGCCCGGCATCTGGCGGAACATCACGGCATCGAACACCACCGGGCGGGCATAGTACAGCATGGACGCCATCAGCTTGCGGTCATCGAACAGAAGCTGGAGGTCGGGATGCTCGGCCTTGACCGCCCGCAGTTGCGCGCCAAGCTCCTCCCAGCCCTGCATTTTCTGAAGCGGCCCGATGGTCTTTCCGGTCAGCCGCTGCACGGTGTCGAGATTATACGCCACCCCGGCGGCCAGCAGGTGCAAGGCGACCGAGGCCTGGATCAGCATCCGCCAGCGGCCCTTGTCCCACAACCAGCCGACCACCAGGACGCTCGCCGCCACATAGGCCGAGGCCGCCCAGTTGGCATTGGCGCGTGACAGGAACGCTTGGGCGCTGATGGCCGCCAGCACCGGCACCGTGAACGCCAGCAGCAGGCGCAGGCGGGGATCGCGCGCCGCCACGCGGAACCGCACCAGCAGCAGGACCAGCAGCGCCCCGAACAGCAGCGGCCCGAACACCCCGAACTGCGATCCCAGGAACTCGGCCAGTTCACCCGGATTGAACAGGTCGGACTTGAGATTGACGTTCTCGCCGGTGTGGCGATAGCTGGCAAAGCCGTGCGTGCGGTTCCACCACAGATTCGGCAGATAGACCAGCCCGCCGACCGCCATCGCCAGCCACGGCCCGGCCCGGCGCAGCCACGGGCGGTCCTCGGCCGACCACGCAAGGTGCAGGACCATGGACCCCACGAAGAACACCATGGCGTACTTGCTGAGAAGTCCAAGACCTACCCAGAGGCCCAACAACAGCCACCAGCCCAGGCCATCGGCGCGCAGCGCGCGGATGTAGGCGTGCAGGGCCAGGGCCCAGAACAGCAGCAGGAACGGGTCGGTCGAAATCAGCAGCGACGACATCGACACCGCAGGCAGCGTGGCGTAGACCAGCGCCACCCACATCCCGACCCGGCCATCCCACAAGATGCGTCCGACCAGGAACAGCGCCAGCGCCGCTCCGGCATGGGCCAGGGTGGCCCCCAGGCGCACCCACGGCTCGGCGTCACCGCCAATCGCCGTGGTCAGCCAGATCACCCAGGCGACCAGGGGCGGCTTGGAGAAGTAGCCGAACGATGGGTCCTGCGCCCACCCCCAGTACTGCGCTTCGTCAAAGGACAGGTCGAAGGGCGCGCCGAACAGCACGGCGATCCGCCACACGGTCAGGGCCAGAATGAAAACCAGGGTAAGGCGGAGCGGGGATGTATCAGCCATCTTCCAGATGCAACAGGATTGCCGTGCCCAGCAGCACGGTGATGAGGGTCGGACTCCACGCCGCCAGCCACGGCGGCAGGGTGTTGGACAGCCCCAGCGCCAAGGTCAGGCGGGTGAAGAAATAGAGCAGGAACCCGGCACCGACGCCGCCCACCACGCGCACGAAGCCGCCCCCCGACCGCTGGTTGGGGCTGACCGAAAAAACGGCGGCCAGCAGCACCATGGCGCACAGCAACAGCGGCGAGGCAATCAGGCTGTGCCAGTGGAGGCGGTGAGAGTGCGCGGAAAACCCGGCCGACTCGAAAAAGCGGATGAACTGCGGCAACTCCCAGAATGAAATCGTCTCGGGGCTGGCGAAGTTCTCCTGCACACGGCCAAGCGTCAGGGTGGTCGGCAGCGACAGAACCTCGACCTGACGACCGGGTTGACCGGCTTCCATGATCCAGACGTCGTTGAGGCGGAAGCGTCCGTCCTCCAGGGTGCCGAGGCGGGCGTCGATGCGCTGCACGAACCGCTCGCCCTGGTCGATGGAAATGAACGCCAGATCGCGCATGTCCAGGCGGAACCCGTCCTGGCGCACATGCCCGGCATGGACCACGATATGACCGCCCTCGGGGCGCGGCTCGCGCAGCCACAGGCCGCTTTCCGATATGTTGAACGACCCTGGCCGCCGCAGGATGACGGTGTCCTCCATGCGCTGATAGGACTTGTACATCGCCGCCGCCACCGGGTTGAACGCGGTGATGTTCAGCACCCCCAACGCCCCGACCACCACCATGGCCGGCCCCAGGAACTGCCACACCGACACGCCGACAGAGCGCATGACCACCAGTTCGTGGCTGCGGGTCAGGCGCCACAACGCGACCATGCCGCCGATCAACACGGCGAACGGCAGCACCTGCTGCACCATCTGCGGCATCTTGAGCAGCGCCATCTTGAGCAGCACCCCCAGGTCGGCATCGGGGCTGCCAGCGGCGCGGCGCAACAGCTCGATGAAATCCAGCAGCAGAATCAACCCCATGATGACCAACAGCGTTGCCAACAGCGCCCCGATCACGTGGCGGCTGATATAGGCTGACAACGTGACGTAGAGGCGGGGCACGGGGTATTCCGAAGCAGTGGCGGGAACGGCACGACGGACAGCTTGCCATGGCGGGCCGGCACCGCCACCCTAAAGCATGGAATGCCTGTATAGCATCGCCGTTGATTTTTTCCAGCCCACGGGAGACACCATGGTCAGACTGACACGCATCTACACGCGCGGCGGCGACACGGGCAAGACGTCGCTGGGCGACGGCACGCGCGTTTCCAAGCACGCCCTGCGCGTCGAGGCTTATGGCACGGTGGACGAGGCCAACGCGGTCATTGGCCTCGCCCGCCTGACCACCGGCGGCGTGGCCGCCGACGACCTGCTGGCCCGCATCCAGAACGATCTGTTCGACCTGGGGGCCGACCTGTGCACGCCGCCCAAGGCCGAGGAAGCCGAAGGCCAGGCCCTGCGCGTCACCCAGGGGCAGGTGGATCGCCTGGAGGCCGAAATCGACAGCCTCAACGCCGAACTGGCGCCGCTCAACTCTTTCATCCTGCCCGGCGGCAGCGCGGCCAGCGCGCACCTTCATCATGCCCGCACGGTGGTCCGCCGGGCCGAGCGCCTGATCGCTGCCCTGGCCGACGAAGATGCGGTCACGCCGACCGCCCTGGCCTATGTCAACCGCCTGTCCGACCACCTGTTCGTGTTGGCCCGCGCGCTCAACCGCAACGGACTGGACGACGTGTTATGGGTGCCCGGTGCCACGCGATGACCGCATTTGTGACAAAATTAGTTGACGTAAACGTCAACCTGTTCTTCTTTGACTCAGATGTGTCATGGAGGCTTCGTTGACTCCCCGGCGCAGAAGGCTTATTTTGCGGCGCAACAAGGGTTGTCTGCGTCAGCAGGAAGCGCCAAAAGAACGCTCTGACTAAGAACGTAGGATGCGGAAACCGATGAAGATTCTGGTCGCCGTCAAGCGGGTCGTGGACTACAACGTCAAGATTCGCGTGAAATCGGACAACTCGGGCGTCGAAACGGCGAACGTCAAGATGTCCATGAACCCCTTCGACGAAATCGCCGTCGAGGAAGCCGTGCGCCTCAAGGAAGCTGGTAAGGCGACCGAGATCGTGGTCGTGTCCATGGGCGTGTCGCAGTCCCAGGAAACCATTCGCACGGCGCTCGCCATGGGCGCCGATCGCGGCATCCTGGTGCAGACCGACGTGGAGCTTCAGCCGCTGGCCGTCGCCAAGATGCTCAAGGCCCTGGCCGACAAGGAAAAGCCGGACCTGATCGTGCTGGGCAAGCAGGCCATCGACGACGACAGCAACCAGACCGGCCAGATGGTCGCCGCCCTCCTGGGCTGGCCGCAGGGCACGTTCGCCTCCAAGGTTGAATTGGGCGACGGGTCCGTCAAGGTCACGCGCGAAATCGACGGCGGCCTGGAAACCGTGGACCTCAAGATTCCGGCCATTGTCACCACCGACCTGCGCCTGAACACTCCGCGCTATGCTTCGCTGCCCAATATCATGAAGGCGAAGAAGAAGGTGATCGACACCGTCAGCCCGGCTGACCTGGGCGTTGATCCCACTCCGCGCCTGACCACGCTCAAAGTGACCGAACCACCGAGCCGCAAGGCTGGCGTGAAGGTCGCCGACGTGGCCGAACTGGTGAGCAAGCTCAAGACCGAAGCGAAGGTGATCTGACCATGGCCATCCTCGTCATCGCTGAACACGATAACGCCGCGCTCAAGAACGCGACTCTCGTCACCCTCGCCGCCGCCGCCAAGATTGCCCAGGCGGTTGGTTCTGACGTGCATGTCCTGGTCGCCGGTCACGGCTGCCGCGCCGCCGCCGATGCCGCCGCCAAGGTGCCCGGCGTCGCCAAGGTGCTGCTGGCCGACGCCGACACCTATGCCCACCCGCTGGCCGAGCCGATGGCCGATCTGGTGTTGAGCGTGGTTGACGCCTACAGCCACGTGCTGGCCCCGGCCACTACGTTCGGCAAGAACTTCCTGCCGCGCGTCGCCGCGCTGAAGGACGTCGCCATGCTGTCCGATATTTCGGGCGTCGAGTCGGCGGATACCTTCATCCGCCCGATCTATGCCGGCAACGCGCTCGCCACCGTCACGACGGCCGACGCGCTGAAGGTCATCACCGTGCGCGGCACGGCCTTTGACCCCGTCGCCGCCGAAGGCGGTTCGGCTCCGGTCGAGGCGATTGCCGCTGCCGCCAATCCCGGCACGTCCTCCTTCGTCGGCCAGGAGCTGTCGAAGTCCGACCGCCCCGAACTGACCAGCGCCAAGGTCATCATCTCCGGTGGCCGCGGGATGCAGTCG
>JBAYSM010000103.1:0-12444 GCA_041676205.1 Rhodospirillaceae bacterium | reverse complement strand
CGTCGAGGCGACGCGCTTCAAGGGCTATCGCGCCGCCGGCGTCAACCGCGTCTCGCTCGGCGTGCAGGCGCTCGACGACGCTTCGCTCAAGGGGCTCGGCCGGCTGCACAGCGCGCGCGAGGCGCTGGATGCGGTGGCGATCGCGCGCAGCGCGTTCGAGCGCTACTCGTTCGACCTGATCTATGCCCGCCCGGACCAGACGACCGACGCATGGGCCTCGGAACTGCGGCTAGCGATTTCGGAGGCGGCCGAGCACCTGTCGCTGTATCAGCTCACCATCGAACAGGACACGCCGTTCGCCGGATTGCATGCCGCGGGCAAGCTCGTGATTCCCGACGAAGGCAACGCTCGCGCTCTCTACGACGTGACGCAGGAGGTCTGCGCGGCCATGGGCCTGCCGGCCTATGAAATCTCCAACCATGCCCGCAAGGGCGCGGAAAGCCGCCATAATCTTGCTTACTGGACTTATGCGCCTTATGCGGGCATCGGACCCGGCGCACACGGTCGCCGCAACCATCTGGCGACCGAGCGCCATCGCCGCCCGGAAACCTGGCTTACTGCTGTGGAAACTACGGGCCATGGTATCGACCAGGAAACAGCAGTTACGCCCGCCGAAGCCGCCCGCGAAGCTCTGCTGATGGGTCTGCGCCTGAGCAGCGGCATCGACCCGGCGCAATTCGCCCGCCACACCGGCGTTTCTCTCCCCGATGCGATCGACACCGACGCGCGCCAACGGCTGACAGACTGGAAGCTCCTCGCCCCCCTCGACCCGCTCCGCACCACCGCGGCAGGGCGTCCTCTGCTGAACCGAATTCTCGCGGAACTGGCCAGCGACAATATTAGCGACAACCAATTGTGACAGACGGTTGCAGCCGCTCAATGCTGCGGCTATAGCCACCCGTCAACGGAGTCGTGGGTGAGCGGCTGAAACCAGCAGTTTGCTAAACTGCCGTGCTGGGTAACCGGCACCGAGGGTTCGAATCCCTCCGACTCCGCCATTTGCTGTTTCATAGTGTCTCAATCCGTCTCATCCCCCCTGATTTTGCTGGAAAATCCTCTCAGACTGTCTCATAGCGTCTCCCTGTAGCCAACCGCCGGTTGTGGGCAGTTCAGGGGCAAAAAAGGGACAGGGGACAGAATGTGGGCAAGCTGACGGTGAAGGCGGTAGCGGCGCTGAAAGACCCGGGCCGCTACTCGGACGGTGACGGGCTCCATCTTCGAATCGTACCCTCGGGCCAGCGATATTGGGTGTTACGTATCCAGCAGGATGGAAAGCGTCGGGACATCAACCTCGGCTCCTTCCCGGCTATGTCACTCTCCACCGCCCGTGCCGTTGCCCACAAGGCGCGGGAGGCGGGGGGCAAAAACCGGCACGCTGTGCCCACATTCTCCGAAGCCGCGCGCGAAGCGCACAAGGCCCGGACCACCGGTCTCAAGAATGACAAGCATGTCGCCCAGTGGCTCACGACGCTCGAGACCTATGCCATTCCGGTGATCGGAGACATGCGGATCGATGAGGTAGAGCGCGGCGACGTTCACCGCGTTCTCGAGCCGATCTGGATGAAGATTCCCGAAACCGCCCGCCGGGTGTTGCAACGGATTGACCGGGTTATCCGCTGGGCGATCGGCAAGGGATACAGGGACGACGCCATTGACATGAGGCTGGTCAGGGATGCTCTGCCAAGACATTCCCGCCGGCAGGTCAAGCATATGGCATCCGTCCCCTGGCAGGAGGTGCCGGCCTTCCATACCGCGTTCAGCCACAGCGCCGCGACGCCGCAGGTGCGCGCAGCCCTTCACTGGCTGATCCTCACCGCCTCACGCCCGGGTAATGTGCGTAATCTGAAATGGACGCAGATCGATCAGGACGCAATGGTCTGGGTCGTGCCGGCGGATGAGATGAAGATGGGGATCGAGCATCATGTGCCGCTGTCGCCCGAGGCGATCAGCCTGCTGCAGGCAGGCACCACACAGAGCGAATATGTATTTGGAACGGGTGTGGGGAAAGCGATGTCGCTCGATACGATGCGTATGGCGATGCGACGTATGGGATACAGGGAAACACCGCATGGTTTCCGCACAAGTTTCAAGGCCTGGAGTCTGGCGAACGGGTGGGCGGATCACCTGAGTGAAGCCGCCCTGGCCCATGCCGATCCTAATGAGGTCCGGGCGGCTTATGCCCGGGAGAATTTATTGGAAGAGCGCAGACCCATGATGTTGGCCTGGGCCAAATTCGTCACAGGCCATGGGGAAAGGAGTTCGAGAGCTCGTGCAGGAATTCGACCGGAACAGCCTGCGCAGGGCGATCTGCAACCGTTTCATCCGCTGGAGCCAGCTTGACATGTTCAACCGGGTCTTCGGCAAGCACCCAATTCCGGACGGCTGAGCCGGTTCAGCTGATGATCGATGCGCAGCCCGCCGAACGGTGGCCCGCCTGCTGAAAAGAGGCTGTTCCCCGCCGTAATCGGACGAACCATATGCGGCCTGATCCCACATGCGACGAGGTGCTGAAATGGATCGGCCATCGGCGTCATGCATAGCGCTGCAACACGAAATCCCAGACCTGATCCACCTTGCTGTTCCACAGCGCCTGCGGATAGGGATTTTCCGGCAATTCATTCAGCCGCTGCCTGATTTCCGTCCAGACGGCGCCGCGCGTTTCCTGCCCGCGCACCCAGTCTATCGCGCCGGTCAGGTCGTGCAGCTTCTCCAGCAGGGATCGCGCTACCCGTTTGACTTCCTGCTCTTCTGTCTTCGTTAGCTTTGGCTCCGGGTTGGTCAACAGGTCGAAGATGGCCAACTCCTCTTCCGTCAGTCCCTCACGAGCGGCGCGCCGCTCCTCCTCATCCATCTCCCTGATGAAGTCCTTGATAGCTTCAAAGACCTGTTCGACATCAACCGAACCGGCGTTGTAGTCGGCGACCAGCTTTTCCAGCCGTTCCACCAGATGCTGCCGCGTGGGATTGGCTTCCACCAGCGTGCGCGCCTTTTCTTCTGCCGCCTCGCGCAGCTGATCGGTCGCAACCTTCGGGCTGGCAGCAAAAAGATCGCCCAGCCTTTCAAAGTCGATTCCGGAAAGGTCCACACGCCCCCGGGCCGTGTCCCCCTCGACGATGGGCGTCAGGATTGCGACGCCTTCCAGCTTCTCGTCGAGCAGTTCGGCAATGCGGGCGGAGACGGCGGATATATCGACCGGTCCCAGTTTCGCCCGCACCGCGTCAGACAAGGTGTGGAACACGGCAACCGGCCTGAGGTAAGGCGCGGCCCGCTCATCGGGCAGCAGCGCCTTGTATGCCCTGGTAACAGCCGCCGCCAGGCGCAGGAACTCGCGGCGGCGTTCGTCGGGCGCGATCAGGATTTCGACAGCCTGACTGATGAGCCGCAGGCGGGCAAAGTCGCGCACATCCATGATGGCATCCACTTCGACGCCCAGCGGCTGAACAAAAGCCCGCGCCGCGTCCAGCGCCTGCTCCAGCGCTGTCACCAGTTCGTCCTTGCCCCTGATCGGGCTTTCCCCGTCTGTTGTATCGCCGCCTCCGTTCCCGCCGCCTGCATAGATGGCAAGCGCCTTCTGCAGGTTCTGGAACACGCCGACATAATCGACAATGACGCCCGACGTTTTCCCTTCTGCCCGGCGGTTAGCCCGCGCGATGGTCTGCATCAGCGTATGGTTCTTCATCGGCTTGTCGATATAGACGGTGCCGATCGTGGGCACGTCGAAGCCGGTGATCCACATGGCACAGACGAACACCAGCCGCAGCGGATCGTCCGGGTCCTTGAATTTGGCCTCAAGGTCTTCCCGCTGCATCCGCTCGCGATGGGGAAGGATATCGAGGCCCTTTTTGCGCAAATCGTCGATCTCGTTCTGGCCCTGGCTCACCACTACCGCCATATCGAGTTCGCGCAGCCACATCAGCCGTTCGGCTATTGCCGCGCCTTCCGCCTCATGGGCTAATTTCAATCGTTCCTCGTCCTGCGCGATCAGGCGGGCGATGGCAGCCTTGACCCTGTCGTGCATGGCTACTGCGGTTGCCTTGTCGATGGCGACAAACATCGCCTTGCCGCGATAGCCCCGCATGGCAAAATGCAGCGCCACATCTTCCGCTACCCTGTCCAGCCTGTCTGGCGCGGTGATCAGGGTGTATTGCCGCCCGAACTGCTGGCCGAGCTTTTTCTCCTGCTCTTCATCCAGCATCGCTTCATCGAGCAACGCATCCAGCTCTTCCCGCAATTCGTCGGCGTTCAACTGCAATTCCGGCTTTCTCGCCTCGTAAAACAGCGGCACGGTTGCCCCGTCGCGCACCGATTGGGCAAAATCATAGATGGAGATATAATCCCCAAACACTTCGCGCGTGCGGCTTTCCGCGCCCTTGATCAGCGGTGTGCCGGTAAAGCCGATGAACGATGCATTGGGCAGTGCGGCGCGCATGTTGGCGGCAAGCTGATCATACTGGCTGCGGTGGGCCTCGTCGGTCATCACAATGATGTCGGATCGTTCGGACAGTACCGGCATCGGCTCCCTGTCCGCCGTGCTGAACTTCTGGATCAGCGTGAACACATAGCGTTCATTGCCCGCCAGCAATTCTTTCAGATGGACGCGGCTGCCGGCCTGTACTTCCCGAATATCCCTGGTGAGTGCGCCGGCCGAGGCAAACTGCCCGGCGATCTGGTCGTCCAGTTCGGAGCGGTCCGTCACGACAACGAAGGTATAATTCCCGCCCAGCCGCCGCAGCACCTTTTCCGCGAACATGACCATCGACAGGCTCTTGCCCGATCCTTGCGTGTGCCAGAACACGCCCAGCCGCCCCCGGTTGCTTTCGACATGACGGACGGCATCGATAGCGCGGTTGACGCCCAGCACCTGATGATATTTGCCGACGATCTTGCGCAGGCCGCCGCGTGCCTCGTCGAACAGCACGAAGTTCTCGATCAGGTCGAGGAAGCGCGTCGGTTCACAGGTCGCACGCAGCAGGGTTTCAAGGCCGGGATCATCCGGCATATCCTCTTCCAGCCGCTTCCACGGCGCGAACATCTCATAGCGCGCATGCGCCGCCCCCATTACCGCTTCCAGCCCGTTCGACAGGATCACAAAGCCGTTGGCCGGAAAAAGCTGGGGGATGGTGTCGCGATAGTCGCGCAAATTATTGTCATAGGCATCCGCCAGCGGACAGGCGGGGCCTTTCCATTCCGCCAGCAACAGCGGCAGGCCATTGACGAAACCGATGGTGTCGGGCCGCCGCCGGTGTAGCACCCCGTAAATCCAGACTTGGCTGGCGACAAGAAATTGATTGGCGGCAATATCCCGCCAGTCGATCACGCGCACCAGCAGATCGTCGAACTTGCCGTCATCGTGTCGCACCTGCACCGGCACGCCATTGCGGATCAGCGACAGCAGTTGCGCGTTGGCGGCAACCGGCAGCATGGCCGAACGGTCGCGGGTCAGTTCCGTTTCGGCCAGATCAAGGGCTTCGGCGGGCAGGTCCGGGTTCAGCTTGCGCAGCGCCGCTTTCAGATATGCCGGCAGAAACGCCTGCTGAAAGCTGGTGCGCCCGGTGGGATTGGCAGGCCCCGGCTGTTCGCCGTGCAGATCGACATGCTGCCAGCCCAGTTCCTGGAACAGCGCGAGGGCCGGTTTTTCGACAATGCCATCCTCGGACGCGACGATGCCGGTAAGCCCTCTTGCCATGTCAGGCGGCCCGTTCCTTGATTGTTCCGGCTTCGGCTCCGAAAGTCGAGTTATGACGGTGCGCGTCCCTGATTGTATTGCAATAGCGGCGAGCCAGTTCCGCGCCTATTCTCTGCATGTCTGATTGCAAGAGCGTAATCTTGCCCTCCCACGTTGGCGGCTTCTTCAGTCCGTTCTTATACTCCGCTAAGAGGAAGGTGAATCCAACCAGGAGGTGTTCAGTATTCAGGGGTTCCACAGTTCGCATGTCGCCGTGCGCGGTGGCATCGCGCAAGTTTCTTAGAATGCGCCAAACACTATGCGTTTCCACGCCTTCGGAAGCGGGCACAGCGATCGAATGTTTGCCAATGCGCTCGATGCGTACAGTCGGATCGAGCGCGAATTTCCAAGGTTCTGCTCTGGCGCACACTTTGTCCAGTTTAGTGCGGAGATTTCTGGCTTGTTTATCCGCGTCTCTCTCCCCTTCGTTCTCGCCAATGCGCACATGCTGCATTACCCAGCACAGGATGGTTGTGAACAATGCATATGTCTCGCTAACCTCGTAGCGGTCGGAGGGCGGCTCCTCCAACATCATACGCAGGCGGCCGACGAACACCCATTCGACATGATCTTTTGTAATTTTAGTCATGCGGCAACTTCCAATTCGCGCTCGGCTTCGGCGATGGAAAGCTGGCCGGAGATCAGGCGCGGGAGGAGGAGATCGCGGGAAGCGGTCAGATTGCGGTTTGACGCCCCTAGTGCGTTGATCAGTCCAAAGATTGGTTCGACATGCTGCGCAAACGAGGACCAGATTTCCTGCGGAGGGTGAGGCAGTTTTTTTGCCCCTGCATCAGTCTTTGCGATGAAGGGTTGCGCTGCACCTCGCCTTGGCCATTTCTCAATGCCACACATTGCCAAGAACAGAAACTCTGCGGGAACGCCATGATTGGGTAGTAATGCAAATGTATTGGCAATTGCGGTCCACTCTCCATCCGCTAGCCAACTCTTGCCGCAATAAGCGCCAACAGCACCAACGATAACAGCCGGACCATAGCCTTCCGCTTTCTCAACGAAACCATCTGGCCCGCTGGCACTATAAGCGGTGACGCCTTTTTCCTTATATGCTGCCTTCGTCAGTTTGTTGTTGCCACTCTTAAATTTGGCAAGTTTCGCAAGTGGCGTCCAATTCCACCCCTCCGGCAGCGGGCCATCTTGTGTGTCGAGGATCGGCACTGCTTCATGGCCGGGGAAACGGAAGCGGACGAACCATTCCTCGAACAGCCCCCGCGCCATCTCCTCCAGCACCGCGATCCGCCGCCGGTTGACCTCGATCAGATCGTCATATGCCCCAAGGACCGACGCGATACAGCGCTGGGCGGGAAGTGGTGGTAGTGTGGGCATCGGCAGCCCACGAATGTCCTTCATGTTTAGATGTGCGACAGTCGCTCCCACTGATGCACCGCGAAACTTGTGTTGCGCATAATCGCCGAGCAAAAAGTAGCAGAGGTATAGGGGATCAACTTGTTTCTTGTCGGGTCGGACCAAGACTGTCCGTTGCCCAAGACAAACACGCACGCCCGGAGGAATGATCGCCACATTCCCAACCGGCGCCTCCCTAGCGATTATCAGATCACCCGCCTCAGGGACGGCTCGTTTTGTCCATGCACGGTAAGTTTCTTCGGAAACCCGGTTGACGCCAGCCAAGATCAAGCGACCACGCCCGACGTTCGGGGTCCGTATCGACGGATAGCCAGCCTCAGCCAGCGGAGCGGTCTTGTGCTCGCAATCGACGATGAATTCGCACAATGATGAAAGGGGTCGAGTTCCCGTCATTCCGCCAGCACCTCAGCCACATTCGCCGCAATCACATCCTGCAAGCGTGCGGCTTCGGCGTTCAGCCCTTCCAGTTCCTCCTGCAAGGTTTCCAGCCGTTCGCGGAAGTCCTCGTCTTCCACCTGCTCGCCGGGCGCGACGCCGACATAGCGGCCGGGGTTCAGGCTCCAGTCCTGCGCGGCGATCTCGGCGTGTGTCGCCCCCTTGCACAGGCCGGGTACGTCCCGGTAGCCATCGTCTCCGAAGGTTTCGGCCATATTCGGGCCGCTGCCCGCTTCCAGTTCCTCTTCCTCCCCGCGCCACAGACGGACGATATTGGCGATGAACTCGATCTGGGCCGGCGTGAAATCCCGCTGGGCGCGGCTGATCTGGCGAAAGATATGCCGGGCGTCGATGAACAGCACCTCGTCGGCGCGCGGCGTGCCCTTCTTGCCCTTGTCGAGGAACCACAAGGTTACCGGCAGCGTCACGGTGAAGAACATGTTGGGCGACGTGCTGATAATCACGTCCACCGCGCCGGTTTCGATCAGCTTGCGGCGCATCTCCCGCTCGGACCCGCCCGCGTCGGAGGCGGAATTGGCCATCACGAAGCCCGCGCGCCCAGTTTCATTCAACGCGGCGGTGAACAGGCCGATCCACAGATAATTGGCATTGTTGGTGGTGGGGATGCCGAGCGAAAAGCGCGCCTCGACATGCCCGGCGTCGCTCATCAGCCGGGAACGATCGACCTCCGACTGGTTGAACGGCGGGTTCGCCATCACGAAATCGAACGCGCCCACCATCTTGTGCGGGTCTTCATAATAGCTGTTGGCCACCCGCACATCGCCGCTGAGGCCATGCACGGCAAGATTGAGGCGGCAGAGCTTCTGCGTGTCCTCCATCTTCTCGGCGCCATAGATGCTGATCTCGCGGCTGGGGTTCTTGTGGTGCCGTTTTACGAAATTGGCGGAATGCACGAACATGCCGCCCGAGCCGCAGGCGGGATCGAATATCTTGCCGTGATACGGTTCGATTACCTCGACGATCAGCTTCACGATGGACGCGGGCGTGAAATATTCGCCGCCCTTCTGCATGAAGGCGCTGGCGAACTCCCCCATGAAATATTCGAAGATCAGGCCATAGGCGTCGCCCTCGATCTTCAGCGGGGCCAGCAGGCGCAGCACTTCGCGCAGCACGCTGTTGGGCAGCGCGCCATAGCTGCGCGGCAAAACGCCGGCGAGATCGGGATTATGTTCGGTGATGGCATCCATCGCCGCATTCAGCGCCTCGGCCAGATTCTCCGTTTCCGGCAGACCCAGCATATAGGAAAAACGCGCATGATCGGGCAGGAACACCGCACCGTGCCCGTGATAATCCTGCGGCGTGGGCTTCAGACGACCGGTGAAGGTCTTCAACAGATCGGCATGCACCAGATCGAACCGCGCCTCCATCTGCCGCAGGGCGATCAGCGCGAGGACCGGCTGGGCGTACTGGTCCGGACGCAGTGCCGTGTTGGTCCATAGCTGCTCGGCGGTCTTGAACAGCCGCCGCGAAAGATCCTGGAGGTTGACGGACAATGGCTTTCCCTTGATGCAACGGCGATTCCGATGCCGTTCTTATGGCGTGTTCATGCCCGATTTGTCGACCACACACCGGACCATCGGTATCAGATCGCAGTTCGCTACAGAGGGCGTAACCTCGGACAAGCGCGGGACGCAGGCTGTGCCGCGTTCCGGAGAGCATGTGCGGGAAAAATCCCGCGCAAGTCGCGTTCGAGGCGAACATATCACCATCTCGTATGTAGCGGCTGAGCGTCGCACCTGACACAGGACCAAGGATTCTGATGACGAGACGGTGCGGAGACTCACAAGAACTACCTCCATACTTCTCTCGCGAAAAGAACCTCGTAAAATTCAATTATGCATTCTGGAACCAGAGATTTATATTTGTTCAGTTGTCTTTCAGCTATATCAAGAAGTATCATTTTTTCTTCGTCATCCATGATTTCACCAAAAGAATAATGTTCTTCCCATTCAGCGATAATAGCGTAGAGAAGCCGAATTTCTATTGGCAGTTCTTGCATTTGATACAATCCCTTATTGAGGTTAGGACTCGCTGCAGTTGCCAGATGAGGGCAACGATGAGGTTGAGAATTCATGAAGTTCGACATCTCGGCCCGAAGCAGATGCCGATCTTTCAGGCCGCTCCAGGTGTTGGCGAGGGTTCGGGCGCGGGTGTGGTGGGTGATCATGTCACGGTAGTAGCGGTGGCGGTGCTCGCGGTGGGAACGGGCGGTGCGGTGGCGGGGGTGGATGCGCTGGCGGGCCAACCGGAGCAGTTGGTAGTTCGTGAGCGAGATGTGGGCGTGGAGGTGGGCGTAGGCGGAGTAGCCGTGGAGGGTGGTGACGGTGGTCACGACAGCATCCTCTTCGCGTGAATGAGCAGGTTTAAGGCCTCGGCCTGGGCGTTGGTGCGGAGTATGGGGAGGGCAGCCAGGGCCTTGATCGCGGCGGCCAGCGGGTCGAGGATGGCGGGGAGGGGGTCGTCGGGGGGGACGAGGTCCTGGATGTGTTTGTGTCGTTTATCCAGGTCATACCTTCCGTCGAGGCTCCAGGTACTGAGAACACCCTTTTCCCAGAAGGGGGAATCGGAGAGGGCTACACCCACGAGGGGGTATTCCGGGATATCCTCAGGCACATAGGCGATGATCCTGACCGACCCGACTTCGGACCGGGTGTTATAGATGTGATTGAGCTTGAAGGGGCTGTTGGGAATGGCGTCGGGGTCGGGGAGGAGCATGTCGAGGTCGTCGGTTTCGCCCCGGGCGTACAGGCCGTCATAGGTCCACAGGGATGAAATGGGGCAACCGTTTCGGGCGATTCCTTCGGCCCGGATTGGGTAGGCCGGGTGGTCCGGGCAGTCGATTTCGGTGACGGTGACGGAACCGCCGCCGCGCAGTTGGTAGGTCTTTCCAACTTCGAATTTGGTGGTCATGGGGATATCCTTAACGGTTAAGATTCCAAGGCCATCTGACCGGCCTGCAGGATCTTGAGTGCGACGATCTGGTTTTGGGTGGGCTCGGGAATGGCCTCGAGGTAAGCGATGGCCTCGGCGAGGGGCATGAGGTCGTCGGCGGCGGGTGGGACGAGGTTCCGGTCGTCGTGGGGGTGATGGGAGTCAAAGAAACCGGCGGCGGTCCAGCTACGGAGAGAGCCCTCCGACCAGGGTTCGATACCGATGACGGGGTGGTTGGCGCCGTCGTCACGGATAACCAGGATCAGCCACTCGTCGCCCCGTTCGTCGGTGTAGGTCTCGCCTACCTTGAAGGGGGTGGAGGGTTGGGTCATGGCTGGGTGTTCTCCAGGGCTGTGAGGTAGGTCTCGAGCAGGGCGTCGAGCTCGGCGCGATCGTTGGGGTCCTGACTTCGGATCTTGATGATCTCGCGAATGGGGCGCGGATCGAACCCTAAGGACTTGGCCTCGAGGTAGATTTCCTTGATTTCCTCGGCGAGCTGGGTGCGCTCGGAGTTGAGGGTTTCAATTCGGGTGATGAGGTTTAGGAGTTCTCTGGCGGAGATGTTTGTGGACATGGGCGGGGTTCCTGTGATCGATTTTATCGATTAGTGGTGGTGGCGGTTGAGGTGCGCGACCTGGCGAGGCGGTCGGCGAGGGCCTGGCGTTGCTCGTCGGTCAGGTTGCGGGGTTTGATGTTGGGGTTCTTCCCCATGCGGAAGGGGTAAAGCTCGCAGGCGGTGCGGGGGCAGAGGCGGACCTCCAGGGGTTGTCCGGCGGAGCAGTCGAGGCATTTCGCGCGGATGGCGCGGATGGGGGTTGTGTGTGTGGTCATAAAATCCTCGTGGCGGGTTTTTTCCCTGTTGCAGCATGGGGAAAAAATTTGGCGGGGGCGTTTTGGGTACTTGGGTAGCTCTCGGGGGTTTGAATGGTTAAAAGACTGGTTTTTTGTGGAGGGCGCGGGTGGCCCAGCTTTGGAGGGCCCGGGCCTCGGCGGGGGTTGGTTGGGGGTCGAAGGTGGCGAGACGGCCCTTCAGGAGGTCGCCCGTGAACGGGAGGGTCAGGTTGTTTGGGCCAAGCAGCCGGTAGAGCTCCAGTGCGTCGGCCCAGGTCAGGACCTCGGCGTAGGGCTGGAAGTCGATCGGAGGCAGGCCGGCGAGGGTTTCGGGCTGGCGACCGGTGAGGGAGGTTTTGTGCGCCCCGGACAGGGGGGAGCTGGAGATGATCTGGAATTGAAGGAACAGGTCCGGGGGCAGGCGTCTGAGGTGGGTCCCGCGCTTGGCGAAGTGCGGGACCAGCCACCAGCGGCGGAGGTCAGGCGGCTTGGGCATTGGCCTGGGCGTGGGGGGTGAGGAAGTCCTTGGTGTTGCTGTCGGGCAGCTCGGGGATTTTGGCGATCTCGGAAGCCGGAAGGTAGTCGAAGGCAGCCCGGGCCCAGGCCTGGGCCAGTTCGGGGTTGTCGTGCTCGATGGCGAGGGTGATTTCGGCGACGTACCGGTCGAGGGTGTTCGATCGGGAGGTGAGCAGATTGTGGCGGAGCTGCGTGCGGATCATGTACTCGGCGAGACCACCCTTGTCCCGGGCGGGGCGGGCGGCCTGGACGCGGTTGAAGCTCGTCCAGGGGTCAGGTGAGGCGGCGAAGGCGGCGGCGGCGCGTTTCGCGGCGTTCGCGGCATGGTGGGCGGCTTCCCCGGCTTTCCCGGGGGAGATGCCCGGTTGGTGGGCCCGCCGCATGTCGCGGGCGGAGTTGCCCCAGGATATCTCGGCTGCGCGCAGCAGCCATGCGGGGGTGTAGGTGAGGTCTGTGCAATCGATGATCATGGTGGGGTCTTTCTAGCGCCGATCGACATTCAGGATTCCCAAGAGGCTTGATTGCTGATTTACAGGTTTTCGCGATTGAGCGGAGGCTATGGTGGGCGTGAAGCGGTACGAGTTGAGCGAGGCGCAATGGACGCG
>JBAYSM010000102.1:0-12468 GCA_041676205.1 Rhodospirillaceae bacterium | reverse complement strand
GTGACGCCTTCGGGAAGGGCCGTGTCAAAGGAAACGATGCCTTCCCCCTTGGTCGGGACCGTCGGTTCGCTCGGCTCGCCGGTTACGCCGGCCAGCACGTCGATGGTGACGGCGACGTCTTCCTTGGTCGCCTCGGTCATGTTGCCGGGCTGGACCGGGGTGTCGTCATAGGACACCGCGACGGACTTGACGAGGAAATCCGAGGAATCCACCGCAAAGTTGACGCCGTCCTTGGTGGCAACCGTGCTTTCCAGGCCGAAGGTGTCGGACTCGTACGAGGTCGCCGTCAAACGCAGGGACGCAAAGCCTTCGTCGGAGGTGACGGTGAGAACACCACCGGCGGCCTTCACCTGGGACGCCGTGAACGTTACGGGAGCGCCAATGACCTTACCGGTCGCGTCGAGCATCTCGTAGACACCGCGCTCGTTGCCCTCATAGCCGCCGGTCTGGAAGGCATCAAAGGTGATCTTGGCTTCGACAACATTGTGCCCGAAGCCGAATACCAGGGCTTCCGAGGTCTTGGTCACGGGATTGTAGCCCAAATCGGTGCCGCTGGCGGCGCCGGTCAGGTTGGTCAGGCCGGTTACACCAAAGCCCGCGCCCCACTTGCTCTGGCCCTTGTAAAGGTCCCCGCCCTCGGCGCGGATGGTCACACCTTCGGGCAGCGGCTGGTCATAGGCCACCGTGAAGGTGCCGGTATGGGTGGTGATGGCGTTCATTTCACTCTCCTGTAGCACCGGTTCTGACCCCGTCTCCGCTCTCCTGCCCGCTCCCCAGCAGGGTCAGAGGGTAAAAGACGGAAGAACCGGCATAAGCGTGTGCCAGGTCGCCCCTGGCAGTGAAGGAATGAACTACCTTTGTGGCTCAAATCAGCCAAAGGTTAGTCCATTTCGCACCAAAGCAAGAACACACGTTCTTTCTTTAGCTACGCTTTACGTTTCTAGAGGTCGCTCTAGTTCTTTTTACCTAAAGTTCCCGGAATGCTCTGCGGAAACTTTCGGTAAGAGGCTGAACGAGGTACTGAAGCGCGGTCCGCTCCCCCGTCACAATCAGCACGTCGGCCGGCATACCAGGGGTCAGGACCTGATCTCCGAGCAGCGCGAGTTGGTCGGGCGGGATGCTGACGCGGGCGGTGTAATAGTGCTGATCGGTGCGCTCGTCCTTGAGGCTGTCGGGCGACACGTAGGTCACATTGCCCTTCAGCGTCGGCGTCGTGCGCGCCTTGAAGCCGGTGAAATTGACCTCGGCCTTAAGTCCGGCAACCACGGTGTCCACGTCGGTCGGCCGCAGCTTGGCTTCGACAATCAGGTCGTCGCCCTTCGGCACGATATCCATGATTGCGCGGCCCGGCGTGATCACGCCGCCTGGGGTGAAGTACTGCATGTCCACGACCACACCGGCCATGGGGGCCAGCACCACCTGGCGCTTGAGAACGTCAGCCGCAGCCGCCATACGCTCCCGCAGGTCGGCAATGCTGGTCTGGGTTTCGCGCAGTTCGGCGGCGACCTCGGTCTGGAACTCGTGGTCCAGGCCGGTCGCCTCGAACTCGGCCTCGCCGATCTGCTGCCCGGCGCGCACGATGGCACCGGCCAGTTCCTGACGCTCACCCTCAAGCCGGGCGCGCTCGCGCTCCAGAGCCTGAAGGCGCGGCTTGCGTTCCAGCCCCTTGCGGACCAGGCCGCGCACGGTGGCTTCCTCATCCGTCACCAAGGCGATCTGTTGATCGGTGGCGGCCTTCTGGTTATTCAAGCTGTCGATCTCCAGCCGAAGCTGGCTGATGCGCTGGTTGAGAATGTTGTGCCGCGTTCCAAGCGCACGGCGACGATTTTCCAGCAGGGACTTCTGCCCCGCCATGACCTGAATGGCCTCGGCGTCGTCCTGAGTGGTGCGCAGATCCTGCGGAAAGACGATGCTGTCCAAGCCGTCACGCTCGGCGACCAGACGGGCCTCCAAGGCGCGCAGGCTCATGAACTGGGCGTTCAGCAGGTCCCACGTGGCACGGGACTGCGCATCTTCCAGGGTAATCAGCGGATCACCGCCGTTCACCGTGTCGCCGTCCTTCACATGGAGCGTGCGGATGATGCCGCCCTCCAGGTGCTGGATGGTCTTGCGATTGCTGTCCACCGTCACGCGGCCGTGGGCCACGGCGGCACTGGACAACTCGGCGGAGGCCGCCCACGCGCCGCCCAGGCCAAAGAACACGACCACGATGGCCATGCCGGTGTGGAAGGCCGCGCGGGTCGGCGGAACGTCCGCCGCACTGCGCGACACGCGCTTGAGAAGGGCCGCCAGGGGATTGTTGAAAGGGGCCTTGGTCAAAGGCGCCTTGGGCTGTTGCGGCGTTTTGGGAGTCGGGGTGCTCATGGCTGTATCCTTTCTCAGGCAGCGCCGTTGCTGCGGCGGACCGTGGCCGGAGCCGGACGGCCGGTGGTGGCGGCAGCAACGTCATTGGCAGGGGCGGAAGCAGCGCGGTCGGCAACCCCGGCGGCCATGCGGCCAAAGGCGCGGGCGGCGAATTCAAACAGTTCGACTTCACCGTCACGCAGCAGCAGAACCTTGTCGGCGACCTTCAGCACACCGCCGCGATGGGCGATGATGATGACGGTGGCACCACGCTCCTTCATGTTCTGGATGGCGCGCAGCAGGGACTCTTCGCCGGCCCGGTCCAGATTGGAATCGGGCTCGTCCAGCACCACCAGACGCGGGTCGCCGTACACGGCACGGGCAAGGGCGATGCGCTGACGCTGACCACCCGACAGGACCACCCCGGCGTCGCCGATGTGGGTGTCGTAGCCTTCGGGAAGGCGCAGGATCATGTCGTGGCAATCGGCGGTCTTGGCGGCCTTGACGACGTCCATCGGATCAGCCGCGGGGTCCATGCGCCCGATATTTTCGCGCACCGTGCCGCCGTAGAGTTCGATGTCCTGGGGCAAATAACCGACATGGCGGCCGAATTGCGTGCGGTCCCAGTTGTAAACATCGGCACCGTCGAGGCGCACCACGCCACCGCTGGGCTTCCACGTACCGATCAGCAGGCGGGCCAGGGCAGACTTGCCGGCCGCCGAGGGACCGGTCACGGCCAGCGCGGTTCCAGGCTCCAGCGCAAAGGTCACGTTGTTGAGCACGAGGCGCTTGGACGGCGGAAACACGAGACTGACGTTCTCGACCGAAACCTCGCCACGGGGCGCAGGCAGACTCATGCCGGAGTTGCGGATCGGGGCTTCCTGGAACAACTGGCGCAGACGGGCCAGGGCCTGCTGTGCCATGATGAGGGTCTTCCAGCCGCCAATGGCCTGCTCGACCGGAGCCAAGGCGCGGCCCATCAGGATCGACCCGGCGATCATCGCACCGGCAGTCATTTCCTGCTGCACGACCAAAGCCGCTCCGACGCCAAGAACGGCAAGCTGAACGCCCATGCGGACGAACTTGGACACCGCGCTGATGGTCGCCGAACGGTCGGCGGCACGGCCCTGGATTTCCAGAACCTGAGTATTGATGGCAGCCCAGCGGCCGGCGACGGCCGGCATCATGCCCATGGCGTCGATGGCTTCGGGGTGACGCTGGGCGCTGGTCGAGCGGCGGATAGCCTCGCGCTGGACACCGGACGCTTCACGCATCGGGCGGCGCGTCAGCACCTCGTTGAGCACTGCCAGCACGATGAGGACCACCGCGCCGATGGTCGCCACGACACCCAGCACCGGGTGCAGCAGGAACACCACCAACAGATAGGGCGGAACCCACGGGGCATCGAGCAACGAGAACAAGCTGGGGCTGGTCAGAAAGCCGCGCACGGTTCCCAGGTCACGGGTGGAATCCGTCGCCTGAACACGGCGGTCCAGCGCATAGGTGAGGCCAGCGGTGAACACCGGCGTGCTCAGCGTGCTCTCGAACCAGTTGCCGGTGCGATGGGCGATGCGGGTGCGCACCATGTCGAGCAACGCCATGGTCAACAGCGCGCCAGCGGCGATCAGCGAAAGATAGATCAGCGTCGGCATGCTGCCGCTGCTGAGAACGCGGTCAAAGACCTGCATCATATAAAGGGGCACTGCGAGTTGCAGCACGTTCACGAACAAGCTGAAGAAGCCTGCACCTACAAGGGCGCGGCGACACTTCGTCCACACCTGCTGAAATTGGTCGTCCTTGGTCCTGGTCATGGCCATGGTCCGGTTCCTGTAAATGGGGCGCAACACAAAACGGTATCGCGTCGACGGAACAGAATGTCGGCCTCAAATCCTTAACAATTACCTACTCCTATGGCGCCTTATTGTTGCCATGAGGATACTATCTTACCACCTTATTTCGACTTTTATTCTTGCGTTATACATTGATCAAATCACATTGAACGCATCAATACGTAGCAGAACGTTTATGCATGTAGCCTTATGGCCGGCCTGTACGCCTTTCGACCGGCAGCGACGCCTACCGCTTCCGATTACCCCCTTCCCCTATCCTGTCGGCACCACCCCCAGAAAAAAATCCGGGCCAGAAGGCCCGGAGTCGGAGAGCTATCAGCGACCGGTCAGTGCCGGATGCCCGGTGCGTTCAACTCCAGGCCCTCGTTCTTGACGGTCAGGAACAGTTCGAGGTCCCCGTATTCCGGCGCGTCGGGCGGCAGTTCGTTGCCCCGGATGGCAACCCCGCACCACTGGAAGCGCTTGCGGATGTCCCAGATTTCCTGACGGCTGGTGCGCCATGTCGGAAAGTGCGGCAACTGCCCCTTAAACTCGCCAAGCCATTGACCGCGTATCCACGTCTTGGCAGCAATCTCATGGCAATCGGTGCAGGCCAGATGAAGCTGGCCGATTTTCCGATGAGTCAAGATATTGGCCCGTTCCAGCGCCGCCTTGGCCTCGGCAGAACTTACGTCGGGCTTGAGCGGCACGCCGTTGGACAGCGTACGGACATAGACTGCGAGGTTGGTGTTTTCCGGCCCCTGCATCAACCAGTCGGCATCCATGGTGGCCTTGGCATGGCGGGCCAGGAATTCCTCGACGCCCATGATTTTGTTCAGGCGCGGCTCCCACTTGGGCATGACGGCCGCCCACCCCTTGAGCGCCTGGGGATCCTTGTGGCAGTCGGCGCAGGCCTTGCCGTTCGGGCCAGCCTGGGCGAACGTCGCCGGGCCGGTTTCGTCGATGATCTCGGCAGCCGGGTTGACGAAGGGGTCCAGATTGTCGCGGTCCTCGACGGGTTCCGGCCGATTGGCGGGATTGTCCAGGTCCGCCTTGAACACCGTTGGCTTGGTCAGGGTCTTGAGGAAGGCGACGATGTCGCGGATTTCCTCGTCATTGAAAATCTCGTGCGTGCCCCACGGAGGCATGACCGTTTCGGGATTATAGACGCGGCGGTCATAGACGGTGTTGTACAGTTCCTCGTCGGTGCGCCCCCAGGTGCCGACCTCCGACAGGTCCACGCCCACGCTGCCCGGCAACTCCCCCGATCCCATGACGTGACACGCAAGGCAACTGCCGCCGCGCCGGCGGTCGGCCACCAAAGCCTTGCCGTTTTCTACGTTCCCGGTGATGGGAGCGTCAATCTTGCGCGGTGCGGTGGGCGCGGGCGGCGACAGATCTTCCCGCAAGGTGTTGTATTTCCAGTCATCCTGCGGCCAGCCCTTGTAGCGGGTCCAAGGCTCCTTGAAGGCTGGCGCATCGACGGCCAAAGGCGCCGGTTCCGCTGCGGCGGCCCATGACCCGAAAGCAGAGTACCCCGCAGCGAACGCCGCGGCAGCAAGAACAGCATGATGCATCATCCGCTAATCCTCCCTAAGTGGCTGCCGTTACCGGCTTACCTGAAAGAGTGCTAACGAACGGAACGACAAGCAATCGCACCCTTGGCGACCTCTCCTTTTGCACACCCACCACCACACGAACGATAAAAAGGGCATAACTGCCTCGTTTTAGCATTATCGGTTGACGCAACACCCGCAGAGCGGTACAAGAACTTATAGCCGCACGCCCGGATGCGCCTACTTCACCGAAAGCTTCTCCACAGGCCTTATCGGCCGGAACCTGCACGCCCACGTAACGGCATTTATGCCTTTTAATGGAGATATTTATGCCTCAACGCTTTCCGCACCCGAAAGATCCGGTGGGCTGCCGCTATATCCACGGCGATGTGCCGGGCCTGGACTGGCACTACTGCCAGAAACCCCAAATCGAAGGGTCCCCGTACTGCGCCGAGCATCATGCCGCGTGTACGGTGCCGCCCGATCAAGCCGAGGCCCACCTGCGGGCGCTCGTTGCGGCGCTAGCCCGCGCGGTGGCGGCATGACTGCCGCACCCCCAGACCCCGAGGCATTAAGGCGCGCCTGGGAGGAACAGATGGAAGTCTCTCACGACACCCTGCCGCCCTGGTATTGGAGCCGCCCGCAGCGTGAGGCCCGCCGCGACGCCTGGGTGGCCGAGCGCCTCGCCCATCCCTTCCCGAACTGATCGGAGCATCACGCCATGACCCTCCCCTCGTCCCTCGTCTCCGGGGCCGTCACCGGCCTCGCCGCACCGCTGTTTTCGCTCATCGACAGCCTGTTCACCAGCGATGCCGAACGGGCCGAGGCCAAGCGCCGCCTGTTGGAAACCGACGGGCGCCAACGCCTGGAGGAAGCCGCCCAGCAAATGACCGCCATCCTGGCCGAAGCGCAGAGCACGGACCCGTGGACCAGCCGCGCGCGGCCATCGTTCCTCTATATCATGTACTTGATGATCCTGGCATCGGTGCCGATGGGCCTTGTCGCAGCCGTGGAACCCGCCGCCGCCCATGCCGTGGCCGAGGGAATGCGTGCATGGTTGGCAGCGATCCCCGAACCGATGTGGTGGCTGTTCGGTGCCGGCTACACCGGCTACACGGCGGGCCGCAGCTTCGACAAGTGGCGGCAGGCCCGGTAGTTACTCCTACTTACAGGTGAAGATAACGCCCGTTGCGCTACTATGCATCTGCTTGATTTTGCCCGACGTGCAGGTAATGGCGACCCATTCACCGATCTCCACCTTGGCCTGCACGCCCGGGAAACCCGACAAGCCCATGGTTCCACTGCTCTGCTCATAGCAGGTGGCGGCAACGGCGGGAATGGTGATCACGGCGAGCAAGGCACTGGTGAGGGCAATGCGGATACGGCGGCGGCGGGTCATCATCGGGGACGGGCGCATGAGGGTTCTCCTGAAGGGGTCTGACAAATTAGTAACGCAGGAAATCCAAAAGTTCCGCCCCCCCTGGACCGCCGCCTAAGGGCACCTTATGCTATGATATAACATGGCTCAGGAGGCGGTCGAATGGCTTCGTCGATGACCCTGGATGCGTTCGCACAGGTGGCAGAACCGCACGACCATGATCATTGCCTGGATACCGCTCTGGACCGCGCCGAGCATGTGTGCCGTGAACGTGGCGCGCGCCTGACCCCCATCCGCCGCCGCGTCCTGCAACTTGTCTGGAGCGACCACCGCCCGGTTGGGGCCTATGACCTCCTCGGTCGATTGAGCGAGGAAGGCTGGGGATCCGCGCCGCCCATGGTCTACCGCGCCCTGACGTTCCTTGAATCCCTGGGGCTGGTGCATCGATTGGCGAGCATCAACGCGTTTGTCGGTTGCACCCAGGGCGGCGAGGCTCATGCCGCACAGTTCCTGATCTGCCGCGACTGCGGAATTGCTGTCGAACTGCACGATACGCGGCTTGCGCACGACCTCAAGACCGCTGCCGACGCCGCCGGATTTCTGCTCGAAGCCCCGGTCGTGGAAATTGCCGGACGCTGCCGCGCCTGCGCAAAGGGTGCGCCATGACAAAGCTTCCCTTGATCGACGCGCGCGGCGTCAGCCTCAGCCGCGACGGCTCCCTTTTGCTGGATGCCATCGACCTGAGCATCAGCGACGGTGAAATTGTTACCATCGTCGGCCCCAACGGCGCCGGAAAAACCACTTTGCTGCGAGTCCTGATGGGGCTGGATGCCCCCGACAGGGGCCGCGTGCAACGGCGGCCGGGACTGCGTCTGGGGTATGTGCCGCAGCGCCTGCACATCGATCCCATCCTTCCGCTCACGGTCGGCGGCTTTCTCGCGTTGTCGGGCAACCGTGACAAGGCCGCCATGCGCGCCGCCCTCGCCCAGGTCGGCATGGAGCATCATGCCGCCGCGCAGGTCAGCCGGTTGTCGGGCGGAGAGTTGCAGCGCGCCGTGCTGGCCCGCGCCCTGCTACGACGCCCTCACCTGCTGTTGCTGGACGAGCCGACGCAGGGTGTGGACGTCGGCGGTATGGCTGAACTGTATCGCCTTATCAGAGAGATCCGCCGCGACCACGGCTGCGCAGTTTTGATGGTGTCGCACGACCTGCATGTCGTGATGGGCGCCACCGACCGGGTGGTGTGCCTGAACCGGCACGTCTGCTGCACCGGGCATCCCCACGACGTCAGCCGCGACCCGCGCTATCAAGCCCTGTTCGGGCGCGAGGTGGCTGGGCAAGTCGCCGTCTATACCCACCACCACGACCACGTCCACGGCCCGGACGGCGTCTGCACCCCAGCCCCGCCGCCCGAGTAATCGACGCAGCCGGAGTCACGCCTCCGCCGGTGTCCGCACCGGGAAATCGGCAAAGCAGTTGCCGGGCCACAGGAACGAGAACGTACTGCCTTCCCCTTCGCTCGACGTTGCCCAGATGCGGCCGCCGTTGGCCTCGATGATCTTGCGGCAGATCGGCAGGCCGATGCCCGTCCCGACGTAGTTCTGCTCCGGGTGAAGCCGTTCAAACATGCCGAACACGCGTTCGGTCTGGGACGCATCAAAACCGATGCCGTTGTCCGTGATGTGGAATACCCAGTTGGGCCCGTTCTGTTCAGCCCTCACCCTGACGCGCGGCGTGTTGTCCGGTGCCTGGAACTTCAGGGCGTTGGTGATAAGGTTCTGGAAAACCTGAACAAGCTGCACCTCGTCGCCCATCACGGTGGGCATCGGGCCGACGACAACCTCGGCCCCGACCGCCTTGATCGACAGTTGCAGCGTTTCGAGAATCACACTCAGAACCCGCCCCACGTCCACACCGTTGCGCCGTCCCGTTCCTTGCCCGGCCCCCGCGTAGTCGAGCAAGGCCCCCACCAAGTCGTACATCCGGCGTGCCCCGTCGACGATATACCCCATGTGTTCCTTTTGGTCGTCGGTCAGGCTGGCCGCCAGATCGCGCTCAAGGAACTGGGTATAGCTGACGAGCTGGCGAACCGGCTCACGCAGGTCATGGGCCGCCACGGTGGCGAACTGGGTGAGTTCGACATTGGCCTGGGTCAGTGCATCCACGCTCTGGCGCAGGGCCTCCTCGGCCTGTTTGCGGGCGTCGATGTCGATGACGATCAAGCGGCCCTCGACCACCCGGCCCTCGGCATCGCGCACCGGCTCCAGGGTGAGACTGACCCACAGTCCCGCGCCAGACTTCCGGCGCATGCGGAGTTCCTGATCCCGCACCGCCTCGCCATTGCGAAAGCGGGTGAAAGCGGCCCGCGCCTCGGCCACGCCACCGGCTCCATCGGGCATGTACACATCGAGCGCATGGATCGCCGGCAGTTCATCGGCCGTGTATTCCAGCAGGGCGACGAACGCCCGATTAAAGCGCAGGAACGCCCCATCATCCGCGCGCACAGTGGCATAGGCGGCCGGCGCGTAGTCATACAGTTCCTGATAGCTTCGGCGGCTTTCCATCAGGTCGTGCTCGCGCGTCACCAGATCGCGCACCATGCCGTTGAAGGTCCGCGCCACGCTGCCCAGTTCGTCGTCGCGCTCGGCCAGACGCACTTCGGCGGCATTTCCGCGACGCACCGCCTCGGCCGCCCCGGCGAGCACCTCCAGCGGCCCGATGACCCATCGCTGCAAGGCATATGCACCGGCCGGTATGAAAAACAGAACCATCGGCAAGAGGGCGAGCAGGCTTGCCTCGCCATAGGTCGACAGCACCGCGCCCAGATTTGGCGGCTCGACCGACAGGATGATGAAGACCCGCCCGTCGCCTTCCAGCGGCAAAGCCACCACGGCAGTCAGCCAGCCGCCTCTTTCCTGAAGGATCAGGTTTTCCGGCGCCTGGGCGAGGCCGATGACCGAGCGCTCCAGATCCACCCCGACAAACGCCGCTGGCACCGGCGTTCCATGTGCCACGAAGGCAGCGCGCAGTGACGATCTGGCGACGATATCGGCGATATCGTCCAATCCGTACACGTTCCCTGCCATAACCATGCCGATGGAATTGCCATCGGGCGTCGCCATGCCGCTTGGCACCGGCGCTTCCGTCAGCAGGGCAAAACGATCATTTACCGTGAGAAGGCGGTCGCGCGGCTCCAGGGGCGGCCGGGACGGCGCAAGCCGCTCCAGGCCCGTCCGGTGGGTCAGGGAATCGGCCTCGCTGAGAGGCAGGGTCCGGCGTTTGCCATCAGTCCAGGTGGAATATCCCGCCCCAGGTGGAAATCCCGATGCGCGGCCCGACGTATACACCGCCGCCATGCCCCCATGGCGATCGAACAGTCCAACCGCATCGACACCGACCGAGCGCGCCTCATCACGGGCAAGCGCCGCCAGCCGACGCTTTTCAGGGTCGAACACCAGCGGTTCATAGGCCTTGGGGTCTTCGTAGGAGTCGATCAGGTGCAGCCCGGCAATCACCTCCGGCCGTTCGGCCAGAAGGACCGCGGCGCGATGGACCTGCGCCCGCCGCTCGTCCAGGCGCTGACTTATCTGGGCGAACGACTTGGCAAGATCGCTACGGATGTAATCGCGCTGGGTGGAGCGGAGCATTACGCCGAACACCAGACCCGTGACCACGAGCAGCAGCACGGCTGAGGCTATCCACCCCGCCAGCAGCTTCCGCCGGATCATTCTGCGTGCGCACATCCCCGCAACCCGCCCCCCTTAGATCCGATAGCCGAGCACGTCCGGCAACCACAGAACCAAACCCGGAAAGATGATGACCAGAACCAGCGCCAGGGACATCGATACTACCATCCACAATATCCATCGCATCGTGGATTCTATGGGGATACCGGCCACGGTCGTCGTGACCATCAGATTGACCGCCACGGGTGGCGTGAACTGACCGATGGCGATGTTCATGGCCATCAGCACGCCGAACCACGTAACGTTCCACCCGAACGCCGCCACCACCGGCATCAGCAACGGCAGCATGATCAGGTAGATGGAAATACCGTCCAGAACCATGCCCGCCAGCAGCAGGAACACCATGATCAGGGCCATTACGACCCATTCATTGTCCGAGATCGACAGCAGCCCGCGCGCCGTCATGTCGAACGTGCCGAGCGTGCTGCCCGCCCAGGCAAAAATCCCGGCCAGCGCGATAATCAGCATGATGATGCCCGACGTCACCGCCGAGTCGGCGAACACCTGATACAGCCCGCGCGGCGTCAGCGTCCGCGTGACCAGCGTGCCGACCAGCAACCCATACGTCACCGCGACCACCGCCGCCTCGGTCGGCGTGAACAGGCCCGAGCGCAAGCCGCCAAGAATGATGACCGGCGCCATCAGGCCCGGTATTGCCTTGATAAAGCTGCGGCCGAGCGGCTGGCGCTCCAGGCCGGCTTCGGCACCAAAGCCATGGCGGCGGGCCAGCCACACCGCCGGAATGGCAATCGCCAGCCCAGCCAGCACACCGGGCACCAGTCCCCCGGCGAACAGGGCGCGCAGGTCGGCTGCGGGCACCATGATGGAATAGATGATAAGCGCGATGGACGGCGGAATGAGAATGGCCGTGGATGCTCCGGCCGCGATGACGCTGGCTGAAAACGGCTTGGGGTATCCCGCCTTGAGCATGGACGGGATCATTACCATCGCCACCGCCGCCGCATCGGCCGGGCCGGAGCCGGACATGCCGCCCATCAACAGGCACACCAGCACTGCGACGACACCCAGCCCTCCCCGCCGCGGCCCCACCATGGCCGAGGCGAAGTCCACCAGAGACTTGGCGACCCCCGACCGCTCGAAAATCATGCCGGTCAGGATGAACAGCGGAATGGCGATCAGCGGGTATTTGGCGATGCTGTTGTAAGTATTGGTCCCCACCGTCCCCATGGCATAGACGTCGAGACCCAGCCAAATCCCCACCACCCCGGCAAAGCCAAGCGCAATGGCGATCGGCGAGCCGATGGCGAGCAGGGCGATGAACGACCCGACGAGGGCGAGGCTGGCCGTCATGGCGCGGCCTTCTTTTTAGCCGTGCGCCAGAACCGCTCGATGATGCGCGCAACGATAACCAGCGAAAGCAGCGGCAGCCAGATCGTGTAGATCCAGGTCGGGTAGCCCAGCCCGGCCGACGTCTCGCCGTACTCCCATTGATCGAGGGCGAATGTTCCGCCGTACCAGATAATCAGCGAGAACATGGCCAGCGACACGGCCAGCACCACCACTTCGCACGCCACCTGAAACGGACGCGGCAGCTTCTCAACGCCGATGGCGATACGGATATGCTGCCCGCGCGCGAACGCCACCGAGGCCCCCAG
>JBAYSM010000101.1:0-12563 GCA_041676205.1 Rhodospirillaceae bacterium | reverse complement strand
TCGGCCCAGCAGGTGCTCGACATCGACAGCCTGCTGACCACCGGCATAGACGTGCTGATCACCAGTCCGCGCGACGCCGCCGTCGTCACCCCGGCCATCTCCCGCACCCACCGGGCCGGGGTGAAGGTGGTGCTTCTGACCCGCCGCGTGACGGGCGAGGACTACGCCACCTTTATCGGCCCCGACGACGCGGCCATCGCCCTCAATGCCGCCCGCGCCCTCGCCGCCAGCCTCAATGGACAGGGCCGCATCCTGGTTCTTCAAGGGGTGCCCAGCGCCTCGACCACCCTTGCCCGCACCACAGGCTTCCTTGAGGAACTTGAAAACTTTCCGGGCCTGTCGGTGGCGGCCACCCTGCCGGCCAATTATCTGCGGGCCGACGCCATCCGGGCGATCGAGACGGCGCTGGCCGGGGGCTTGGCGTTCGACGCCATCTATGCGCAGAGCGACAGCATGGCGACCGGCGCCCGGATGGCCCTGCGCAAGGCCGGAATAAACCCGGCCACCATTCCCATCGTCGGCATCGACTACATCTCCGAAGCGCGCGAGGCCATCCGCGGGGGCGAGCAGGTAGCATCTTTCACATACCCTAACTGCGGCATTGAAGGGGCCGACGCCGCCCTGCGCCTGCTGCGCGGCCAGCCCGTGGAGCGTGAGGTGGTGGTGCCATCGGTCATGGTCACGCGCCACAACGTGGACGCCGTGGACCCCATTTTGTAGCAAAGGAGGTGTCGCGTGGCACTGTTCAACGATCCCGCCATTCTGGCCGCCGTCATCGCCGGACTGGTGTTTCTGGTGGCCCTCAAGGTCGCCGCGTTCATCGCTGTACGCCGCGTGATGCGCCCAAAGGCAGCGCCTATCAAGCCGGACTGAACCGTTCGGCCGCGTCGAACGGACTGACGTTGGCCAGAAACTGATCCACCGAGACAGCCCACGACCGCTGCTCGGCGAAGGCCCGGCAGCGCTCGCGCGGAATGTCGAGGGCGGCCAACGCGGCGGCCCGCAGGTCGTCTGACAGGACGCCGACCCCATCGGGACCGGCCGCCCCGCCGATCACATCCACCGGCCCGGCAACCGGAAAGGCGGCGACCGGCAGGCCGCTGGCCAGGGCCTCCAGGACCACGAGGCCAAAGGTGTCGGTCAGGCTGGGAAATATGAACACATCGGCGCTGGCGTAGTGCGCCGCCAGATCCTCGCCATGGCGGGCGCCGCAGAACGTCACTTCGGGATGGGCTTCGGCAAGTTCGGCCGCCAGCGGGCCGTCGCCCACCACAACCTTGCTCCCCGGTAGGTCGAGGGCCAGAAAGGCGTCGATGTTCTTCTCCACCGCGACCCGGCCGACATACAGGAACACCGGGCGCGGCAGATCGGCAAACCGCGTCATTGGGCGTGGCCGGAACAAGGTGGTGTCCACACCCCGCGTCCACCGGCGGATGTTGCTCAGGCCCCAGGTGGTGAGTTGATCCTCGATGCTTTGCGTGGCCACCATGACCGCCTGCGACGGCGCATGGAACCGGCGCATCACGGCATACGACCACGCCACCGGCACGCCGAAGCGCGCCTGGACGTATTCGGGGAACTTGGTATGGAACGCCGTGGTGAAGGGCACCCCCCGGCGCACGCAGTACCGCCGCGCCGCCCAACCGAGGGGGGCTTCGGTGGCAATATGGACGGCCTCGGGGCGGAAGCTCTCCATGGCCTCGGCAATCCGGCGGCCGGGCAGCACCGCGAGACGAATCTCGGGATAGGTCGGACACGGCACCGTGCGAAAGCCGTCGGGGGTCAGCATCATGACCTGATGACCACGCGCCTCAAGCTGTGCCTTGAGCATGACCAGGGTTCGGACCACGCCGTTCACCTGCGGGGTCCAGGCGTCGCTTACGACGAGGATGCGCATTCCGCCTCCCACGCCGGCTGATAGGCCTCAAGGGCGGAGGCGGCGCGTTCGCGGGTCCAGTCAATGATCTCCAGACGGCCGTCGAAGTGCTCCACCAGGGCGGTGCAGCTTTCCACCCAGTCCCCGTCATTGCAGTAGGTGATGCCGTCGATGGAGCGGATTTCGGCATGGTGAATATGGCCGCACACCACCCCGTCGAAGCCCCGGCGGCGGGCTTCCTCGATCATCGTCGTTTCAAACTTGGCGATGAAGCTGACCGCGTTCTTGACCTTGTGCTTGAGGTACTTCGACAGCGACCAGTACGGAAGGCCAAGACGGCGACGCGCCACGTTGAACCAGTGGTTCAGGACCAGCGCCAGGGTGTAGGCCCCGTCGCCGAGCAGCGCCACCCACTTGGCATAAAGGACTACGCCGTCGAACTCGTCGCCGTGGATGACCAGCAGGCGCTTGCCATCGGCGGTGACATGCACGGCCTCCTTGACCAGCTTGACCTCGCCGAAGTCGTGGTTGACGTAGCCACGGGCGAATTCGTCGTGGTTGCCCGGAATGAACAGCACGGCGGTTCCCTTGCGGGCTTTGCGCAGCACTTTTTGCACCACGTCATTGTGGGCCTGCGGCCAATGCCAGGTGCGGCGCAGGCGCCATCCGTCAATGATGTCGCCGACCAGGTAAAGAGTGTCGCTTTCGGTGGCCCGCAGGAAATCAAGGAGGTATTCCGCCTTGCATCCCCGTGTGCCCAAATGGATGTCGGACAGGAAGATCGCGCGGTAACGCCGCTCCGGTGAGCGTGTCGGGGTCAGGGCATTCATCGGATTGCCGGACAGTTGCGCCTAAGGACATCTAGTATAGTTACGCACGCAATGCCCATCCATTTTTGCATGGTACACAAACACTTAATATTACAGAAACTATTCTATAACATCGCCCTGCCGTCCTGCATGTAGTGTGAAACTTTAACGGCACCCCCTAAAGAACGCGACTTGCCGAGTTGCTTGAGGTACCCTGACGTTGAGTGCAGGACCTGCAACGGTTCGGAGTGCGCATCGGGTGACAGACCTTTCCCGCCAGTGCCTAGTCAAACGCCCGGTAGATGCCTGCCGTGCATCCCCTGCTTCCGCCCGTCCGTTCGCGCCTCCCCTTCGGGAGGCGTTTTTCGTTTCAACGGTCTTTCCCTTCTCCAAGCCTGCCCCCGTCCAAACAAGGAGGCTGACATGGCCAAGCGTTCCCGCCATAGCACGGTTGAAAACGCCAAGGTACGCGCCCTGTATCCCGAACACGCCGTGTGGGACCCGTTGCGCGGCACGGCCGAGCCGCCGCGCGACAAGAGCTATACGCGCAACATCCGCCCGCACAGCGACAATCAAAAACGGCTGATGGAGGCCATCGACACCCACAACGTCGTCGTGACGTGCGGACCGGCCGGAACCGGCAAGACCTACATCGCCATCTCCAAGGCGGTCGAAGCCCTGGACGCCGGAACCGTGGGGCGCATCCTGTTGACCCGTCCGGCGGTCGAGGCCGGGGAGAACCTGGGGTTCCTGCCCGGTGGGCTGGAAGACAAATTGGCCCCTTACCTGCGCCCGCTCTATGACGCCCTCAGCGACCGTCTGGGCGGCAAGCGCCTGAAACAGCTCCTCGCCGACGGCACCATCGAAATCGCCCCCGTCGCCTATATGCGCGGGCGCACGCTGAACAACGCGTTCGTGGTCATCGACGAGGTGCAGAACTGCACGTATGGGCAGATCAAGATGCTGCTCACCCGCCTGGGCTGGAACTCCACCATGGTCCTGACTGGCGACCCCGACCAGTCCGACCTGCTGCCCGGCCTCTCGGGTCTGGCCGACATCGCGGCCCGCCTCGATACCCTGGAGGACGTGGCGGTGGTTTATCTGCGCGATCAGGACATCGTCCGCCATCCGCTCGTTGCATCGATGCTGACGGTGGTTTGATAGCCCCCAATACGCGCACGCTCACGCGGACCCGGCACGGCGCCCACCGTGCCGGGTCCCGCTTTTTATTGTATTCGCATGGGAACTTCCGTAAGCACCATGGTACTAATATGAACGGCGTCAAGGACGTAGGCGGCGCGCGCAGCACGCGCTTCAGGTATTAGGTCCCAGGAGACACAGGCACTATGACCGAGCAGCGGCAGCATATCCTGGTGGTTGAGGACGACCCGGCCACCCAGGCCCTCGTCGCGGCTTACCTCAAGGACGCCGGTTTTGCGGTCAGCACGGCATCCAGTGGCGAGGCCATGCGTGCGGTAATGGCGCGCAACCGGGTGGATTTGGTGATGCTCGACCTGAATCTGCCCGACGCCGACGGCATTCAGTTGGCGCACGCCCTACGGCGCCAGTCACGCATGCCCATCGTCATCGTCAGCGCCCGCTCCGAAGCCCGTGACCGCATCACCGGCCTGGAACTTGGCGCCGACGACTACGTCACCAAGCCGTTTCACCCGCGCGAACTGGTCGCCCGCGTCCGCAACGTTCTGTCGCGCGCCGAAACCAAGCAGGTCAACGGCAGCGTGGTCTATCGGTTCCGCGGCTGGGAGCTGGATCTGGTGTGGCGCCGCCTGACCGATCCCGAGGGCGAGCAGATCACCATGACATCGACCGAGTTCGACCTGCTGGCCGTTCTGGTCGCCCGCGCCGGCGAGCCGCTCGGGCGCGAGGCTCTGTTGCAGGCCACCGGCCAGCCGGGGCGCGAGGTCAATGACCGCTCCATCGACACCCTGATAAGCCGTGTCCGCCGCAAGCTGCGCGACACCCGCGATGGCCCGCGCATGATCGAAACCTGCCATGGCCACGGATACCGCTTCACGGTCGAGGTCGAATAGATCCAGCCCCTAAAGCGCCGGTTGCGTGCGCGGGGCCGGTTGCGTGCGCGGGATCGTGGCCGACCCTGCAACGTCTAGTCCCTGAACATAGGCCAAGGCGGCATCCAAAAACGCATCCTCGGCCATCGCTTCCCCGGCCATCGGGTCTTCGGCCGGTCGGCACAGCACGCCTACGGCTAGCGCCCGCCGCCCCAACGGCACCTCCAGTCCCAAGGCGCGGCGGAAGGTCAGGCATGGCTGGCCCGCCACCACGACCGGCGCATAGGTGACCGCCCCGCTCCGGCGCGGCTCCAGCACATGGGCCGGCACGGCACTGCCGGTAACGCTCACGCCAAGGAACAACGCGCGATAGGACGGGCCTTCGACGTCTTCGGGATAGAATGCCGTGCCGTTCTGGTGCTCGTACTCGACGAACCCCGCCGGGTAGCGGTAGCGTTCCTCAAGCCACGTCGGCATGGTCGCCGTCTCCGCCCGCCGGGGCGCGAGACCCTTGATGGTGCTATCGGGCAGCACCAGCATCCCGTCGCCCGGCGTGAGACGCTGGGCATACGGATCCTCGCGCACAAGGTCGGTGCACCCCGTCACGCCCAGAGCGATCAGGGCCGCCATCATGTGTCCGCCGATCCGTCGCATTGCCTGTCTCCCCGCCGTGTCCTATCGCCCCATCCTAGAGGCGGACGGGGAGGCGGACAGCGACGGGGATCACAGTGGACAAAGTTTTAGTGGACGCTGGCCGGTTCCATGTCGTGCTGGACGATGGCGGCGAAGGCCAGGGCGCGGGTGGGCGCCTGACCGATCTCCTGCCCGTCGGCGCTGTGGATCGACCACAGGGCCTGACCGTCCTGAACAGAGGCCCGCACATAGGCGACCTCCTCCAGGCCCAGGACGGAAAGCTCCTGGCTGGCGTGACTGTCGGCGTCCCGGCGATGCATGGTGTTCATGGTTTTACCCCCCGCGTCCGTTAGCGCCGATCCCGCCGGTCATCCGGCGAGACATCGATGGTGTGGCCGCCGTCGGCTTTGCCGGTGCGGCCGGTATGGATCTGGATCTCGCGCACCACAGGCTCGGGCATGGGGCGCTCAAGGTCAATGTGGAGCAGACCGTTATCAAGCCGGGCATTCATCACCTCGATTCCCTCGGCCAGCACAAAACTGCGTTGGAATTGGCGGGATGCGATGCCCCGATGGAGAAATACGCGCTCGGCCTCGTCATTGCGATGACGGCCCCGGATGACCAACTGGTTGTCCTCGGTGGTGACGGTGAGGTCTTCTTCCGAGAACCCGGCCACGGCCAGGGTAATGCGCAGGCTGTTCTCGCCGATCTGCTCGATGTTATAGGGCGGGTAGCCTTCCGCCGACGTCTTGGCGACGCGGTCGAGAACCCGCTCGAAATGATCGAAGCCCAGCAAGAGCGGGCTGTTGAACATGGACATTCTGGACACAGGAACACCTCCTTCAGAGCGTATCCGCTGCGGACGAGGCCCGACACGTCGGCACCCGGTGAATATCCGCCGCCCCGAATTGCGACCGGCAACGGCGGACACCTTGAATTTCGTGCGGAAACCCCCGCCCGTCAAGGCCGAGGTGTAGGTGACACGCGTTCCCGACCCTGGCACCATCCCGCCCATGACCACGCCCGAACCAAAGCCGCACGCCAATTCCTCGGCTCCCGATGCCGCGCCGACGTCCTTTGCGGCGGAGTTGGGCCATGTCCTTTATCCCGACGAACGTCCGGTCGTGCGGGAAACGCTGGCCCGCCTGTCCGGCACCTACACCGAAACCTTCCGGCGGGCGGGCGTCCGCCCCGAAGCCGTGCTGTGGCAGAACCGATCCAGTCAGGCGCTGCGGTTCCGCAAGCTGATGAAGGTGCTGGGGGATGATGCGCGCCAGCCGGGGCTGACGATCAACGACCTGGGCTGCGGCTACGGTGCCTTGTTCGATCACATCCGCCGCAAACGCTTCCTCAAGGGAGGCCGGTACGTCGGATATGACCTGTCGCCGGAGTTGGTGGCGGCGGCGCGGACCCGCCATCGCCGGGACAGCCGGGCGTCCTTCGTCTGCGCCGCCGAGGCCACCGAGGAGGCAGATTATTCCTTCGCCTCGGGCACCTTCGGGCTGATGCTCAATGAGAGCTATCCGGCCTGGGAAGCCTATGTCCGCGATTGCCTGCGGCGGCTGGCCGCCAAGTCGCGGCGGGGAATGGCGTTCAACCTGCTCGACCGGCGCGGGCCGGACGGCCGCGACACCCTGTACTACGCCGAGCCGGCGGAATACCTCGCGTTCTGCCGCGACGAACTGGGCGCGCGGGCGACCGTGCTGGACACATACACGCCCTATGACTTCACCATCCTGTGCCGGTTCGACGGCCGGGACCCGCCAGCCGGACGGCCAACGCCCCGCACGATCAGGTGGTGGAACACGTGGCTGCCGTGGCCCTGATGATACGCACGACCGAGGTGACGCCGTTGCGGCGGTTGGGGCTGATGTGCTGATCGAGTTCGAGGCGGGCCAGTTCGGCATCGGCATCGACGGCAAGAATCTGCGACGGCGTCTTGCCGGAAAACAAAATCAGCAGCACGGCCAGCAGTCCACGCACGATATGGGCATCGGAATCGGCGTGGAACACCAGGACCGGCTCACCGCCGCCGTTCAAGGGTGGGCGGGCCTCGTGGGTCAGCCACACTTGGCTCATGCAGCCCTCGACCTTGTTGCCGGGCACCTTGGCGGACTCGGGCAGCGGGTCCATCTTCTTGCCGAGATCAATGATATAGCGGTAGCGATCTTCCCAATCGTCGAACAGGGAAAAGTTGTCCGCCAATTCATCGATGGTCAGCATGGGGGTCAGCGTGGAATCCATGGCCCGCCGTATCCTTCTCGTCCGGTCCGCTACGCTCCCCTGATATAGACGCTGCGAACGGCTGGGGAAAGGATTCGGTCACGTCTTGGCCTTGCCCGGCCGACCGGGGTCTTGCGGTGAAATCGGGTCGCTGGCCGGAAACGTGTCGTCGAGCGCATCATCAAGGCAGTCCTCGACGTGTTCGCGCTGCTTTTTATCCTCGGCCTTCTGATCGCGCTTTTTCTCGTCACGCTCAGGTTTGGGGGCGGGGTTGGACATGGGGGAACCTCCCGTGGGACAGTGACTGTCCACCAACGGGGTGCGGCGCCGCGCGGTTGCCGCCGGGCGTCCCGTCAGTCCGAGCCGCGGACGGCGACCTGGATTTCGACAATGCGGGCTTCCATGGCATCGATGGCCTGCCCCAGGCGGGCCAGGCGATCACCTTCCTCGCCTTCGGTCAGGCGGCGGGCCAGCAGGCCGTGGAACAGGCGCGCCGCTTGCACCGGCTGGCGCAGTTCATGCAGCATCTCGCGCAGGGCCTTGCGGTCCAAGCCACTCGCACCGCCAGTCTCCAGACGACGGCGCAACTCGGCATTTTCCTTTTCAAGCGCTTTGAGGCGTGCGTTGTCGGGGCTGCTGGTCACGGCTGATCTCCCTTGGCCCACAGGATTCCATCCTGTCTCACGCGGCGCAAGGGACAAACGTTCAAGAGGACCGATTGACGAAGGGCCGACCTTGTGCGCTCCCCCACCCATCCCTTACACTCCGCAACGCCGAGTCGCGGCAGAGATATCCCAGCAAAGGCACAAGGCATGGATGGCGTGAAGTTCATCGACCTGACCAAGACGGTGGCCCTGGTCGAAGAGCAATCCTACGAGGCGTGGCGGGAGGTCCTGTCGAGCAAGGGCTTCATCCACGGCAAACACACCGCGCAGGTCGAACAGAAGCTGGCCGCCCGCCTGGGCGTGCGCCATGCCATCTGCTGCGCCAACGGCACCGATGCCCTGGTCATGGGGCTGATGGCGGCGGGCATCGGCAAGGACGACTGGGTGGCGGTGCCCAACCTGACGTTCTGGGCCTCGGCCGAGGCTCCGGCGATGCTGGGCTGCAACATCGTCCTGATCGACGTCGGGGCCGACCTGCACCTGGATTTCGAGGCCTTCAAGGCCGCCGCCAAGGCGCATCCGCTGAAGGCCGTGGTGCTCGCCAACCTGTTCGGCTGGGCCTCCACCGCGCTGGCCGACATCCGCGCCTTCTGCACGGCCGAGGGCATCGCCATGATCGAGGACGGCGCCCAGTCGTTCGGCGTCGAGGTCGATGGCCGTCCGGTCTATGCCGACGCCCAGATTTCCACCCTGAGCTTCTACCCGGCCAAGGTGATCGGCGGCTGCATGGACGGCGGCGCGGTGATGACCAATGATGACGAGCTGGCCAAGCGCCTGCGCTCCATCGCCAACCATGGCCGGGCCGAACATTATTCCTATGCCCACGTCGGCATGAACTCGCGCATGGCCGAGCTGAACGCGGCCTACCTGACCCGCCTGCTCGACCACGCCGACACCATCCTGGACGGCCGCCGCGAGGCGTTTGCCGCCTATCGCGCCCGGCTGTCGGACGTGCCCGGCCTGACCTTCTATGACGTGCCCGCCGGGCAAACCGGCAACGGGTATCTGACCATGCTGACCCACGAACGCCTGACCGGCGACGAAATGGTCGCCCGCCTCAAGGAGCGCAACATCTTCTGCGGCCGGGTCTATCCCGAGACCATGGACGCCCAGCCGCCCGGCAAGGCGTGGACCCGGTTCGGGTCGCTCGCCCGCAGCCAGGCGCTGACCCGCCACCTGTTCTCGCTGCCGCTGTACTACGGCATTGAACCGGCCGCCGTGCAGCATGTCTGCGACACCCTCATCGAGGTGCTGAAATCCGAAGGGAACACCTGATGTATCGCGCCGCCCTCATCGGCCTGGGACACATGGGCCGCCATCACCTGCGGGTCCTGAACGAGCACCCGGAATACGAACTGTGCGCCGTGGTCGATCCACAGGTGCAGCAACTGCCGCCCGCCGTCACCGCGCCGCTGCTGTCCGACATCAGCCAGCTTGACCTGGATGCCCTGGACGTCATCGTGATCGCCGCCCCGACGGCGACCCATCTAACCGTCATGCGCTCCCTGGAGCGGTTCAAGGGCCACGTCCTGATCGAAAAGCCGGTGTGCGAGACGGTCGCCGAAGGCATCGCCCTGAGCGAAATTTTCGACACCAGCCGCCTGCGCGTCGGCCACGTCGAACGCTTCAACCCGGTGGTGGTCAAGCTCAAAGAGGTCCTGCGCGCCGGGCACCTGGGGCATGTGGTGCATGTCTCGTTCACCCGCGTCGGCGGCTTCCCGCGCAGCATCCAGAACAGCGGCAGCGTGATTGTCGATCTCGCGGTCCACGACATCGACCTGTTCAACTGGGCCTTCGGCAAGCCGGTCCTGGTCGGATCCGCCGCCCACGCCCACAAGCCGGAAAAAGGCCACGCCCCGGCCGTCCACACCGCCGACATCCTGCTCAAAAGCACCAGCGGCGTGACCGCGTCGGTGCACTGTAGCTGGATTACGCCGACCAAAATGCGCGGCATCCGCATTACCGGGACCAACGGCACCTGCTTCGTGGACCTGATTGCCCAGACCTGCACCGTCCACACCGGCGGCATCACCGCCGCCTCGCAACTGCCGGCCGTCGACGAGATCACCTTCGGGCAGTTCGTCGCCTACAGCTCGGTCCACGACACCATCGAGTTCGGCATCGTCCGCACCGAGCCGTTGGTCGCCCAGCTCAACGGCTTCGCCCAGTTCCTGCGCGGCGAACCCAGCCCTTGCGCGACCTACGACGAAGCCATGCTGGCCCTGCGCGTCGCCGAGGAAGCCATGAAAAAAGGCGAAAACCTGCTCGACGCGGCGGAGTAGGCGCTGCATCGAGGGATCGGGGAAAGGTGCGGGCTCTGCCCGCGCCCGCCAAGGGCCGAATGGCCCTTGGAACCCCTGAGTGTTTGTTGCGCTGCGCGCCGCAGGCAGACTGCCGCGCGCAACGTATCAGAACCCACTCGGGTTTTATCGCCTGCGGCGCCGTGGCCCCGCACTCTCTGTGCCCTCTGTGCCTTCCTCTGCGTCCTCTGTAATTCCCCGCTTCACTTCCTTGACGCGGACGCCGACCCGCTGACGGTTCAGATAGTGCGCTGCGCGCGGCAGAAAAAACGCCCTTCCCGAGGTCCAGGAGCCCGCGGCTCCTGGTGGGTGCGGGCAGCGCCCGCTGTCTGCTCCTAATTCGCGCGGCTCAGCGCCTCGGCATTGGCGTGCAGGTGATGCACCAGCCGGGCGTCGAGCTTCAGGCGGGCGGCCAGAAGGGCAAGGTAGCCCTTTTCCGCCGAGCCTTCGGGGTCCACGGCGAGGAGCGAGGCGGCATAGACCTCGGCTGATTCCTCGGGCGTCCGGGCCAAGGACGCCACGGCGTTGATATCCAGCGGCGTGGCCAGTTCCTGCTCAATCATGTCACGGGCATCGGCGTCCATGCCCAGGGCCTGAAGCTGCGCGGAAATGCGCGACCGCTCCTCCTCGGTTACATGGCCGTCGGCCTTGGCCGCGGCCACCATGGCGCGGACCAGCCGCGATGACAGGTCATCGGCGGCGGTGGAGTCGTCGGGCAAAAATGCCGTGCCCTCGGGCTGCGGCAAGGCGACTTGCTGGGACGGCTGGGCCGGTTCCTTGTTGGCCTGCCAGTCCTGATAGGCCTTATAGGCCAGCCCGCCGACCAACGCCAAGCCGCCCATGTTGAGCGCCGAGCCGGCCAGCTTGCGGCCGCTCTTGCCGCCAAGCAGCAAGCCCACCAGCCCGCCGCCCAAGGCGCCGGTGGCGAGACCGCCCTTGCCGCTCAGAAACTGGCTGATGTCGGGCATGCCGCCGCCCGCCTGCCCCCCTGGACGGCCGCCCGATTGGCTACCCGCGTTGAGGAATTGATCGAGAATGGATCGTGCCTGATTGATCATGGTGCTCTCCCGTTTTGCCTCGATATGGCGCGGTCACGGGGAGCTTCAAGAGGCGCAACCGACGGGGCAGCGGACGCACCTCCCAAAACGGACGAAACCCCCAGGTTTCCCTGGGGGTTTCGATGGTGGAGCTGGACGGAATCGAACCGACGACCTCTACAATGCCATTGTAGCGCTCTCCCAACTGAGCTACAGCCCCTTTTGACTTGGTCTTCGGTGCGTTTTGGGTGGCGCACCGTCTGGCGTGGAGCGGCTTTATAGGGCTTGGCTCCGGGCCGTGCAAGAGAAAAAAACAGACCCTGCGGAAAATTTTCTGGCCCCGCTTTCCGCCCCCCTGCGACCGGCTTTTTTGGCCGCCCGCAGGGGGAGGGAGAGGGATTTATTCTTCGTCGTCGCCGGGTTCGATGTGTTCGATGACCTCGGCCATGTCCTCATCGTCCTCACCGAGATCGGAGGCATCTTCCATCAGGCCGTCATCATCGGCATCGTCATCGGTGTCGAGCAGGTCGTCATCGACGTCCTCAACAGCCGCCACCTTGACGGCGGCAACCTTCTTCACGGCGTCGGCACGCGAGCCTTTGCCACCGCGCTTGACCTTGACGGTCTCCTTCTCGTTCTCGGCGCCGCACTTCGGGCACACGATGGGAGAGCGCAGCATGTCGTAAAAGCGGGCCCCGCAGGTGGTGCAGGTGCGCTTCGTTCCCCACTCCGGTTTAGACACCCGTTCCTCCAGCACTGTGGGAATACAAGGAAGGCGCATTTGCCACTTTATCGGGCCACTGTCAAAAGCAAAAATACATGCCGCACTGCAATCGGCACGCGCTCTACCGCGCCGGGGCGCTTTGTGTTACCACATGCGCGCCGATTTACGGTTCGCGCCAACCCCTTCCGGGACGATGTCATGAACAGCTCCGCCTCCCCTTCCGATGCCCTGTGGTCCCAGGCCGCGCAGGGCCTTTCTGGCTCCGT
>JBAYSM010000100.1:0-12691 GCA_041676205.1 Rhodospirillaceae bacterium | reverse complement strand
GGCAGCCGCGTGACCCCGCCAGACGCGCGCCGCCGCAGGGAGGGGCATGCCCCTCCCTGCGGCAACAAACTGGCGGTCAATTGATGTGCTACCTGCGTCGGTCAGTTTCATTTGCTTCCGACATGCCGGAAAGCCGCGAAGCGCAACCGCCAGCCCACGACGGCGTTAGCATCATAGGAACCGAAGAAGGAGGACTTTCCATGAAGGCCTTCGCGACAGGCGCCATCGTCAGCGCTCTCTTGGCCGTTCTGGCAGGCGTGATTTTGCAATCCTACGCATCCCGTTCCGCCGACGAGGCATTTTCCAGCCCCAGCGCGCGGGTGGGCGCCGAAGCCACCCCCGCCGCGCGGGACTGGGTGAGGCCATAAGCTATTCGCCGGGCACCGTATGGCGCCCGGTGGGCGTGGTGGCGGAACTGTCAGCATGGCCCTTGCGGACCTGTTCCTGGTACCAAGCGGCATGATGTTCGCGCGCCCAGTTCTCGTCCACCTCGCCATTGCCCATGGCGTCGAACGCGCCTTCCATCCCCAGCGAGCCGATATAGATGTGGGCAACAATGCCGGCGATCAGGATCCCGGCGAGAATTCCGTGTATGACGTGGACGACCTGCATCCCGCCGACTCCGGTGGCGGCAAACGGGGTCATCATCATGACGCCGGTCACGGCCAGGGCGGCCCCCACCAGGACGATGGTCCAGAACATGGCCTTCTGACCGGCGTTGAACCGTTGAGCCTCGACGTGCTTGCCCTCACGGGACATCAGGCCGCCCATGGTCTTGATCCACTGCCAGTCACCGCGGTTGGGGATATTGTCCTTGATCCATAGGGCGATGATGAACACGAGGCCGATCACGAATGGCACACTCAGGAAATTGTGGATCATCACCGAAGTCTCGGCCAACCCCGAATAGGCGTTATGGCCGATGACTGGAATGAACAGCGTGCGCCCAAAGGTCAGCGTCATGCCGGTCAACGCCAACAACAGGAAACTCACCGCCGTCAGCCAGTGGGCGAAGCGGTCCAGGCCATTGAACCGCAGGACCTTGCGACCCGATGGTCCACCCCGTATTTCAATGCGCCCGCGAATGAAATAGAAGGCGAAAACGGCAATCAGCATTCCCAAGAACAGCACGCCGATAACCCACGGCAGGGTTTGCTGGCGCCACTCGCGCCACTCCCGCCCCTCGGGCTGAACGAGGACACTCAGCTTTTGGTCGGGGATGCTGACGAAGCCGCGCGTCTTGGCCTCGCCGGGGTCGTAGAGTTCCACCTGCCCCTGAGAGGTGGCGGTGTTTTGGCCCGGCGCATTGAGCATCTGCGCATGGGCGGGCGGCACGGCAGCCCATAGGACGAACAGCAGCGTAAGGACAACGACCCTGGGCATGACGATCTCCTTTGTTCACGACTCGCGCCGACCATAGGGAACGAATGGCGCCCCCTCTCCATCGGTGCCGTACGCTGTCTGCCACCCCGGCGCAGGCAGGCCATAGCCGCGCCGCACGATGCGTTCGCTGTAGATCTCGGCGACCATTTCCTGATCGCCTGCGATGAGCGACCGGGTGGAGCACATTTCCGAACACAGCGGCAACTTGCCTTCGGCCAGTCGGTTGGCTCCGTACTTGCGGTATTCTTCCGGGCTGGAATCGGCGCCCTCCGGTCCACCGGCGCAGTAGGTGCACTTGTCCATCTTGCCGCGTGAACCGTAGTTGGTGGCCTGCGGGAACTGCGGCGCCCCGAACGGGCAGGCGTAGAAGCAGTATCCGCAGCCGATGCAGGTGTCCTTGTCGTGCAGGACCACGCCGTCATCGGTCTGTATGAAGCAGTCCACCGGGCACACCGCCGCGCAAGGCGGGTCGGAGCAGTGCATGCACGACATGGAGATCGACCGTTCGTGCCCCATGTCCCCGTCATTAAGGGTGATGACACGGCGACGGTTCATGCCCCACGGAACCTCGTGCTCGTTCTTGCAGGCGGTGACACAGGCGTTGCACTCGATGCACCGCCCGCTGTCGCAGAGGAATGTCATGCGGGCCATGGGTTATCCTTCCTACGCAGGTTCGATGCGGCACAACGTCACTTTCGCTTCCTGCATGAACGTGACGGGGTCGTAGCCATAGGTCGTGATGCCGTTTGCCGGTTCGCCCAGAACGATGGGGTCCGCCCCCGGCGGATAGTTGCTGCGCAGGCTTTCGCCCTGCCAGTAGCCGGAGAAGTGGAACGGCATGAACACGGTGCCCGGCCCGACGCGGTTGGTGACCAGCGCCATGACACGGGCGCGGGCGTCGTTTTCGGGACCGTGGACCCAAATGTTCTGGCCGTGGCGGATGCCCAAGCGGTCGGCGTCGGCTGGATTGACCTCGGCAAACATGGTTTGCTGCAACTCGGCCAGCCAGCGGTTGGAACGGGTTTCCTCGCCGCCGCCCTCGTACTCGACCAGACGACCGGACGTCAGGACCATCGGGAAGGCTTCCGACACGTTCCGGTCCACCAGACCGCGCTGGAGAGACTCGGCAAGCTGCGGCAGGCGGAAGTCGCGGCGGTCGGGGATGGCCGGATAGGCACTGACCAAGTCCGGGCGCGGTGTGTAGATCGGCTCGCGATGGACCGGCACCGGGTCGGGCAGGTTCCACGCCACGGCGCGGGCCTTGGCATTACCGTAGGGCACGCAGCCGTGCTTGAGGGCGACCCGGATGATGCCCATGGACAGATCGTTGGACCAACTGACCTTGTCGATCTCGTTGCCGCCGATGGCCTCGATCACGGCCCGCTCGGCAGGGGTAAGGTCGCTGTCCCAGCCGAGCTTCTTGAGCACGGCCAAGGTGAACTCGGGATAGCCATCCTCGATCTCGGAGCCTTTGGAGTAGGACCCTTCGGCCAGCAGGTTGACGCCTTCATGTTCGACGCCGAAGCGGGCGCGGAAGGTGCCGCCGCCCTCCATGACGTGACGCGAGGTATCATACAGAATGTGCGAACCGGGGTGGCGCAGTTCGGGGTGGCCCCAGCACGGCCACGGCAGGCCATAATACTCGCCTTTCAGGGGGCCACGGTTGGCCTGCATGGTGATTTTGTCGAAGTCGGCCTGATGCGCCATGTGCAGTTTCAAGCGTTCGGGCGACTGGCCCGTATAGCCGGTGGACAAGCAGCCGCGATTCATCTCGCGCAGGATGTCCTCGGCCAGGGGCTGATCGCCTTCAACCGCGATGTTCTTGAACATTTCGGACGCCAGCCCCAGCTTTTTGGCCAGCAGATACATGATCTGGTAGTCGTCTTTGGACTCGAAGATCGGTTTCACGATCTGCTCGCCCCACTGCATGGAGCGGTTCGAGCACGTACGCGACCCCGACGTTTCAAACTGCGTGCAGGCGGGCAGAAGGTACGTGTTATTGGTCCGCTGCGGCAGCGCCGCAAACGTGGTCGGGTGCGGATCGGCAACGACCAGAAGATCCAGATTGCCCACCGCCTTGAGCATGTCGGGCATCCGCGTCACGGTATTTCCGCCATGACCAAAGCACAGGAATGCCTTCAACGGATTGGGCTGTTCGAGGGCCGCGCCGCTGACGTTTACGGCGTCGAACCAGCGGGTAGTCGGGATGCCCTTGGCTTCCATCAGTTCCTTGGACTCGAAGCGGGCCTGCATCCACTCGTAATCGACCTCCCACACCCGGCTCCAGTGCTTCCACGCACCCTCGGCCAAGCCGTAGTAGGACGGCAGCGAGGACACATCGAGGCCAAAGTCGGTGGCGCCCTGGACGTTGCAATGCCCGCGATAGATGTTGGCTCCGCCGCCCGCCACGCCGATGTTGCCGAGCGCCAGTTGCAGGACGCACAGCGCGCGGACGTTGGCGGTCCCCGTGGTCTTTTGGGTGACGCCCATGCACCAGATCACGGTCGCGGGCTTATTCTTGGACAGCAGTTCCGCGACATGGCGGAGTTGTTCGCCGGGCACGCCGGTCACCTTCTCGACTTCCTCGGGCGTCCACTTGGCGACTTCCTCGCGGATGGCGTCCATGCCATAGACCCGCTGCTGGATGTATTCCTTGTCCTCCCAGCCGTTCTCGAAGATGTGCCAAAGGATGCCCCACACCAACGGAATGTCGGTGCCGGGACGGATGCGGACATAGTCGGTGGCGTGGGCCGCCGTGCGGGTAAAGCGCGGGTCGACGACCACGAACGGGGCGCGGTTGTGCTCCTTGCCGCGCAGCATGTGCTGCATGGCGACGGGGTGCGCCTCGGCCGGGTTGCCGCCGATGAGGAACAGCATCTTCGACACCTGGATGTCGTTGTAGCTGTTGGTCATGGCCCCGTAGCCCCAGGTGTTCGCCACCCCGGCAACAGTGGTGGAATGACAGATGCGGGCCTGATGATCGACGTTGTTGGTGCCCCAGAACGCCGCGAACTTCCGGTAGAGGTAGGACCCCTCGTTCGAGAACTTGGCCGAGCCAAGCCAGAACACCGAGTCCGGGCCATAGTCCTTGCGGATTTGCAGGAGCTTGTCGCCGATTTCGTCGATGGCCTGTTCCCATGACAGCCGCTGCCATTGCCCATTCACCAGTTTCATCGGGTACTTTACGCGCCGCTCACCATGCACAAGCTCGCGCACGGAGGCCCCTTTGGCGCAGTGGGTGCCTTGGCTGATCGGGCTGTCCCAGCCCGGTTCCTGGCCCACCCAGACGCCGTTCTGGACCTCGGCGATGACGGTGCAACCGACCGAGCAGTGGGTGCAGATGTTCTTGCGCAGTTGGACCTCAACACCCGGCTGCATGGCCGCCGCCTGGGTCTCGCGGATGGCGCCGGGGGCGAGGTTGAGGGCGGCAAGGCCACCGGCCGCCGCGCAGGTTCCCTTGAGGAATCCGCGCCGATCGATGGAACTTCCTTCGGCGTGCACGGGCGGAAGGCCCGGATGGCGCGCGGCTGTGGTGCGTTTGATCAGCATGGGGCCTCCGTCCTCACAGACGATTCAGGGCGTAGTAGCGCCTGATCCATTCGTTTTCCTGATAGCGCCCGCGCGTTTCTTCCGCCGACGGGGAGCTTTGAGCCGTTGCCGGGGCAACAGTGATCGGCAGTACCGCCGCCGCCCCCGCGCCCACGGCCAGCGTCCTGAGCAGGGCGCGACGCGTCGGGGTCACATCGTCGTCACGGTTGTTCTGGTTCTTCATGACGTCATCCTCCCAGAAGCGCGAAGGCATCATCTTCGATGCTGAGCAACAGACCGCCGATGGTTCCCACCGGGCGGTACAACAATGCCGACGGAGCACGCTCGATGTCGGCAAAGGACACCCCTGCCCACGGGGCGATATGGCGGTCGAAAAAGGTCTTTTGAGTCGGCAGGTCGGTGCCGCGCGCGATCAGGGTGGCCATCATTTCGCACAGCGCGCCCAAGTGATCCTCCGGCTCAGGCACTCCCGGCGCCCGGCAGAGACCAAGCGGCGCCATGTCGGCGCGCAAAGCTGCCAGCGGCTTGTCGTTAAGAAATCCAGTGCGGTAATAGGACGCATAGGGCACCACTTCGCCCTGCGTCACGCCGATAAACAGGTCGTGAAATTCCCGCTCTGCGCGGGCGGGAGGCGTCTGGCTGGCGACATCAGCAAGAGCGCCGAGCGCACTCCCAAGCGGAGACGCATCGCGCGGAACCGTGCCGAGAGCATTGAGCAGAGCGGCATCAGGGGGGGCCAGCAACAGGCGCCCAAGCAAAGTGTATACCTGCGCCCGCAAATATTCGGCGTCGTCCACACCAGTTCGGGCAAAAAGAGCCGTCATCGGCACATCCCGGCAGCCTTAAAAAAGACCATACGTTGACAAACATTTGACACGACCGGGACGTTGCAGCGGGACATCACGCTTCGGGCGGTTTTTCCTGCCCGCACTGGTCGCCGCTCTGGTCTTCTTCTTCGACCGCCTTGATCCAGCTTCCGAACACGCGGTCGCACAGGTCGCTGACGTCATCGGTCGGCAGGAGCTTGCCGTAGCCCGGGGCGTTGCAGTCCCAATCGTAATCGGCAAGCCCCTTGAAATTGGCAATGGCCGGATCGCTGCGCCATGCGGTGCGCAGCGCAGCAATGCGCATCGCGGCGGGAACCGCCTTGTGCAAGAACGGCGTGTAGTCACTGTGGGCCCCCAGGCTGTCCAGGGGCGGCAATTCCGGTGCCGGATCCTCGGGGTCAGGTTCGGGTTCCGGATCTGCTTCGGGGGGCGGCTGTTCCGTCTTCAAGCGGGACCAGCGGTGCAGAAAGCCTTCCTCGTCACTCACGGCGGGTTCCTCGGCTTGCGGCCCAGCGCATCGGGATCGGCGCGGTCGCGTTTACGGCGATAGGCCGCCTGCTCGACATGATGTGCGGCAATGAAGCCTTCGATCCAGGCCGCGATATCGGGCGGCAGGGCAACCGCCTCGATCAGATCGTTCCCGGAGTCGGCATGAACATCCACCTCTCCAGGGTCGACCGTGGCGCCGAGCAACCGCATGGCATCTCCCGCCTCGCGCCGCAGAATGACGTAGAGCGCCGGCCGCGCGCTGCGCAGGTTCAACAGATAGTTGGTGGTTTCTCCGGGATAGAGCCTGATATCGACGCTGCCCAGAAACAGCCGCGCCCACCCCTCCCCTTGCTCCAGGACCGTGCATGGCGGCGTCTCAGGCCGTCCGCTGCCGACAGTCAAGACGCGCCAGCGCACGCCCGACCACTTGCCCACAAGGTCGCACCGTTCAGCCACCACCCACACCGGACGGGACTCGCTCATCGCATGGAGGCCTCCTCCGCCCGGTAGGCGTGGGACAGAAGGTGCCGCAAGAACGTGTCGAGGACCGTCTTGCCATCGACCTCCGGCGGAAAGCCTTCCTCATAAAGGACTGTGCGGTCAGGATGCAGTCCAGGCGCCTCGTCCATGGGATCCGCCACCGCGACATGGACGACAACCAAGTCAACCGCGGCATCCGGTGGGTTCTCCAGACTGACTGAGCCGACCACGGCCCCATTCAGTTGCACCGCGTCATCCACGGCAATCGCCACTGTGTAGGGCGGGCCAAGCGCACCCAGCGCGTCGCAGAGAGCCTGCCGAGCCAAGGTCCCCGCCATTGGATTGGGCTGTACCGCAATAACGCAATCCAGGCGTTCCGACCCGGCGTCCCAGAACACCCACCCCGGTTCCGCCGATGGTAACGCGGCGCGGGCGGCGTCCAGCGGAACGACGGCGGGACAGGATCTGAACGGGGGCTGCATTCGCCCACTCCTTGCGGCATCTCCTGCGAAAACGGCGCAGCGGCGCAAACGTTGCGCCCCATACACCGTTTAGAGTCGGAACATCTTGATCTAACCCTTCCGAAAGGAGACTGGCCGTGCACGCGCTGCCCATTCTCGCCACGGTCATCATGCTGACCGCCACCACCGCAACCTTTGCCCAGGACCAAAGCAAGACCGCCGGTGATGCCCTCGCCCGCGACCCTGCAGTGGTCGAAAGCCAAGGCCCCATGCCTGATGAAACAGGCACCCGTGCTCCAGAGTCTCAAGAGACGGAGACCCACTCCAACCCGCTTGTCCAGGCGTGGCGCGCGGTCACTCAGGCACCGCCCGACTTGCAGGGCAAACCCATCAAGCGGCCCAACGACATGGCAGCAGAGCCGGTAGCTCATACGCAAAAGGCAAAATAAAGTTCTTTTTGGTGGTTTTACCCGAGCCTTTTGGTCGGGGTAATTGACCAACATCAATCCGTGACCGGTGGGGCTGCGGCACCTTGTGCCCAGACCCGCGCCGTTTCCCGGCATGGCCATCGGTGTGCGGGTCGACCGACGCAACGAGGGATTCAGCCATGTCGAAGCAACTCACCAAGTCGGCCGCGCGCAACATCTTCTACGGGGGGACGCTGTTCTTCCTGGCGGTGTTCGTGGCGCTGGTCGCACACAGCCACTTGTACGCCGTAGGGAGCGCCTCTCACCAGACGCTCACCCCCTCCATTGCGCACGGCAAGGAGATTTGGGAGCGGCATTCCTGCATCAACTGCCATTCGATCCTGGGCGAAGGCGCCTACTTCGCGCCCGAACTTGGCAACGTGTGGGTTCGCTATGGCGGGCGCGACGATGCCGAAGGCGCCCGCGAGGGCCTGAAAGCATGGATGGGAGCCATGCCGACGGGGATTCCCGGCCGCCGTCAGATGCCGCAGTTCAACCTTACGGATGCCGAACTGGACAACCTGATCGACTTCCTGAAGTGGACCAGCGAAATCAACGCCCAAAACTGGCCGCCGAACGAAGCGGGTTAAGGAGACGGCATCATGAAATACGATTCACAACGCGTAGCGCTCTATTACTTCGGCGGTGCCCTGACCCTGTTCATCGTTCAGGTGCTGGTCGGCGTCCTGATGGGCGCGGTCTATGTCATGCCGAATTTCCTGGCTGACCTCGTCCCCTTCAACATCCTGCGCATGATACACACCAACGCCCTGATCGTGTGGCTGATCATGGGCTTCTTCGGCGCGGCCTATTACCTGTTGCCCGAGGAAACCGAGACCGAGATCTACAGCACGAAACTTGCCCTGGTGCAGTTCTGGCTGTTCCTGTTCGGCGCCCTGGCCGCCGTGGTCGGGTACCTGTTCGGTATCCATGGCGGTCGCGAGTTCCTGGAGCAGCCGACCTGGATCAAGGCGGCCATCGTCGTTGTTGCCCTGATCTTCCTGTTCAACGGCACCATGACCCTGCTCAAGGGCCGCAAGACCGTCATTGCCAACGTGCTGATGCTCGGCCTGTGGTTCATGGCCCTGTTCTTCCTGTTCGCTTTCTACAACCCGACCAACCTTGTCCTCGACAAGATGTATTGGTGGTGGGTCGTCCATCTGTGGGTGGAAGGCGTGTGGGAACTGATCATGGCCTCCATCCTCGCCTTCCTGCTCATCAAGATGACGGGCGTGGACCGCGAAGTGGTCGAAAAGTGGCTTTATGTGATCGTCGGGCTGGCCCTGTTCACCGGCATTCTCGGCACCGGCCACCACTACTACTGGATCGGCACGCCGGGGTACTGGCAGTGGATCGGCTCCGTGTTCTCCACCTTCGAAGTCCTGCCGTTCTTCGCCATGGTCGTGTTCGCCTTCAGCATGGTCTACAAGGGCGGCCGCAAGCACCCGAACCAGGCCGCGCTGCTGTGGGCGTTGGGCTGCACGGTGCTGGCGTTCCTCGGCGCGGGCGTGTGGGGGTTCATGCACACCCTGGCCCCCATCAACTACTACACCCACGGCACCCAGGTTACGGCCGCCCACGGGCACCTCGCGTTCTATGGCGCGTATGTGGCCGTGAACATCGCAGTGTTCACCTATGCCATGCCGTACCTGCTCAAGCGTGAGCCGTACAACCAGGCCCTGAACATGTGGGGCTTCTGGCTGGCGTCGGGCGGCATGCTGTTCATGACCTTTGCCCTGACCTTTGCCGGTGTCGTGCAGACTCACCTGCAGCGCGTCATGGGTCTGGACTTCATGAGCGTTCAGGAAGAACTGAGCATGTTCTTCTGGATGCGCCTGGGATCTGGCGTGGCCGTGCTCATCGGCGTGCTGATGATCGTGTGGGCCTTGGCCGTGCCGGGCCGGGCCGCGCGGAGCGTTCCCTCCACTCCGCTTCAGGTTCCGGCGGAGTAATCACCAAACGGGGCCGGCGGAGGTTTCCCCCCTCCACCGGCCCCGCTCCCCTTGGAGTTCCTTCCATGACCGTGGACGTACCGTTTTACCTACCTACCGGAACCGAGGAAGCCTTGTTCGAGCACGCTTGGCGTCATCGCCTGCCGCTGCTGCTCAAGGGTCCGACCGGGTGCGGCAAGACCCGTTTCGTGTCACACATGGCGGCCCGCCTGGGCGTTGCCCTGCATACCGTGTCCTGCCACGACGACCTGACGGCGGCCGACCTGACCGGGCGATTCCTGCTCAAGGGCGGCGAAACGGTGTGGGTGGACGGCCCGCTGACCCGCGCGGTGCGCCAGGGCGGCATTTGTTACCTCGACGAAGTGGTCGAGGCCCGCAAGGACGTCACCGTCGTCCTGCACCCGCTGACCGACGACCGCCGCCTGCTGCCCCTGGAGCGCACCGGCGAGTTGCTGGAAGCGCCTGACGATTTCATGCTGGTGGTGTCCTACAACCCCGGCTACCAGAACGTTCTGAAGTCCCTCAAGCCATCCACCCGGCAGCGGTTCCTGGCCGTGGACTTCGGCTATCCCGAACCCGATCTGGAGGCCCGCGTGGTCGCCGTCGAAAGCGGCGTGGCCCCGGAAATGGCCGCCAAGCTGGTTGGGCTGGCGACCCGCATCCGCGCCCTGAAGGGCTGCGACCTGGAAGAAGCCGTTTCGACCCGCCTGCTGGTTTACTGCGCCACGCTGTTGGCCGCCGGGATGCCGTTCAACGATGCCCTGCGCGCCGCCATCATCGAGCCGTTGACCGATGAACCCGACGTCAAGGCTGGCCTGATGGAAACCGTCGCCGCCGTGCTGGGATAAGCGATCATGGGCCTTCTGCACCTGCTGGAGCTTGAAGAACAGGTCGGCATGATCTGGCATCGTATGGTCGGCGACCGGGCGAGCTATGCCGATCATCCCGACGCGGCGGTGACGCTGTCCGAGGTGCGGCCCATGCTCGGGGTGTTCTTTCATGCGCTCGGCGGGCCGCGCCATGTGGAGGTGGCCGCCCAGTCCGGGGCCGAGAGCACCCACCGCCTGAGCTGGCGGCAACGTCTCGGCATGGCGACCGAGCGGCTGGTGCCCGCCGCGCTGTCCGAAACGGCGCTGAAGCTGCCCGACCGCATCGCGCTCTATCCCGACGCCGCCCTGAACCGCGACCTTTACCTGTGGCTGGCCGCGTTCCTGGCCGTGGCAGAAGCGCCCGATCCCGACGACGACCCCTTGCGCGCCGATCTGCGCACCATCGCCATGGCGCAAGTGGCGACACGGCGCACGCTGGAGGGCTTTCCCGGCCTCGCCGCGCGGTATCGTGCCCTGGCCGATGGCCTGCTTGCCCAGCGCCCGACCCACCGCCGCCCGCCCGTCGAAATGGCCGTCGAGGCCGCTTTGCGGGCGGTTTTGGCTGGAGAAAATCCGGCCCTGGATTTGCCGCGCACCGCGCCGCGCGGCTATCGCCCGTTCCTGCCGGTCCCCCTGTGGGGCATGATCGAGGCCGCGACCACCGGCATCCGCCCGGCCGACGACGACGCCGAGCCAGCGTCCTCCCAAGGCAAGGAGGACGAGCGCAAGCGCAAGGCCAGCCGCAAGAGCTTCGATCAGTCCGAGCGCGACGACCCGCTCATCCTCAACCGTTTCGAAAAGATCCTGTCGCTGGCCGAGATGGTCAACGTCAACCGCAGCGTCGAGGACGAGGACGAGGAGGACGCCCGCAAGGCCGCCGACGACCTCGACGAAATCGCCATCACCCAGCACAAGCGCAAGGCCGCCACGCGCCTGCGCCTGGACCTCGACCTGCCGCCCGAGGCCAACGCCGGGGGAGCGTTGGGGGGCGCCTCGACCTATCCCGAATGGGATTACCGCCGCCAGATCCTGATGCCCAACCATTGCCGGGTCGTCACCGAGGTCGCGTCCGAGGAAGGCGCCGACTGGGAACCCGACGACGCCGCGCGCCGCCTCATCCACCGCGTCCGCCGCCAATTCGAGGCCATGCGCCCGCGCCAGGTGACGTTCCGCCGGCAGGCCGATGGCGACGACCTGGACCTCGAAGCCCTGGTCCGCGCCCGGTGCGACAAGGCCGCGACCGGCGAAACCAGCGACCTCGTCTACCAAAAGACCCGCGCCATCGCCCGCGATCTGTCGGTCGCCGTGCTGGCCGATGTGTCACTGTCCACCGACGCATGGATCAACGACCGCCGCGTTTTGGATGTCGAGAAAGAGGCCTTGTCGGTGTTCCTGTCTGGCTTGGCCGCCTGCGGCGATGAAAACGCCGTGTTCACCTTCACGTCGCGCCGCCGCGACTGGGTGCGGGTGCAGACGGTCAAGGGATTTGACGAGACGTTCGGGCCGCGCGTCCTGCGCCGCATCGCCGCCCTGCGGCCAGGGTACTACACCCGCATCGGCGCAGCCGTCCGCCACACGGCGGGGCAACTCGAAAAGCGCCCGCACAAGCACCGCCTGCTATTGCTGCTGACCGACGGCAAGCCCAACGACATCGACCATTACGAGGGCCGGTTCGGCATCGAAGACACTCGCCGGGCCATTATGGAAGCCCGCCGCAAGGGCATCACCGTGTTCGGCGTGACCATCGACCGCACGGCGCAGGACTACTTCCCTGCCCTGTTCGGACGCGGCGGCTTTGCCATCGTCGGCGACTTGTCCCGCTTGTCGCGCGCCCTGCCGCGTATCTATCAATCCTTGTCGGGGTAAGGCGGAGCCCCTCTACCGCGCCCCCAGCCAGTCCCGGAACGCGCCTGCCCCCATTGGGCGGGCGAAGTGGTAGCCTTGGGCGTAGAGACAGCCCAGACTCTTGAGGAACGCCGCGTGGTCGGCGGTTTCGACCCCTTCGGCGACCACCGCGAGGCCCAGGCTGTCGGCCAGCGCCACGATGGCGCGGACGATGGCTTGCTGATCGGCGCTCTCGTTCACCGTGCGCACGAAGGACTGGTCGATTTTCAGCGTATTGATGGGCAATTGCCGCAGATAGGCCATCGAGGAATAGCCGGTCCCGAAGTCATCGATGGCGATGGTCGCGCCTAGATCGCGCATGGCGGTCAG
>JBAYSM010000099.1:0-12728 GCA_041676205.1 Rhodospirillaceae bacterium | reverse complement strand
CTCTGTGCCTCTGTGGTTTTCATGCTGGGTGGTTGGGACAGTCGAAATGACCTATGACGTGATCGTTGTCGGCGGCGGGCATGCCGGGACGGAGGCGGCGGCGGCGGCGGCGCGCCTGGGGGCGCGGACGTTGCTGGCCACGCACCGGGTGGAAACGGTGGGCGAGATGTCGTGCAATCCGGCCATTGGGGGGCTGGCCAAGGGGCATCTGGTGCGCGAGATCGACGCCCTGGACGGCGTCATGGGCCGGGCGATCGACCGGGGCGGGATACAGTTCCGCATGCTCAATCGGTCCAAGGGACCGGCGGTGCGCGGCCCGCGCGCCCAGGCGGATCGCAAGCTGTACCGGCTGGCCGTGCAGGAGCTGCTGGCCGAAACCGCCAACCTGACCATCGCCGCGCACGCCGTCGAGGACTTGCTGATCGACGCGGAGGGGCGCTGCGCTGGGATCGTCACGGCCGACGGGACCGAGATCCGGGTGGGGGCCGTGGTGCTGACCACCGGCACGTTCCTGCGCGGCATCATCCACATGGGCGAGGAGCAGATCCCGGCCGGGCGGGTGGACGAGGCTCCGGCTCTGGGGCTGTCGAACACCCTGGAGCGGGTGGGCTTCACCCTCGGGCGTCTCAAGACCGGCACTCCGGCGCGGCTGGATGGCCGGACGATTGCGTGGGAAACCCTCGACATGCAGCCGGGCGACGACCCGCCGCTGCCGTTCTCGTTCCTGACCGAGACGATCACCACGCCGCAGATTCCCTGCGGCATCACCTATACGCAGCCTGAAACCCACGCCATCATCCGCGCCAACCTACACCGCGCGCCGATGTATTCGGGGCAGATTCAGAGCATCGGCCCGCGCTATTGCCCCTCCATCGAGGATAAGGTGGTGCGCTTTGCCGACCGCGAGCGGCACCAGATTTTCCTGGAGCCGGAGGGCCTGGACGACCACACCGTCTATCCCAACGGCATTTCGACCTCGCTGCCCGCGTCCGTGCAGGCCGAGATGATCCGCACGATTCCCGGACTGGAGCGGGTGGAGATCATCCGTCCCGGCTACGCCATCGAGTACGACTTCGTCGACCCGCGCGAACTGCGCCCGACCCTGGAGACGCGCCGCGTGCCGCGCCTGTTCCTGGCCGGGCAGATCAACGGCACGACAGGCTATGAGGAAGCAGGGGCGCAAGGGCTGATCGCCGGGCTGAACGCGGCACTGGCCGCAGGGGGTGGGGAGGAGACGTTCGTACCCGACCGCGCCGATGGCTACATTGGCGTCATGATCGACGACTTGGTGACGTTGGGCACCCGAGAGCCTTACCGCATGTTCACCAGCCGGGCTGAATATCGCTTGCTGCTGCGGGCCGACAACGCCGACCAGCGCCTGACGCCGCTTGGGTTGGCCGCCGGTGTGGTAGGCAGTGCGCGCGCCGCCTCGTGGACCGCCAAGGCCGAGGCGCTGGCCGCTGGCAAAGCCCTGATGGAGTCGCTCGCCGCCACGCCGCGTCAGGCCGAGACGGTGGGCATCAAGATCAACCAGGACGGTGTGCGGCGCTCCGCCCTGACCCTGTTCGGGCACCCGGAAACCACCTTCGAGAAGCTCTGCGCCCTGTGGCCCGAATTGAACGGCCTCCGCCCCGACGTGGCCGAGCAACTGGAGATCGAGGGCCGCTATGCCGGCTACATCGACCGCCAGCGGGCCGACATCGACGCTTTCCGCCGCGACGAGGACCTGGAGCTGCCGCCCACCATGGACTACGCGGTCGTGGGCGGTCTGTCGGCTGAAATTCGCCTCAAGCTGATCGCGGCGCAACCGGCCACGTTGGGGGCCGCGGCGCGAATTCCTGGCATCACGCCTGCGGCGCTGACGGCTCTCTTGGGTCATGTACGGCGGCGGCGACGCGAAGAGTCCGCTGCCTAATTGTCATGCGTATGATGCCCACCCCTTGGCGGGACGTACTGAACGCGCTATAGAGAGCGGGTGAGGGGCCTGCGGGCACTCCGTTCGTGTTTCACGTGAAACAAAGGGGATTGCGGTGCCCGTTCCGGCGCGCCCGAACCACGGGGCTTTCCGGCCGCTGACGCCGGAGGACGTCCAGCGCGAGACTGGTGTTTCACGTGAAACACTGGACCGCCTCCAGACCTATGCCGACTTGCTGGTCAAGTGGCAGGGCAGCATCAATCTGGTCGGAAAGTCCACGCTCGCCGACCTGTGGCGCCGCCACATGCTCGACTCCGCGCAGCTTTATCCACTGCTGCCCGCCGACACGCGGACCTTGGTGGACTTCGGGTCCGGGGCGGGGTTCCCGGCCTTGGTGCTGGCCATCATGGGCGTGGCTGACGTGCACATGATCGAATCGGACGTCCGCAAAGGGGCATTCCTGCGTGAGGTGGCCCGAATCGTTGGCGTCAAAGTCACCGTGCACAGCGTGCGGATCGAGGCCCTGGCGCCCTTTCCGGCCGAGGTGATTACTGCTCGCGCCTTGGCGCCAGTGGCTCAACTGCTTGAATTCGCTCGCCCGTTCCTGGCGCCACACACCCAGTGCCTGTTCCTCAAGGGACAGAATGTTGAGGGTGAGTTGACCGAAGCCCACAAAATATGGGATATGTCGGTAGAAAGGCACTCCAGCCGGACCGAGCCTGCCGCAACAATTCTGCGACTTACAGAGGTGCGCCGTGAGCCAAAGTGACCTCCAGCCGACCCTGCCGCTGTCCGTTCCCAAGGTCATTGCCATCGCCAACCAGAAGGGCGGGGTGGGCAAGACCACCACGGCGATCAATCTGGCGACCGCCATGGCGGCGGTGAAAAAGCGCGTCCTGATTATCGACATGGACCCGCAGGGCAACGCCTCCACCGGCCTGGGTATCGCCCACGATCAGCGCCTTGTGTCGAGCTATGACGTGCTGACCGGGGAGGCGACGGTGGAGCAGGCCATGGTCAAGACCGGCGTGCCGAACCTGTCGGTTATTCCCTCGGGCGTCGATCTGGCCGGGGCGGAGCTGGAGCTGGTCAACGTTCAACGCCGCGAATTCCGCCTCAAGGACGCCGTCGAGGGCTGTCTTGCCGGGTACGATTACGTGCTCATCGACTGCCCGCCGGCGCTCGGCTTGCTGACTTTGAACGCGTTGGTCGCCGCCGACGAGGTCTTGGTGCCGTTGCAGTGCGAGTTCTTCGCTCTGGAAGGCGTGTCGCATCTGGTGAAGACCATCGAGCGCGTGCGCAAGGCGTTTAACCCCGGCCTTGAAATCCAGGGCATCGTGCTGACCATGTTCGACCGCCGGAACAACCTCTCAACCATGGTCGAGAGCGACGTGCGCGGCTACTTCGGGGCCAAGGTGTTCAAGACCGTAATTCCCCGCAACGTGCGGGTTTCCGAGGCACCGTCACATGGCAAGCCGGTGCTGTTGTACGACCTGCGGTCGACCGGGGCACAGGCCTATGTTCACTTGGCCGGAGAAGTCCTGCGCCGCGACAAGGCAATGAGGGCGGCGTCATGAGCGAGGAGTTGACCGGCATGAAGCAGCGCAAGGGTCTGGGCCGGGGCTTGTCGTCCCTGCTCGGCGAGGATGTTCCCGATGTGGGCGAGGGCGCCGATCCGCGCTCTCCCGTCGAGGTGCCGATCGGCCATCTTGAGTCCGGGCGTTTCCAGCCGCGCATGGAGTTCGAGCCGGAGGCGCTTCAGGATCTGTGCGACAGCATCCGCGAGAAGGGCGTCCTCCAGCCCATCCTGGTGCGGCGTCTGCCCGAAGACTCCAACCGCTTTGAGATCATCGCCGGTGAACGCCGCTGGCGGGCCTCGCAGATGGCCCAGTTGCACAGCGTCCCAGTGCTCATCCGCGCCTTCTCCGACCAGGAAGCGGCCGAGGTTGCCCTGATCGAAAACCTGCAACGCCGCGATCTCTCGGCGCTGGAGGAGGCGGAGGGCTACAAGCGCCTGATGGACGAGTTCTCGCGCACTCAGGACGACCTGTCCAAGGCGCTCGGCAAAAGCCGCAGCCATGTCGCCAACATGGTCCGCCTGCTCGCGTTGCCTGATCCGGTGAAGGGGATGCTGCGGTCCGGCAGCCTGTCCACCGGCCACGCCCGCGCCCTGCTGAACGCCGAAGACCCGGTGCATTTGGCCGAAGTGGTGGTCAAGAAGGGCCTCAACGTCCGCCAGACCGAAAAGCTCGCCACCGAACGCGGCGGCGTCAAGGCCCGCAAGCCGCGTCCGGCGACATCGGCGGTGGATAAGGACGCCGACACCGTGGCCCTGGAACGCGACCTGTCGAACCTGCTGGGCCTGCGCGTGCAGATCGACTTCCGGGGACGCGGCGGTGCCGTGGTACTGCATTACGAGACGCTCGAACAGCTTGATGACATTCTCTATCGCCTCAACAACCCCACCGACAATGCCGCCGATGCCCGCCGGCGCGGGGCCGAGGACGGCGAAGACATCGCCGACCGCACCTTTGCCAGCGCCATCGTCGGGCACGAGGTCGACGACGAAGACGAAGACGAAGACGGTGACGATGATGCTGGCCTGACCGCACCTCCGGTGGAGGAGTCCGAGTCCGGCCTCGACTTCGCCGACGAAGGCGAGGGGCCTGAGAGTCCGGCCTTTCCCGACCTGTCGGAAATTCCCGATGTGTCAGACATTGTTGAAGACCCGGACGGCTCGTCGATGGCCGATGCGGTGGCCGCTCTGGCCGCCGATACGGATTACGTCTCCGACTTGCTCGCTGTCAGCGACGAGGACGAAGACGGCGAAGATTGGCCGCAGAGTGGTTCCGGCGGACGCTGAATTACTGTGTTGCCAAGGGGCTGAGCGAGCCCGAAGGAAAGGCGGCCCTCCGAACCGGGGCCGCCTTTTTTATCCAGGTTCAGCGCCCCAAACGCTGTGCATCTGGGTCGTGTGTCTGGTACAGCGCCTTGGCACGGTCGCGGCTTTGGACGGCATAGCAGTACGCGCAGCCGTGGGGGCAGGTGTCATAGGCGCCGATGTCGCGGGACTGGGCGCAGCGGCAGGTCTTACGGTGGGGCTTGGCGGCCACGGTCAAAGCCCGTCCGGCGAGGTCTGACAGGCGGTGCGGGTCGATGCAGGCAGCCTCTGCCACGCCCGGCACCAGCAACTCTCCTTGCGCGCACAGCGTTAGGCGCTGGCCGTTGGCGCCGGCGAGGGGGGCCAATGCGGTGAGTAAAGCCCGCTTGTCCTCGTCGCGCGGATTGTTCCACGTGAAACACTCCTTGGCCGCCGCACTGTCCAGGTTGCAGCGGGTCTTGCGGTAGATCTGGGCGAAGCTGACCACCACTTCGTCCACCGCACCCCGCAACGCTTCGGACAATCGGCCGAAGGTGTCGATGTGCCACGCAGGCGGGGTGAGGCTGCTGAATATGATGGGGTCATAGCGCCATACTCCGACCCTCGGCCCATGCGCGGCGGCCAGCCGGTGGAGCACCTCCACCGACCGCTCCGCCGGGACCACGGACCGATCCAGCGCCGTGGGATATCCAAGCACCGTATACTGCACCATGAACGGCGCCACCGCCTGCACGGTGTCGAGGTGCGGCAGCAACGGGGCCAGATTGCGGGTCCACAGAACGAAGCCATTCACGGTGTCCGGCCGCAGGTCCACACGGCTCGGGGGGCCGCCATAGGGATTGCGGACTTCGGCGAACCCCGCGCGCAGCCGGTTGAGGAACCACGGGGCGTAAAACGCTGGAATATCGGTGCGGTAGCTGGCCGAGACGATCACGTGGGGGTCCTCTGAAAGCCCTGGGCGCTCACGGCCGGGCGCGCTACTGTCAGGGGGTGAAGCTCAAATGGGTGGGGGGACCATCGTGCTCAAGATCCGTCGGGTGCCCATCGACACCCATGATGAAAACGTCGCTTATTTGCGCCGCGACTGCACCCAGTACGCCGTCGAGGGCCTGCGCGCGCTGGCCAAGATCGAGGTGCGCGGCGGTCGGCGCTATCTGCTCGCCACGCTCAATCTGGTGGAGGCCAACGGCAATGGGGCGAACGGCCTGTTGGGGGTGGATGAACTCGGCCTATCGACCCAGGCTTTCACGCGCCTTGGGTTGGCGTCGGGAACCGAGGTGTCCATCGAACCTGCTCCTCCGCCGGTCAGCCTGGAGTCGGTGCGCCGCAAGATCAACGGCGCGGTCCTGACCCCGGACAACTACCGCGCCATCATCGAGGATATCTCCGACCACCGCTATTCGCGCATGGAACTGGCGGCGTTTCTCGTCGCTTCCGCCGGGTTCATGACCACCGAGGAAGTCCTCGCCCTGACCCAGGCCATGATCGAAGTGGGCCAGCGGCTGTCCTGGTCGACCGATCTCGTGGTCGATAAGCACTGCATCGGCGGCATTCCAGGCAACCGCACGACCATGATCGTGGTTCCCATTGTCGCTGCGCACGGCATGGCCATCCCCAAGACCAGCTCGCGCGCCATCACGTCCCCGGCCGGGACCGCCGACACCATGGAGGTGTTGTGCAACGTCACGGTGAACCTCGACCACATGCGCCGCATCATCGCCGAGGAAAAGGGGTGTCTGGTGTGGGGCGGCCACATGCGGCTGGCTCCCGCCGATGACATCCTGATCTCGGTCGAACGGCCCTTGGGCATCGACACCCAGGAACAGATGGTGGCCTCCATCCTGTCCAAGAAGGTGTCGGCCGGATCGACCCACCTGCTGATCGACATCCCCATGGGACCGCAGGCCAAGGTGCGGAGCCAAGTGGAGGCCGTGCGCCTGCGCAAGATTTTCGAGTATGTCGGCGATGCCCTTGGGCTGCATCTTGAGGTCGCCATCACCGATGGCCGCCAGCCCATCGGCCGGGGCATCGGCCCGGTTCTGGAGGCCCGCGACGTCATGGCCGTGCTGCGCAATGACCCCGATGCTCCCGCCGACCTGCGCGAAAAGTCCATCCTGCTGGCCGGGCGGGTGCTGGAGTTCGACCCCAAAGTCCGGGGCGGGCAGGGGGCGAAACTCGCCCGTGAGATCCTGGAGTCAGGCCGTGCCCTCGGCAAGATGGAGCGCATCATGGCTGCCCAGGGACCGGCGCCCGTGCTGGGGCTGCAACCGGGGCCGCTCGTCCATGAGGTGGTCGCGCCGGCCGATGGCGTGGTGGTCAACATGGACTGCGCCCGGCTCAACCACATCGCGCGACTGGCCGGGTGCCCCATGGACAAAGGCGCGGGCATTGACCTGCTTCATCGCGTCGGCGACAGGGTTCGTAAAGGCGACCCGCTGTACCGCATCCACGCCTGCCGGGCGGCCGACTTCGGATTCGCCACCATGGCGGCGGCGGATGGGGTCGGGGTGGTGGTGGGGTAGGGCGGGCTCTGCCCGCACCCGCAAGGAGGCCAGCCTCCTTGACCTCGGGAAGGGTACTCGGTCTGCCGCGCGCAGCGCATTTTATGACGCTCGGAAGAATGCCTGCGGCGCAAGAGAAGTGAAGGAACCCTTCACGGGATCAAAGGGCCAATGGCCCTTTGTGGGCCTGGGCAGAGCCCAGACCTTCCTCCCAATCCTCTTACTGCATCGCCGGGCACATACCGCCGCCGCAGCCGCCCATGCCGCAGGCAGGCGCCGGATCGGCCGAGGTGCCAACGGTGCCGCCGCTGCCCGACAGGCGCGGGGCCATGATGGCCTTGGACACGTCGGACCCGCCGCACTTGGGGCAGGCCAGCGATCTGGCATCCTTTTTGGTGTCGTAGTCGGCCATGGAGTCGAACCACTCGTCGAATTCGTGGTCACAGGTGCAGACAAGGCTGTAGCGGATCATCGTGCGGAGTTCCTGTCTCACATCATGGGAGGCTTATAAACCGGATCTGTGTATAGCGCGCCGGGCATTGTTCGCCAAGATGTGGCCGATGCCGGTGGGTTGTCCTCGGCAGTCCGCAGTGATACGGTCCCGCGTTTACAGCCTGTTGCGGGCTTTCGCACGCTGCCCTATATACGTCGCCAACGCTCGTGCCGTCCGCCGGTGCGGGTCGGCATCAACCGGTTATTTTCATGACAACCTGAAGGGGATTTCCTGGGTGCCTGAACGGGTCTTGGAAATCTGCCGTAACAAGAGGTAAGGGACATGAGCAAGGTCATCGGCATCGACCTGGGCACGACCAACTCGTGCGTTGCGGTGATGGAGGGCAAGGAAGCCCGCGTCATCGAGAACTCCGAAGGGACGCGGACCACCCCCTCCATGGTGGCATTCGCCGACAACGGCGAGAAGCTGGTCGGCCAGCCGGCCAAGCGCCAGGCGGTCACCAACCCGGAAAACACCCTGTTCGCCATCAAGCGCCTGATCGGGCGCCGCTTCTCCGATCCCACGGCCAAGAAGGACCAGGACCTGGTGGCCTACAAGATCGTCGAGGGCGACAATGGCGATGCCTGGGTGCAGGCGCGCGGCGACAAGTACGCCCCCAGCCAGATCTCGGCCATGATCCTTCAGAAGATGAAGGAAACCGCCGAAGCCTATCTCGGTGAGCCGGTCACTCAGGCGGTGATCACGGTTCCCGCCTACTTCAACGACAGTCAGCGTCAGGCCACCAAGGACGCCGGCAAGATCGCCGGCCTGGAAGTGCTGCGCATCATCAACGAGCCGACCGCGGCCGCGCTCGCCTATGGCCTCGACAAGAAGAACACCGGCACCATCGCGGTGTACGACCTTGGCGGCGGCACCTTCGACGTGTCGATCCTGGAGATCGGCGACGGCGTGTTCGAGGTGAAGTCCACCAACGGCGATACCTTCCTCGGTGGTGAAGACTTCGACGCCCGCATCATCGACTACCTTGCCGACGAGTTCAAAAAGGAGCAGGGCATCAACCTGCGCAGCGACCGGCTGGCTCTGCAGCGCCTCAAGGAAGCCGCTGAAAAGGCCAAGATCGAGCTGTCCTCGGCCAAGGAAACCGACGTCAACCTGCCGTTCATTACGGCCGACCAGAACGGTCCGAAGCACCTCAACGTCAAGCTGACCCGCGCCAAGCTGGAAGCCCTGGTCGACGACCTGATCGAACGCACCATTCAGCCTTGCGCCAAGGCGCTCAAGGATGCCGGCCTGACGGCGGGCGAGATCGATGAAGTCATCCTGGTCGGCGGCATGACCCGCATGCCCAAGGTCCAGGCCCGCGTGAAGGAATTCTTCGGCCGCGAGCCGCACAAGGGCGTCAACCCCGACGAAGTGGTCGCGCTGGGTGCGGCCATTCAGGGCGGCGTGCTGAAGGGCGAGGTCAAGGACGTCCTGCTGCTCGACGTCACCCCGCTGAGCCTCGGCATCGAAACCCTGGGCGGCGTGTTCACCCGCCTGATCGACCGCAACACCACCATCCCGACCCGCAAGTCGCAGGTCTTCTCGACCGCCGAGGACAGCCAGACGGCGGTGACCATCCGCGTGTTCCAGGGTGAACGCGAAATGGCCGCCGACAACAAGATGCTCGGCCAGTTCGATCTGGTGGGCATTCCGGCGGCGCCGCGCGGCATGCCGCAGATCGAGGTCACGTTCGACATCGACGCCAACGGCATCGTCAACGTGTCGGCCAAGGACAAGGCCACCGGCAAGGAACAGGCCATCCGTATCCAGGCCTCGGGCGGCCTGCACGATGACGACATCGAACGCATGGTCAAGGAAGCCGAGCAGAACGCCGAGAGTGACAAGAAGCGTCGCGCCGCGGTTGAGGCCCGCAACCACGCCGATGGTCTCATCCACCAGACCGAAAAGACCTTGACCGAGGCCGAGGGCAAGATCGCCCCCGACGTGAAGGCCGAGGTCGAAGGTGACATCAAGGCCCTGCGCGAGGTCATGGACAGCGGCGACGCCGACGTCATCAAGGCCAAGACCGATGCCCTGATGCAGTCTTCCATGAAGGTCGGGGAGGCCCTGTATAAGGCCCAGCAGGACAGCGAAGCGGCTGGCGGCGACGCCGGTGCGGCCGGTGCCGATGCCGGCGCTGCCGGGGATGAAACCGTGGTCGACGCCGACTTCGAGGAAGTTGACGACAAGAAGGGTAAGTAATCCTTCCGGCCCGACGACATGGACCGCCCCACGGGCATGAAAAACCCGGCGGGGCGGTCGTTCTATTGGACCTGACACATGAGCAAGCGGGACTACTACGAGGTTCTCGGGGTCGCCAAGGGCGCCGACAAGGATGAGCTGAAGCGGGCCTATCGCAAGAAGGCCATGCAGTTCCACCCCGACCGCAACCCCGGAGACAAGGACGCCGAGGCCGCCTTCAAGGAGGTCAACGAGGCTTACGAGGTTCTCAAGGACGATCAGAAGCGGTCCGCCTACGACCGCTTCGGCCATGATGCCTTCGCCAATGGCATGGGCGGTGGCCATGCCGGAGCCGGGGCCGGGGGGTTCGACTTCGGTGGCGGTTTTGCCGACATTTTCGAGGAAATGTTCGGCATGGCCGGGGGGCGCCGTGGCGGCGGCGCGGGCGGCAACGCCAACCTGCGCGGGTCCGATCTTCGTTTCGATATGGATATAACCCTGGAGGACGCTTTCGCCGGCAAGACGGCGACGGTGACCATCCCAACGTCCACGCCCTGCGAACCCTGTAAGGGCACCGGCGGCAAGGACGGCGCGGCGCCGACCACCTGCGCGACCTGCGGCGGTGCGGGCCGGGTGCGCGTCCAGCAAGGCTTCTTCACCATCGAACGCACCTGCCCAAGTTGCCAGGGCCAGGGTCGGGTGATCAAGGACCCATGCCCGTCGTGCGGCGGCTCGGGCCGTCAGCGCAAGGACAAGACCCTCGAAGTCCGCATCCCCGCGGGGGTCGAGGACGGCACGCGCATCCGCCTGTCCGGTGAAGGCGAAGCCGGATTGCGCGGCGGACCGGCCGGAGATCTGTACATCTTCCTTAATCTCAAGCCGCACCGCATCTTCCAGCGCGATGGTGCGAATATTTTCTGCAAGGTGCCGATCCCGATGACCACGGCGGCCCTTGGCGGCACCGTCGAGGTTCCCACCATCGACGGCAGCCGCGCCCGCGTCACCATCCCCAAGGGCACCCAGACCGGCCACCAGTTCCGCCTCAAGGAAAAAGGCATGTCGGTTCTGCGATCGTCGGCGCGCGGCGACATGTATATCCAGGCGACGGTCGAAACGCCCGCCAACCTGTCCAAGAAGCAGGAAGAATTGCTGCGCGAGTTCGAGGAAGCCGGCAAGGGCCACGAGGAAAAGCAAAGCCCCGAAAGCACCAGCTTCTTCAAGCGCGTCAAGGAACTGTGGGAAGACCTGACCGAGTAGGCCAGGACCAACGGGACTCACGGAGGCACCAAGCGCCTCCGTGCAGGACCTTGCCCGGACCGCCGCCTGGGTTCACACTTGGCGGCCACTGTGACTTCCAGGACGCCACATGACCGAACCCCGGCCGCGCGGCCCCAACACTCTGAAGACGCCCGAGGGCGACGACCGCCTTCGCAAGACCTGCCTCGACTGCGGGTTCATTCACTACGAGAACCCCAAGGTCATCGTCGGCGCGGTGTGCACATGGCAGGAAAGTCCCGCAGCGCCGGAACTGTACCTCATGGCACGACGAGGCATCGAGCCGCGCCTCGGCTTCTGGACCATGCCGGCCGGGTATATGGAACTCAACGAAACGACCGAGGCCGGGGCCGCCCGCGAGGTGTGGGAGGAAGCCCGCGCGCGGGTCGAGATCGATGCTCTGCTCGGCCTTTACAACATCCCCCGCATCAATCAGGTCCACCTGATCTACCGCGCCCGTATGCTCACCGCTGCCCACGGCGCCGGTTCGGAAAGCATCGAGACGGCACTGTTCACCTGGGAAGAACTGCCGTGGCACGACTTGGCCTTCCCCACCGTGGAATGGGCCTTGAAAGCCCATCACGCCCTACGCGGCCATCGGGATTTCGCGCCCCAGGGCGTGCCGCCCGAGGACGTGAACCGCCCGCCGTTTGGGTAGTGGGACCGGTGTGGTCAGCGGGGGTGATAGGGTCGGTTCAAGGAATCGGTGAGCCGACTGTGAGAGCGCATGACTCGACACTGATTGCGATGCAGAAGGGCTTTCAGGACCTGTTCATGACGCCGCACGCGGGGCGTTGCTGCCACCGCCATCCCGGCGGGCAGGAGGATGACGGTAAGGCCGAGGATCAGGCTGAGCGTCGTGTCCATGGGTCCAGTCCAGAAAAATAAAGCCGGACCATAACCTTAGGCGACACTCTTTAATCTCTGGTTAAGGCTGCGGCGAGCGTTACGGCTGCATCCTGATGACGTGCTTGATGGACGAGCGGATCAGCCGGCGCAGTTTCCAGGCATGACTGTCGGTGTACCGCAGCAATTCAAGGTGCAGGACAAGACGCTCAAAGGCGCTCAGTGGCTGCTCGCCCAGCAGGAACCGGGCCTGACGCAGGAAATCGTCATACAGGGCCTTTTGCTCGGCCAGGGTCTTCGGTTTATAGCGGTCCTCGGACAGGCCGGTTTGGCGCTGGTAATAAATGGCCTCGTTGCTTCCGGTGACGGCGCCGTTCAACAGCATCGGCAGCATGGTGATGAACTCATTGCCCCAGGTGTGGCCAAAGCGGCGGGTTGGCTCCTGGGCGGCCAGCCGGGCGCGCCGGTCGAACAGGCCATAAACCCAGCCGCTTTGGACCGAGCGCAACAGCAGACGACGCCGGACCAGCCCGTCAACCTGATCAAGCGCCTCGGGCACCGGCATCCGGGTGTCCTCGCGGCCGTCGGGATGGGTCTTGATCACCTGCGGCACGGACAAGCAGCCGGGCCGCG
>JBAYSM010000098.1:0-12753 GCA_041676205.1 Rhodospirillaceae bacterium | reverse complement strand
TGGTGATCTTTTCGCCAGTCCGCGGATTGCGGCCTTCGCTGGCGGCACGTTCGGCGACGCTGAACGTCCCAAAGCCGACCAGACGAACTTCGCTGCCGCCCTTCAGGGCGCCGGTGATGGCTTCGAAAACGCTGTCAACGGCCTTGCCGGCGTCGCTCTTGGAGAGACCGCTATTTTCCGCGACTGCGGCAACCAGATCGTTCTTGTTCACGTGAGGGCCCCCTCTTCTGTGTCGTGACGACTACGCATTTAGCGAACATTTTTGTCCGAACCGGCGCTGCCGCACCGTCTTCGATGGCAGGAAGTGTAGGCATCGCCTTGCCACGGCGTCAATGCACTACGCCGGTGGAGTCCTTGATTTCGCCGGATTCCGGATACGTACCATATATTTATGCGGGGTCATCTTGCTTTACCGCTGATTTACAAAGGTAAAGCGCGCCATAGACCTTTCGAACTGTTGCAAAATAGCAACATCCATAACCATTGGACGTACGGACCGCCGCGATTTCCGCGCGAGTCGCGCAAAAAAAAGAACCCGATCCTAGAATCGGGTTCCTCTTTAAAGATTGGTTCGGAGTTAGTGGGTGACGACGGCGTCGTCTCCTTCGCCCCCGCTCCGCTTGGCGGGCACGTCCTCTGGTTCCTCCCATTCGATGGGCACCAGCTTCTGGGTCAGGGCGTGCTCCATGACTTCATCGACGGTGCCAACGGGGATGATCTTCAGCCCCTTCTTCACGTTGTCGGGGATCTCGGGCAGGTCCTTCTCATTTTCCTTGGGAATGAGGACCGTCTTGATCCCACCGCGCAGCGCCGCCAGCAGTTTTTCCTTAAGGCCGCCGATACCCAGAACGCGACCGCGCAAGGTGATTTCTCCGGTCATGGCGATATCGGCCCGGACCTTGTTGCCGGTCAAAGCGGACACTATGGCCGTGCACATGGCGATACCGGCCGACGGACCATCCTTGGGCGTGGCGCCTTCGGGAACGTGAACGTGAATATCCTTTCTGTCGAACACCGTCGGCTTGATCCCGAAGCTAACCGCACGAGCACGGGTATAAGACCGCGCCGCTTCGATCGACTCCTTCATGACGTCACCGAGCTGCCCGGTCAGGATGAACTTGCCCTTGCCGGGAACCGTGATCGCCTCGATCGACAGAAGATCACCGCCGACTTCGGTCCACGCCAACCCGGTAACGACCCCGCACAGGTCATCCAGTTCCGCCTCACCATAACGATAGCGGCGCACCCCGGCGTACTTTTCGAGGTTCTCCGAGGTGACGGCAACCTTCTTGAGGCCCCCCTCACCCAGCAGGATTTCCTTGACGGCCTTGCGGGTCAGGTTGGCGATCTCGCGTTCGAGGTTACGCACCCCGGCTTCCCGCGTGTAGTAGCGGATAAGATCGCGCAGGGCGCCGTCGGAGATCTCCCACTCGCCTTTCTTCAGACCGTGCGCCTCTTCCTGCTTGGGAATCAGGTGCTGACGGGAAATCTCGACCTTTTCATCCTCGGTATAGCCCGACAGACGGATAATCTCCATGCGGTCCAGCAACGGCTGGGGCATGCGCAAGGAGTTGGCCGTGCAGACGAACATCACGTCGGACAGGTCGTAATCGACCTCCAGGTAATGGTCCTGGAACGTGGCGTTCTGTTCAGGGTCCAGCACCTCGAGCAGTGCCGACGACGGATCACCGCGCCAATCCGCGCCCAGCTTGTCCACCTCGTCGAGGAGGAACAGCGGGTTGGACGTCTTGGCCTTCTTCATGCCGTGGATGACCTTGCCCGGCATGGAGCCGATATAGGTCCGGCGATGGCCCCGGATCTCGGACTCGTCGCGCACGCCGCCCAGGCTCATGCGCACAAAGTTGCGGCCAGTCGCACGGGCAATGGACTTGCCCAGCGAGGTCTTGCCGACACCGGGCGGCCCGACGAGGCACAGGATCGGCCCCTTGAGCTTCTTGGTCCGCGCCTGCACGGCCAAATACTCAAGAATGCGCTCCTTGACCTTCTCCAGACCAAAGTGGTCCGCATCCAGAACCTTCTGCGCTTCGCGGATGTCGTTGCGGACGCGCGACCGCTTCTGCCAGGGAATCGACAGGATCCAGTCCAGGTAGTTGCGGACCACGGTCGCTTCGGCCGACATCGGGCTCATGGAGCGCAGCTTCTTCAGCTCCGCATCAGCCTTTTCGCGGGCTTCTTTGGACAGCTTGGTGTTCTTGATGCGCTCTTCGATTTCGGCAGACTCATCCTTGCCGTCCTCGCCCTCACCGAGTTCCTTCTGGATGGCCTTGAGCTGCTCATTCAGATAGTACTCGCGCTGGGTCTTTTCCATCTGGCGCTTGACCCGGTTGCGGATCTTCTTCTCCACCTGGAGAACACCGATCTCGCTTTCCATGTGGCCGTAGACACGCTCCAGACGCTCGGCCACAGAGCCGAGTTCCAGCAGGTCCTGCTTGTCGGAGATCTTCAGCGACAGGTGGCTGGCCACCGTGTCAGCCAACTTGGCGGGATCCTCGATCTGATTGACGGACACCAAGACCTCGGGCGGGATCTTTTTGTTGAGCTTGATGTACTGCTCGAACTGCGAGATCACCGAGCGGGCCAGGGCTTCGAGTTCCTGGGTTTCGCCGTCGGCATCCTCGATCACCTCAGCCGTCGCCTCGAAAAACTCTTCGCGATCGGTGTAGTTGGTGATGCGCGCCCGCTGACCGCCTTCGACCAGCACCTTGACGGTTCCGTCCGGCAGTTTCAGCAGTTGGAGGACCGTCGAAACGGTGCCGACGGTGTAGATGTCCTCGGGGTTGGGGTCGTCCTGCGCCGCGTTCTTCTGCGCGACCAGGAGAATCTGCTTGTCGTCCGTCATCACGTCTTCGAGCGCACGCACGCTCTTGTCTCGGCCCACGAACAGCGGAACGATCATGTGAGGAAAGACAACGATGTCCCGCAGCGGCAGGACCGGAAAATTCTGGCTTCGGCCGGTCTCCACGACAAACCTCATCGGTATTGGCGCGCAACCTTGCTGGCCGCCGCACCGGGTTGAAAAATGTGGACCGGACGTACTGCCGGCCACTGCATACTCGACATAGGGAGGGTGGTCGCCGTTTGGCTAGACCTTGACAGGAGGAGGCCGTCGCTTTTTCGTGGCGATGGTGGGCGTTCGCCCGGCCTCACTGTCACTCCGGAGGGCTCGCCACTGGGCTGCGCCCCGCCCGGTTCCGCCGCACTGCCCCGACTAGGGAACTGTCCATCTAGGGGCTTGTGCGACTTTCCCCCCTTCGCCCACTGCGCTGGAGGATGTCAGCGGCACCCCGTTTGCCAAGGTGCCGCAGTCGTCCGTCAGCGCCTCAGGCGCTCGAACCCATCTCTTCCGAACGATCGGAATAGATGATCAATGGCTTCGCCCGTTGCTCGGCCGCTTCGCGGTTAACCACCACTTCCTCCAGCCCCTCTAGGGTGGGCAGGTCGAACATGGTGTCGAGCAACACGGCCTCAAGGATGGAGCGCAAGCCACGGGCGCCGGTCTTGCGAGCTATCGCCTTGTGGGCAATGGCCTTCAAGGCATCCTCGTTAAACGTCAGGCGGGCGTTCTCCATCTCGAACAGACGCTGGTACTGCTTGACCAGGGCGTTCTTCGGCTGGGTCAGGATCTCGATGAGGGCAGCCTCGTCCAGATCCTCCAGGGTGGCAATCACCGGCAGGCGGCCGACGAACTCTGGGATCAGGCCGTACTTCAACAGATCCTCGGGTTCCACTTCACGGAGCAGTTCACCGGTCTTGCGCCGCTCCGGATCACGCACATCGGCGCCAAAGCCGATCGACGTGCCCTTGCCGCGCTGGCTGATAATCCGATCCAGGCCTGCAAACGCGCCGCCAACGATGAACAGGATGTTGGTGGTGTCGACCTGCAGGAACTCCTGCTGGGGGTGCTTTCGGCCGCCCTGTGGCGGCACCGAGGCAACGGTGCCTTCCATGATCTTCAGCAGAGCCTGCTGCACGCCCTCGCCCGACACGTCGCGGGTGATGGAGGGGTTGTCGGACTTACGGGAGATTTTGTCGATTTCGTCAATGTAGACGATGCCGCGCTGCGCCCGCTCGACATTGTAGTCGGCGGCCTGGAGCAACTTGAGGATGATGTTTTCGACATCCTCGCCGACATAACCCGCCTCAGTCAGCGTGGTGGCGTCGGCCATGGTGAATGGCACATCGAGGATGCGCGCCAGGGTCTGCGCCAGCAACGTCTTGCCGCAACCGGTCGGTCCGACCAGCAGGATGTTCGACTTGGCGATCGCGATCTCGTTCTTGCCGCCAGCCGTCAGCCGCTTGTAATGGTTATGCACGGCCACTGAGAGCACGCGCTTGGCATGCGCCTGACCGATCACGTAGTCATCGAGCACCGCCTTGATGTCCCGTGGAGTCGGCACGCCGTCGCGGGACTTCACGAGGTGCGTCTTATGCTCCTCGCGGATGATGTCCATGCACAGTTCGACGCACTCATCACAGATGAACACCGTCGGGCCAGCGATGAGCTTGCGCACTTCGTGCTGGCTCTTGCCGCAGAACGAGCAGTAAAGGGTGTTCTTTGAGTCGCCGCCAGAAGACTTGCTCATCGTATCTCCACTCCATGCGGTTGCCCGACGGGGACGGCGTCCCTCACCGTACCACGGTTCAACCACGAGGATTTCCGGGGCCTTCCTGAAGGCCCGCACTTCAGAATCATGTTAGCCGGACGCCCGACCACCACACAACGACAAAAAGCCGTAACCGATATGGGACGCTGCCACATAGGGCGCAACACCCGTTGTTGCGACGCGACGCAATGGGCTTAAGACCGGCATTTCAGCCCGCCAATCCGGGGCTTTAAAACGGATTGCCGGGCCACCTTGTCCAAGACGGCACCGGCGTTCCCCGCTCTTGCGCACCACCGAATATTATTCGGCAGACGGCGCATCCCCAGGCGTGACCACCGCGCGGGAGGAAACCACTTCGTCGATCAGGCCGAATTCCTTGGCCGCCTCGGGCACGAAGAACTTGTCGCGTTCCATGGCATCCTCAATCACCTCGACAGGGCGACCGGAATGCTTGGCGTAGATTTCGTTCAGGCGCGAGCGCAGCGACAGGATTTCCTTGGCATGGATCTCGATGTCCGCTGCCTGACCCTGGAACCCGCCGGAGGGCTGGTGGATCATGATCCGCGAATTGGGCAGCGAGAACCGCTTGCCGGGCGCCCCGGCCGCCAGCAACAGCGACCCCATGGACGCCGCCTGTCCGATGCACAGCGTCGCCACGTCGCAGCGGATGTACTGCATGGTGTCGTACATCGCCAAGCCCGACGTCACCACGCCACCCGGCGAGTTGATGTAGAACGCGATGTCCTTGGACGGGTTTTCAGATTCGAGGAACAGGAGCTGGGCGCAGATGAGGCTGGACACCCCATCATGAACCTGACCCGTCAGGAAAATGATGCGCTCCTTGAGGAGCCGGGAATAGATGTCGTAGGAGCGCTCGCCCCGATTGGTCTGTTCGATGACCATCGGTACCAGCGTGTTCATGTAGACGTCGTAGGGATCCCGCTCAGTCATAAATGCGCCTCTTGTCCTGCCGAAGAAGGATGGGGGGACGCCCATCTTGGACGGGCACCCCCCCGCTTTCAACCACGAAACATCCTCTGCGGTTCAACGCAATCTTGAGCGCGTTCCGAAAGGTGTTCCACCGCCATATGGGGCGGATCAGCCTTCCGCACCATCCCCTTCGGCCTCATCGGCCTTCTTGGCGGACTTCTTCTTGGCGGCCGGCTTCTTGGCAGCCTTCTTGGACCCGGCGTCTTCCGGCTCGGCGGCCAGTTCTTCCGGGCTGACGTCCTTGTCGGTCACCTTGGCCAGTTCCAGGATGTAGTCCACGACCTTGTCTTCATAGATCGGGGCGCGGAGTTGGTTCTGGGCCTGCGGATTGTTCTGGAAGAACTGGAAAACCGCCTGCTCCTGCCCGGAATAGCGCATGGCTTCCTGCATGATGGCGCGGTTGAGGTCTTCCTGGCTGACCTGGATGGACGCCTTCTGACCGACATCAGCCAGCAGCAGACCCAGGCGCACCCGACGCTCGGCAAGGCTGCGATACTCGTCGCGCAGCTCGTCGTCGGACTTGCCCTTGTCTTCTTCGTCCAGGTCGTCCTTGGCCTTGGCCTCTTCGACCTGCTTCCAGATGGCATCGAATTCAAGGTCCACCATACCGGCCGGCACTTCGAACTCGGCCATGTCGGCCAGTTTGTCGAGCAGGGCGCGCTTGACGCGGTTGCGGGCGATGCCGGCGTAGTCCTTGTCCATCTGCTCGCGAACGGCGGCGCGCAGGGCTTCCACGTTGTCAAGGCCAACGGTCTTGGCGAAATCGTCGTTTATCTCTGGAGTCTTCGACTCCTTCAATTCCTTCACAGTGACCGCGAACACGGCTTCCTTACCCGCCAGATCCTTGGCGTGGTAGTCGTCCGGGAACTTTACGGTGACGGTGGTCTCGTCGCCGGCCTTGGCGCCGATCAACTGATCCTCGAAGCCCGGAATGAAGGTGCCCGAGCCGAGTTCGAGGTCATAACCCTCGCCCTTGCCGCCGGGGAATTCCTCGTCGCCCAGACGACCGACGAAATCGATCTCCAGAACGTCACCCTTCTTGGACTTGCGCTTGGAACCGGTCGCCTCGAACTGCTTGCGGCTTTCGGCGATTCGGCCAAGGGCCTCGTCGATTTCGCTGTCGGGCACCACCACCTTGGGACGCTCCAGCGCGATGCCGGCGAAGTCGATGTCGCCGATGGTCGGCAGAACTTCGACGCCCATGGTGAATTCCAGGTCCTTGCCTTCCTCGAACGAGACGATCTCGATCTTGGGCTGCATGGCCGGGCGCAGGTCACGGTCGGCCAGTGTCTGCTGCGACCCGTCCTGAACGGCCGCCTCCAGGACCTCACCCATGACCGAGGCCCCGTACTTCTTCTTCATCATAGCCATGGGGACCTTGCCAGGGCGGAAGCCCGGCAGGCGGACCTGATGCGACAGCTCCTTCAGGCGGCTGTCCATCTTGTCCTGGAGAGTGCTGGCCGGAACGACGATCTTGAATTCGCGCTTCAGACCGTCGGCATTGGTTTCTGTGACCTGCATGGAGATTCCCGAAAGTCTTGTGTGTCAGTCCGTGGTCCGCCGCTGCACCGCAAGCGACCGACCGCTCAATCCCAAAGGCCGCCCGTGGCGACCCACCCTCATCTTCCGCCCGGTTGTCCCGCCCAGACGTCCCGAACGTCGGAACACATGTCTTGGGCGTCTACCGCGTGCAGCCTGCCGTTCCAAAAAATGGTGCGGGCGAAGGGACTTGAACCCCCACGGCCGAAGCCACTGGAACCTAAATCCAGCGTGTCTACCAATTCCACCACGCCCGCCCGGCCGACCCACCGCACCCGGGACGCACCAGACATGGCTGCACCCCGCGCGGAAAACAAGAAAACCTGTCCGGGCCGCCGACGAAGCCAGCACCCGGTCCTATCACATAGCCAATCCCCTGCCCCATGGGCAAGGGCCGAATGTGATGCCGGGGCGTTGCGACCACAGGTCATGATGAAAGGAACAGGCCAACGTTAACGACACTTTAGTATATTTCTGGTGAAAAAAAGGATATTTCTCATAGGGGAAATGCCGGGACCGCTTGTCCGCGCCGGCTGGATCGAGGGGCGCGCACGCGCCTGGATCAGGGGGACACGAGGAGTGATGAAGTGAGCGACAATCTCGACCGCGCCGGCCGTCTCAGCTTTTTGCAGATCGACGAGCCCACGAAAGCCGCGCTGCGTGAATTTCGCGTCGTCCTGGAGCCGCACATCGACTCCATCCTCGAACAGTTCTACGGCTACGTGAAACAGTACCCGCAGATCGCGACTCTGTTCACCAGCGGCCCGTCGATGGACCATGCGCGGCGCATGCAGCGTCAGCATTGGATGACCAACGTCTTCAACGGCGACTTCGGGGACGCCTACATCGAGCAGGTCACCATCATCGGGCGCACCCACGAGCGCGTGGGTCTGGAGCCGCGCTGGTACATCGGTGCCTACTGCTTCACGCTGAACAAGCTGGTTGGCCTCATCCAGCACCATTACCGCAAGAAGCCAGAGCGTGCCGCCCAGGTCGTTCAAGCCGTCAACAAGGCGCTGCTACTGGACATGGATTTGGCAATCTCCGTCTACATCCAGACGGCCCGCGAAACCGCCGCCAAAACCCTGAGCGAACACGCTGGAGTGTTCGAGAACGAGGTCCACGGCATGGTCGAGATCGTGGCCGCCGCCGCGACCGAACTCCAGGCCACCTCGCAGAGCATGGCCGAGACCGCCGAAGCCACCAGCCGTCAGGCTTCCGTCGTAGCCAGCGCGGCCGAAGAAGCCGCCCAGAACGTGCAGACCGTGGCCTCGGCTGCCGAAGAACTGCATGCCTCCATTTCCGAGATCAGCCGACAGGTCGGCGAATCGAACCGTATCTCCAGGGAAGCGGTGGAAGAAGCGCAGCGGACCAATCAACTGGTGACCGGCCTTGCTGCCGCCGCCGACAAGATCGGCGAAGTGGTCAGGCTCATCAATGACGTCGCAAGCCAGACCAACCTCCTGGCCCTGAACGCCACCATCGAAGCGGCCCGTGCCGGGGACGCCGGAAAGGGATTTGCCGTGGTCGCCAATGAGGTCAAGAACCTCGCCAACCAGACCGCCCGCGCGACCGAGGAAATCTCCAACCAGATCAATGAGGTCCAGGCAGCAACCAAGACGGCGGTCGGGGCCATCCAGGGGATCGGCACAACCATCGGCCAGATCAACGAGATCGCCGCTGCCATCGCCGCCGCCGTCGAGGAACAGGGCGCCGCCACCCGCGAAATTGCCCGCAACGTTCAGGAAGCCTCGACCGGCACGACCGAAGTGACGTCGAACATCCACAACGTTACCGAGGCATCATCGGAAACCGGCCATGCCGCCAAGGAAGTGCTGACCGCCTCCAGGGAACTGGCCAGCCAGTCCGAGCGCCTGAAGTCGAAGGTCGACGCCTTCCTGACCGACATTCGCGCAATGTAGTCAGGCGCTCGCCGCAGTTTGAAAAGGCCCCTCCTAACAAGAAGGGGCTTTTCTTTACCTGGCGAATAAAATGCGCCCTAATCCTTCAAAAGTGCCTTGACCCCGGACGAAAGCATTGCCTTGCCTTGGCCGCTGTAAGTTTCGTGGTTTCGCTCGATTTCATTGAGCTTGTAGAGGTAATTGACCATCAGGCCGGCGGACTGGCGCAGGCCATTTTCGGAGGTGTCGGCCAGCCAGTTGAGGCGGTCGATGCGTGCGCCATTGGTCAGATGGAAATGCGCCACGGGGTCGCGCGCCGTCACGGCCCCGCCGTTGCGCGGCGGCAGGCGTTCAGCGGCCAAATAGCGGGCGCCGAGCCGCATCAAGGGAACTTTCAGGGCTTCGGCAAGGTCGTCGTCTTTATGCCAGTTGGGCTGAAGCAGCATGTCCTTTAACCCGCCCTTGGACAGCTCTCCGCCCCGAACCCGCGCAACCGCCGCCAGCGCCTTTTGCTCTGCCGGCAGCAGCAGGTCGTCGGCACCCGTAGCCAACCGCTCGTTGAGCCATTTGCGGAAGCCCGGCATGGGCGACAACGTGGCGAACGTTTTCAGACGGGGAAATTCGCCGGACAGAGTTTCGACCACCCGTTTGATCAGGAAATTGCCAAAACTGATCCCGGCGAGCCCCCGTTGCGCATTGGAAATCGAGTAGAAAATCGCAGTGTCCGCCTGCGCCGGGTCGCCGACCGGCGCGCCTTCGTCAAGCAAGCCTTGGATGTTGCCCGACAACCCCTCGACCAGAGCGACCTGCACGAAGATCAGCGGCTCGCCGGGCATCTTGGGGTGAAAGAACCCGTACAGGCGGCGATCCGAGTCCAGCCGGTTCTTGAGATCGTCCCAACTGCGGATGGCGTGCACCGCTTCATAGGCGATGATTTTTTCTAGGACGGAGGCAGGGCTGTCCCAGGTGATGCGGCGCAGTTCCAGGAACCCGACATCGAACCAGTTGGCGAGCAGGGTCCGCAGATCCTGCGCCAAACCTTGAAGAACGATATCGTTGCTGCCCATTGCCAACAGGTCGTCCCGCATGTCGACCAGAAACTTGACGCCATTGGGCAGCGCGTTGAACTGGGTCAGCAGGTGGACTCGCGGCGCCACCAGAACCTTACGCAGCGCTTGCTCTGCCCTCATGCGTGCGGCGTCATCCTTGGCTTCCAGCAGGGTGCGGGCAGCACTGCGCACGATATCGTGGTCGGTGTTGTAGGCCTCTGCCAGCAGGCGCAAAAAACGCTCCTTGCCGGTCGGATCCAGGCTGAGATAGGCCTGCCCCAACTGGGCCGCCCGGCTCCGCGCCGACACGTCGCCGCCAAAACCGTCCAGGCAGGCATCCATCTGGGCACGCACTTTCTCCACATCCGCGACCGGCAAGTCGGGACGAAGATCATCGGCAATGTCCTCGGTGCGGGCAGGCATCAAGCCCCGCCACAAAGTGCTCAGACGATCAAGAAAAGTCGGTGCGAAATAGTCGCTCATCACGGCCCCTGAGAATCACTGCGGTCCTGCACCCTAACATTTGGCTCAAGCGGCGGGTGGGCGCAAGCGGTTGACCACCGCCGGAAGAACCTCGGGCAGGTCTTCGGCAATCAGTCCCGGACCGGCGGCGCGGCCTGCCCCGGCGTGCAGCCACGCCCCGGCGGCGGCGGCGGAAAACGCCTCCATCCCTTGCGCCAACAGGCCCAGGATGATCCCCGCCAGCACATCCCCCGACCCCGCCGTGGCAAGATCCGGCGGGGCGTTGGCAGTGATCGCCGCCGTGCCGTCCGGTGCCACGATGACCGTATCCGGCCCCTTGAGCAGCACGACCGCCCCGCTCCGCGCCGCCGCCGCCCGTGCACGGTCCAGGCGTGATCCGGCGAGTTGCCCAAACAGACGGGTGAACTCGCCCTCATGCGGGGTCATCACGACGGGGCCAGCGATGGCGGCAAACAGTGCCTCCGGCTGATCGGCAAAGCTGGTCAGGGCGTCCGCGTCCAGCACGCAGGCGCGGCCCGTTCCCAAGACCGCCAGGACATGCTGGCGCAGCGCCTCGCCCGCCCCGCCGCCCGGCCCGAGCAAAACGGCGTTGCGCCGCCCGTCGGCCAGCAGCCCGGCGAAGTCCTCCACGGGCCACGTCAGCACACCGGGCGCATCGGCCGCATAGAGCGCGAGGACCGATGTCGGGGCCGCCACCGTGACCAGCCCAGCCCCTGCCCGTCGCGCCGCCCGCGCGGCCAACCTTCCGGCGCCGGTCATGCGCTCGCCGCCGATCACCACCGCATGACCGCGCGTATACTTATGATCCGCCGGTCCCGGCACGGGCAGGTTCCACAGCGCCGGACCGTTTACGTAGCAGCGCGGCGCGATGCCCTCCAGAACACCATCGGGAATGCCGATATCGGCCACCACCAGATGCCCCATGCGCGCCCGGCCGGGCTGCAACAGGTGGCCCGGCTTGGGGCGGAAGAACGTGACCGTGGCGGTGCACCAAGGAGCATCTCCCTCCACCGCGCCGGTATCGCCGTTCACGCCGCTCGGCACGTCCACGGCAAGGCACGGCAAGCGGCGGGCGTTGATTGCCTGCACCACCTCGGCCGCCACGCCATCGAGGGGCCGCGCGAGGCCAGCCCCGAACAGCGCATCGACGACGCCCGTACAGCCGTCCAGAACCAAAGGGTCCAGGGACTCGACCGGCCCGCGCCAGCGCGCCGCATTGACCGCCGCATCGCCCTTCAGCGCAGCACGGTCGCCGAGCAACGCCACCCGCACCGCCCATCCGGCGCGCGCCAGATAGCGCGCCGCGACAAAGCCATCGCCGCCGTTGTTGCCCGGTCCACACAGCACGGCGATGCGCCCGCGTGGCAGGTGCCGCCTCGCCTCCAGGGCGACGGCCATGCCCGCCGCCTCCATGAGCGCGAGGCCCGACGGACCGGCGGCACGGTCGGCGGCGTACATCTGCTCCACCGTCAGGACGGCGGCCAGGGGAGCGGTTGGCGGAAGGCGGATCGGCATGATCGACTCCATCACGGCAAGGCATCTCTTTTCTAACAGGTTTCCGCCTCCTATAAGGGTCCTCATGCGCTTTGGGGAGCACGCAGCGTGAAGGTCCTTGTCCTGGGTGCCGGCGTGGTCGGCGCCACCGCCGCCTATCACCTGATGCGGGATGGTCACGCCGTCGAGGTGATCGACCGCCAGCCGGGTGCCGGACTGGAAACCAGCTTCGCCAACGGCGGGCAGGTGTCGGTATCGCACGCCACCCCCTGGGCCACGCCGCACACACTGCGCAAGGCCCTGCGCTGGCTTGGCCGTGACGATGCGCCGCTGGCATTCCGGGCGGCGCGCTGGGATCCGGCGCTATGGATGTGGCTGGCCCGCTTCCTGGCCAATTGCACGCCGGGCCGGGCGCGGGCCAACACCGAAAAGACGGTGCGGATCGCGCTGTATTCCCGTGAGTCGCTCAAGGCGTTGCGGGCTGAACTGGACCTTCGCTATGACGCCGAGACTCGCGGCATCCTGCACATCTTCCGCGACCAGCGGGAGTTTGACCGAGCCTGTGCCTCGGCCGAGGTGATGGCGCGGGCCGGGCTGCCGCAGACAGTGGTCGCCGCCGATGCCCTGGTCCAGACTGAACCAGCGCTGCTGTCCGCCGCGCCGGAGTTGGTC
>JBAYSM010000097.1:0-12800 GCA_041676205.1 Rhodospirillaceae bacterium | reverse complement strand
GGGGCTGGATGCCTTGCTGCATGATCTGGCTCCCCGCAACCGCGCCCTGCTGGCCACACGCGACACCTTGCAGGCCAAGATCGACGCTTGGCATAAGGAACGGCGCGGCAAGCCCCATGACGCGGAGGCCTACAAGGCATTTCTGACCGAGATCGGCTACCTGATGCCGGAAGGCCCGGATTTCGCGGTCAGCACCAGCCATGTCGATGCCGAAATTGCCACCATTGCCGGGCCGCAGCTTGTCGTGCCGGTGATAAACGCCCGCTACGCGCTGAACGCCGCTAATGCCCGCTGGGGCAGCCTGTACGACGCCCTCTATGGCACCGATGCCATTCCCGACGAGGGCGACGCGGCGCGCACCGGGGCGTACAATCCGGTGCGCGGAGCGGAGGTGATCGCCTTCGCCCGCGCCTTCCTCGACGATGCCGCGCCACTGGCGGCGGGGTCGCATAAGTCCGCCACCGGATACGCGGTGGACGGCGGACGGCTGGCCGTCACCCTGGAGGACGGCACCGTCACCGGCCTCAAGGACGCCGCGCAGTTCAAGGGCTATCGCGGCGACGCGGCGGCACCCGAAGTGCTGCTTATCGGGCACCACGGGCTGCACCTGGAAATCGTCATCGACCGCACCCACCCCATCGGCAAGGACGACCCTGCGGGGATGGCCGACGTGGTTCTGGAATCGGCCATCACCACCATCATGGACTGCGAGGACTCGGTCGCCGCCGTGGATGCCGAGGACAAGGTGGCGGTCTACCGCAACTGGCTCGGCCTGATGAAAGGCGACTTGACGGCCGAGTTCGCCAAGGGCAGCGGCACAATCCTGCGCCGCCTGGAGCCGGACCGGGTGTACACCGCCGCCGATGGCGCTGGGGCGGTCACGCTGCCCGGCCGCGCCTTGATGCTGGTTCGCAATGTCGGCCATCTGATGACCAGCGACGCGGTGCGCCTGCGCGATGGGAGCGAGGCACCCGAAGGCATTCTCGATGCCATGTTTACCGCCGCCATTGCCTTGCACGACCTCAAACGCACCGACGGGCCGCGCAACAGCCGGGCCGGATCGGTCTACATCGTCAAACCGAAGATGCACGGACCCGAGGAGGTGGCCTTCGCCGCCGATCTGTTCGGGCGGGTCGAAAAGGTGCTGGGCATGGCGCCCGCCACGCTCAAAATGGGCATCATGGACGAGGAACGCCGGACCACGGTGAACCTCAAGGAATGCATCCGGGCGGCCAGCGACCGGGTGGTGTTCATCAACACCGGGTTCCTCGACCGTACCGGAGACGAAATCCACACCTCCATGGAAGCCGGGCCGATGGTCCGCAAGAACGACATGAAGGGCGCCGCCTGGATTGCCGCCTATGAAGACTGGAACGTCGCCACGGGGCTGGCCTGCGGCCTGCGCGGCCGGGCGCAGATCGGCAAGGGCATGTGGGCGATGCCCGACCGCATGGCCGACATGCTCAAGGCCAAGATCGCGCACCCCATGGCCGGGGCCAACACCGCGTGGGTACCCTCGCCCACCGCAGCCACCCTGCACGCCTTGCACTATCACGCCGTGGACGTCGGCGCCCGCCAGGATGCCCTGAGCGGCCATCCGCGCGCCGGGCTGGACGCCATCCTGACCATTCCGCTGGCCGACCGCCCGAATTGGTCGCCCGAGGACATCCGCAACGAACTCGACAACAATGCACAGGGCATCCTCGGCTACGTGGTACGCTGGATCGACCAGGGCGTCGGCTGTTCAAAGGTGCCCGACATCAACGACATCGGCCTGATGGAAGACCGCGCCACCCTGCGCATTTCCAGTCAGCACATTGCCAACTGGCTACACCACGGCATCTGCACGCCCGATCAAGTCATGGAAACCATGAAGCGCATGGCCGCCGTGGTCGATGCCCAGAACGCTGTCGATCCGGCCTACCGTCCGATGGCTCCGGACTTCGACACCAGTGTCGCGTTCCAGGCGGCGTGTGATCTGGTGTTCCTGGGCCGCGACCAGCCCAGCGGCTACACCGAACCGGTCCTGCACCGGCGGCGGCGGGAGGCCAAGGGGCGGTAGGGCAGGGTTGGTAAGAGCGGGCTGCCGCCCGCACCCGCTCGGGGCCTTTGGCCCCGAGCCCCGCACCTTATTGCCGGGCTTGCAGCGCGACCGGCAACGCGTAGATGCCTGGGTCAAGCCCAGGCATGACGAAATCTATATATCTACAAAAACTTTGTCATGGCCGGGCTTGACCCGGCCATCGAGGCGGGACCGACGCCCCACCGCAGAGATCAGCCCTTAGCCGAACAGCTTGTCGATGTCGTCCTGGCCGAGCTTTGGGCCTTCGTCCTCTTCCGGGGCCTTGGGGGCCGGAGCGGGTGCGGGCTTGGGCACGGGTGCAGGCTTGGCGGCAGCGGGCGGAGGCGCCGGGGCTGCAACAGGCTTGGGAGCCGAGGCGGGAGCCGGAGCCACCTTGGCCGGCGGAGCGGGCGCCGGGGCTGCGGGCTTGGATGCCGGCTTGGCGACTGCGCCGCCGAACATGGCGTCGACGTCAGCTTGACTCACTCCGTGGCCGGCAAGCTGTGGACCGTTCAGGTATTTTTGATATTCGTCGCGGGTCTCTTCCTTGACGCCCGCTGATTCGCGGATTTCCTCGGCGCCCCACATGCTGATAAGGGCGTTAACACGCTCTTCGATGAATTTCAGCGAATTGACAACCTTGGTGATGCGCTGGCCGGTGATGTCCTGGAAGGCACAGGCCTCGAAGATCGCGCCGGTCTTTTCAGGAAAGGTATCGAGGGCGGTCAAGGCGTCGGTATCGGTGATGTGGGGGCGCACGGCATTGATCACGTCGTCCATCTGTTCGACGTTTTCCATGATCGTGTCGGTAGCCTGTTCGGTGGCCTGGACAATGGCGTCCAGTTCATCGGCCATCTGCAGAAAGTGGTCCTCGTCCTCCGGCGCGCCGGGCTTGCGGATGGAAGCGATTTCCTTGCGGATGCGCTGAATGTGCTGGAACAGGCCCAGCAACTCGCGCTTGAGAACTTCGACTTCCTTTAGAGGATCGTGGTGCTTCGTCATCGCAGTGTCGCGCCTCTCTACCGGCCGCTGTGCCGGAGTCCTACCATACCGCGCTCCATCCGTCGCGCAACGGCCAATTCATATCAACATCTTGGCAGATTTCCACCCCGGCCGTGCTGAACAATGATCAAGTTTTTTTGGAGGCAGCCTTGCGCGCTTCCGTTGTGCCATTCGGGGCTTTTGTTTTCTCTGCCTTGGCGTCGATGGCGGCGTTCGCCTGACCCAGAAAGGCGCTCATGGCCATGGCGACCAGCTTCTGCCGTTGCTCGTCCGTCAGGTCGGCCAGAATATGCTTTTTTGCGCGGTGAATCTTGATGGCGTTGCGGATGAGTTCCGCCCGCTGCGGCGTCATCACATGCTTCTTGAGCGGGGGCGCCACCTTTCGTACGCGCGGAGTCGCCGGAGCTTTCGTTGCTTCGGTCGTATCGGGCTGAAAAAAGCCCGTCAGCGCCTTGCTGAAACGATTGAACATGGTTCCCACCTGTCACGGGCGTTCCCCCGCCCATGGCCGGGATACCGAAACCTTACTCTACCACACCCCCATCCCGCCCGTCAGCTAAACAGGCCTTCGGTGCGGGCGGCACGCAATGCTTCCTCCAGGGCGGCGGTTTCGCGCTGCTTGTGCCACATGTCAGCGTAGCGCCCCCCATGGGCCAGCAGTTCGCCATGGCGTCCGCGCTCGACCACGCCGCCATTGGCCAGCACCAGGATCTCGTCGGCGTCGATCACGGTGGACAGACGGTGGGCGATCACCAGGGTCGTGCGGTCGTGCGCCACGGCCCGCAGCGAGGCCTGGATTTCACGTTCGGTGTGGGTGTCGAGCGCGCTGGTCGCCTCGTCAAAGATCAGGATCGGGGGGTTCTTGAGAATGGTGCGGGCAATGGCCACGCGTTGCTTCTCCCCGCCCGACAGCTTAAGGCCCCGCTCCCCAACCATGGTGTCGTAGCCCTGCGGCAGGCTTTCAACAAAGGCGTGGATGGCGGCCATGCGCGCGGCCTGCTCGACCTCCTCCCGCGTTGCCGTGGGGCGGCCATAGGCGATGTTGTAATAGATGGTGTCATTGAACAGCACGGTGTCCTGCGGCACTACACCGATGGCGGCGCGCAGCGTCTCCTGGGTCACGGCGCGCACGTCCTGGCCGTCGATGCGGATGGCCCCGCCGGTCACGTCGTAGAATCGGAACAACAACCGCGCGATGGTCGATTTTCCGGCCCCGGAGGCTCCGACCAGGGCCACCATGCGCCCGCCGCCGACCTGGAAGGAAATCCCGCCCAAGACCTCGCGCTCCGGGCCATAGCCAAAGTGGACATCATCGAATTCCACCGTGCCCGAGGTAATCTCCAGCGGCCTTGCATCGGGGGCGTCCACGACTTCAGGCAGTTTGTCCATCAGGTCGAACAGCGTTTCCATATCGGTCAGCGACTGCTTGATCTCACGGTACACCACGCCCAGGAAGTTTAGCGGCAGTGCCAATTGGAGGAGGTACATATTGATCAGCACGAAGTCGCCCACGGTCAACGCCCCCGCGGCGACGCCATGCCCGGCCATGATCATCAGGATCACCAACCCAACGCCGATGATGACGCCTTGGCCCAGGTTGAGCAGGGCCAGCGACGTCTTGGACCGCAGGGCCGCGCCCTCGTACAGGGTGAGCGCCCGGTCGTAGCGGTCGCTCTCGTGGTGCTCGTTGCCGAAGTACTTGACGGTTTCAAAGTTGATCAGGCTGTCGATCGCCTTGGTGTTGGCGTCGGCGTCGGTCATGTTCATGACCCGCCGGAACTGCAACCGCCACTCCGTCACGACCATCGTATAGACGATGTAGCCGCCGACCGTGCCCACCGTTACCGCCGCATAGCGCCAGTCGAACATGCCCCACAAGATGGCGGCGACGAAGCCCAGTTCCAGCAGCGACGGCCCGGCGCGGAACAGCACCAGTCGCAACAGCACCTCGATGCCCCGTGTGCCGCGCTCGATCAGACGGTTCAGGCCGCCGGTCTGGCGGTCCATGTGAAAGCGCAGCGACAACTGGTGGAGATTGCGGAACGTCTTGAGGCCGACCTTGCGCATGGCCCGTTCGGCGACCTTGGCGAAGGCGAGATCCTGCAACTCGCCGAACGCCTGCTGGGCGAACCGCGCAAAGCCATAGGCCAGCAACAGTCCGATCGGCACGGCGATAAGGGCCGCGTTCTCGCCGGTCAGCGCATCGACAGCTTGCTTGTAGAGCAACGGCACGGTGACGGTGGCGGCCTTTCCGGCCAACAGGAACAGCATGGCGACGACGACGCGCACGCGCAGTTCCGTTTCCCCCTTTGGCCACAAATAGGGCAGCAGGCGGCGGACGGTGCGCAGGTCGTGGCGCGGCCCGGTCTTGAGCGGTGGCGGAGGGGTGGCGCTGCGCGATCGCATGAAATGTCTAACGCGCCTCGGCCTCGGCCGGTAGCGGGGATTCTTGTCCGGCCAGCAGCGCCAAGGCCTCGGGATCACGGAAGCGGCGCAGGCGGACGGCGCGGTCGTTGACGTCAGTAAACAGCCCATGCAGGCGGGCCAGCGGGCCATCCTCCAGGACTTCGCGCGCCAGTTTGTCGGCGTCGTTGATCTTGAACGTCTCCAGCAACTGGTCGTACCGCCGCAGATAAATCTGCAACGCGGCGGACGAAATATCGTCCCCGGCCAACCGCTCGGCCAGCAGTTCCGAGAAATCCGGATAGGCTGCCGCGCGGGTCAGGAAGGCATAGGCAAATGCCCACACGTCGCCCGCAACGTTCCGCGCCCACAGGCTGTCCGCCTCGTCCGGCGACACCATGCCCAGGCGCTCGGCCAGCACGGCGGCTTGGCCGTTAAGGTCCTTGAGCACCAGATCCATGCCGTCAATCACCGACCGACGGCGGCTTTCGCCCTGCATCTGGATGAGGGTCCGCACCTGCGCCTCGATCTGGTCGGAGGCCCGGCGGTGCTGGTTCAGCATCAGGGTAAGGATGCGTTCATGACGCTGGGCCAGCAATCCCTGCTGCAAGAAGGCGATAATCAGCCACAACGCGACCACCGGCCCGAACGTGCCGGCCACCACCAGGGCCAATTCCGACGGCGGCAGCGCGAACAGCACCCCCCACCCCAGGGCGGTGCTGATGTATATGACGGCGCCCCCCAACCAAATGGAGGTAAGGGCGCCAGCGACGGCTAACAGGACCATCAGGCCGATCATGCGTAGGCTCCCGCGCGGAAGATCCGCGCCGGGCATTGTGGCAGAATCGGCGCGTTTGTCACGCCCTGCAGATGCTTTAGGCCGGGCGCGCGGCTCCACGCGAGCGCGATGGAACGGCCGCAATGCCGGGCACCAGTCGGCGCAGATCGGCCGTCAAGCGCCCACAATATTCGGCCGCCGCGATGGCGCCATAGCCGCCCCGGTCGGTATGCCGGGCCGCGGCCAAGCCTTCGCGCATTTCGGCCAACCCGGCGACGACCACGGCGGCGAATTCCTCGGCCGTGTCCGAGGTCTCGGCCTGAGTCAGCAGGCTGAAGACAAGGTTTTCGACCAGAAGAACCTGTTGCAGCGGCCCATCGGCCCGCCCGTTTTCCGGCGACCCACCATACCGTCGGCGCAGATGCTCCGTTACCTGAGAGGCGGCGCGGGCCATTATCCAAGCCATTCCCGACACGCGGGCGCGGCGACTCTGTGACACCACGCGGATGGTCAGCGCCAGGGCCGCGAGTGCGGCGATGGACGCCACCGTGACAATCAGGGCCAAGCCCAGATCCTCGGCCTCGACCAAATCAACCCAGGTGCGGACGACAGTGGCCGCCCCAGTCGCCACGCCGATTGCGATCAGCCGGGCGGGAAGCGAATTGGCGATGGTCAGGAGAATGGGCGTCAGCAGCACATAGATCATCGCCGCCGAGGCCGCCGCGTTGCCGACCAAGGCACTGACTTGGCCGTCGTTCATGTCCTCGATCACCGGCAGGGCGAACAGGCCCAAGGCTCCGAGCGCCACGCCTCCGGTAATCATGGACTTCAAGAACGAATGTTCACGCATGGTCTTTACTCACAGGTCAAAGCCCACTCCATCCCTGCGCCCAGGGTAGGTCCGATGGACTGCGCCGTCTGTGATAGTGCGCACTGGTTGAGCGGGGTCGAACCCCGTGCCAAACTGCGCCTTTGCGACCGGACAAGGACATGCCGCCGATGGCCTATCTCGACCATGTGCAGCATTGCAACCACCGCGACATGACCCATTTCCGCCGCTTTATCGTCGGCGGACGGGCGGTCGGCTGGGTGCGCGACGACAAGGCCGCCGCGCTCGACGGGCTACACCCGGCGCTGCGCATGGCCGAGGATGCCGTGGTGTTGACCCTGGCCGACGACACGCCCGAGGCGCGGTCCGCCGTGATGGCCGAGGTCGTCACCGGGTTGGTCCAAGCGGGCGCCCTGCCGCGCGAGCGCCAGGAACTCTATGCCGTCAAGGCATCCTGGGCCGGGCCGGAGATCATGCGTATCGACCGCGCCGCCATCTCAGTGTTCGGCCTCAAGGCCTTTGGCGTGCACATGAACGGCTTCGTCCGCAAGTCCGATGGCAGCCTGCACCTGTGGGTCGGGCGCCGCGCGCCGGACAAGGCAGTCGCCCCCGACAAGTTCGACAACATCGTCGCAGGCGGGCAACCGGCGGGGCTGACGCTGTTCGACAACCTGCTCAAGGAAGCCGCCGAGGAAGCCGACATCCCGCCCCCCCTGGCCCGCCGGGCCGTGCCGGTCGGGGCCATCACCTATTGCTTTGACGGGCGGCATGGCCTGAAGCCCGACACCATGTTCTGCTACGACCTCGAACTGCCCGAGGACTTCGTGCCGGTGAACACCGACGGCGAACTGTCCGGTTTCACCCTTTGGCCAGTCGAAGACGTGCTGGCGGCCGTGCGCGACACCGACGACTTCAAATTCAACGTCAACTTGGTCATCCTCGACTTCGCCATCCGCCACGGCCTGCTGACCCCGGACGACGAGCCTGAGTACGAGGCTCTGTTGCTGGGACTGCGGCAGCCGCATCCGTGAAAAGGACGGGAGCCGGGGTGGAACCACCGTTATGCCGCCATTCTTTCCTCCCGCCGGAGCGCATCAAGCGTATGGGCGTTGGGGCAGAACGTCATGCAGTGCAGGGTCGAATCACCAGCCTCAAGGGCACGGCGGCACTGGCCCTTGACCGTGCACGCGGCGCAGACACGGCGCAGGTCGTTGGCGACGGCGGGCAGCCGGCGGTCAAGCGCGGGGCCGTCCAAGCCCACGCGCTCCAGCATGGCGGGCAACAGCACCCGCGACCAGCCCGACGCATCGGCCAGGGTCGGCAGATCGCTTTCAGTGATGTTCAGGTCATGCAGGATGGCCCGTACATCGCCCTCCTCCGCAACGCTCAACTCCTGGCACAAGACGCGGCGGCGTTGCCATGCGGCCAGCCGGGCGCGCAGGCCAGACCACAGCGAGAGCATGGAGCGAGGGGGCGGGGTCAAGGCGGTCATGGCAACCTCCTTCATGGTCGCGCCAGTATGTCGCAGGGCGCCGGTCGGAGAATTGATCCAGGTCAAGGTATTACAGCCACCGGCCCGCCTTGACTTTTTACAAATTGCGGGCGAAGGTCCGGCCACGCATCATTCTTGCTGCCGCACCGCAACAAACCGACCCCCAGGGAGACGCACTCCATGAGCTTTACGATTGTCGAGCAGGCCCCGGCCCGCCTGAACCGTTCCGAGCAGGCCGTTCCCGGCTCCAACCTCCGTTTCCTTGAGAAGGCTGCCCAGGGCAACGCCGACATGGTGTTCCTGGACCTGGAGGACGCCGTCGCCCCGGACCAGAAGGAACAGGCCCGCAAGAACATCATCGAGGCCCTGCATGACCTGGACTGGTCGGGCAAGACCGTGTCGGTGCGCATCAACGGCCTGGACACCCACTATTGCTACCGCGACGTGGTGGACATCATGGAGCAGGCTGGCGACAAGGTGCACCTGCTGATGATCCCCAAGGCCGGGACCGCCGCCGATATCTATGCCATCGACATGCTGTGCACCCAGATCGAGGCCGCCAAGGGCTACAAGACCCGCGTCGGCTTTGAAATGATCATCGAAACCGCGCTCGGCATGCAGAACGTCCACGAGATCGCCGCCGCCTCCAAGCGCAACGAATCGCTGCACTTCGGCGTGGCTGACTACGCCGCCTCGACCAAGGCGCGGACCACCAACATCGGCGGCCCGAACCCCGACTACGTGGTCCTGACCGACACCCTGGAAAACGGCGAGCGCGAGCGTCACTGGGGCGATATGTGGCACTACGCCATCGCCCGCATGGTGGTCGCGGCCCGCGCCAACGGCCTGCGCCCCATCGACGGCCCGTTCGGGGATATCTCCGACGCCGAGGGCTACAAGGCCCAGGCCATGCGCGCCGCCATCCTCGGCTGCGAAGGCAAGTGGGCCATCCACCCGTCCCAGGTGGATCTGGCCAACGAAGTGTTCAGCCCGTCCGAGAAGGCCATCGCCCAGGCCAAAGCCATCCTGGAAGCCATGGCCGAAGCCCAGAAGAAGGGCCTCGGCGCCGTGACCCTGAATGGCCGCCTGATCGACATCGCCTCGATCAAGCAGGCCGAAGTCCTGGTCAAGACGGCGGAGCAGATCGCCAACCGCTAAACGGTTGGGCGCCGGGTTGGAAAAGGGGCCGCTCCTGCGTGGGGCGGCCTTTTTGCTTCCCTACCGCTTCAACACGCACACCGCCTCGACGCCGAACAGGTTGGCGCGGCGGCTGTGGACGGGGTGTTGGGTGGCGCGGCCTTGGGTGTCGAGGGTGAAGGACTTTTCGACCGTGATGCCCAGGCTGTCGCACAGTTCGGCGAAGTCGCGGATGGTGCAGAAGTGGATGTTGGGGGTTTCCCACCACTGATAGCTCAGGCTCTCGGTGACGGGCATACGGCCTTGGGTCAGGATCTGGAGGCGGTTGCGCCAGTGGCCGAAGTTGGGGAACGACACGATGGCGCGCCGCCCGATGCGCAGCAGGTTTTCCAGCACGCCCTTGGGATCACGGGTGGCCTGGAGGGTCTGGGACAGGATGGCGTAGTCGAAGGCGTCCGACGGGTAATCCTTGAGGTCGGTGTCGGCATCGCCCTGGATGACGCTCAGGCCCTGGCTGACGGCGGCGCGCACCCCGGCCATGGACAGTTCGATGCCGCGCCCGTCCACCTGCTTGAACGTATAGAGATAATCCAGCAACGCCCCGTCGCCGCAGCCGATGTCCAGGACGCGGGTGCGCGGTTCGACCAGATCGGCGATGAGCTTGAGGTCTACGCGGATGGGATTGGTGGTGGTGGCGATCATCGCGGGGCCTTTTTGGTGGCGCGCGGCAGGCCGCGATGCTCGACCGCGCCTTCCAGGAATCCGGTCAGGGTATCGTGGAATTCCGGCTCGTCGAGCAGGAAGGCGTCGTGGCCCTTGTCGGAGTTGACCTCGACGAAGCTGACGTTGGCGGCCACGGCGTTCAGGGCGTGGACGATGGCCCGGCTTTCCGAGGTCGGGAACAGCCAGTCCGACGAGAACGAGATCACGCACCAGCGGATTTTGGTGTCGCGGAACGCGTTGGCGAGCACGCCGCCGTTTTCCGTCGCCAGATCGAAGTAATCCATGGCGCGGGTGATGTAGAGGTACGAATTGGCGTCAAACCGATCAACGAATGTCGAGCCTTGATACCGCAGATAGCTTTCCACCTGGAAGTCGGCGTCGAAACTGTACCCCACGGTGTCGCGGTCCTGAAGGCTGCGCCCGAACTTGCGGTGCAGGGCCGGCTCGGACAGATAGGTGATGTGGGCAGCCATGCGCGCAACGGCCAGCCCGCGATGGGGCTTCACGCCATGACTGAAGTAATCGCCGCCGTGCCAGTCGAGATCAGTGGTGATGGCTTGGCGCCCGACCTCATGGAACGCGATGTTTTGCGCGGAGTGGCGATAGCTGGTGGCAATCGGCACGGCGGCGAACACGCGCTCGGGGTGGGAATGGCACCACTCCAGGGCCTGCATCCCGCCCATGGACCCGCCGATGACGCAAAACAACTGGTCGATGCCCAGATGGTCGATCAGCCGCACCTGAGCCTGAACCATGTCGCCGATGGTGATGACCGGGAATGACAGACCCCATGGCTTGCCGGTCGCCGGATTGATCTCACCCGGCCCGGTCGACCCCATGCAGCCGCCCAGGACGTTGGGGCAGATGACGAAGAAGCGGTCGGTATCGATGACCTTGCCCGGCCCGACCAGCATGTGCCACCAGCCGGGCTTGCCAGTCAGGGGGTTGGGGCTGGCGACAAAGTGGTCACCGGTCAGGGCGTGGCAGATCAGGATGGCGTTTGAGCGATCCTCGTTCAGGGTGCCGTATGTCTCATAGGCCACGGTGAACGGGCCAAGCTCGGTACCGCAGGCCAGCCGGATGGGCCGGTCGCCGCCGAGCGTCACCGTTTTGCCGTGCGAAACCGCCAGATTGTGCGAAATGCCGGGGTCCGTTTCGTTGTTCACCTGCGCGTCCCTTCCTGCCCGCCAGCGGCGGAACGCCAATTGCTACGTATGGCGGAACGCCGATTGCTATGAATGATGGCGCACCCTGTCAACGTTTTCTTTGATTTTGGACCGGGGCTGGACTACTCCTATGCGGCTTGTTTCAACGGGGTGAACCGCCATGCAAGGGGATGCCGCACCGCCCTCCACCGCCCGCTCCGCCGAGTCGGAACTGGAGGATCTGCGCCGCGCCATCGATAGTATCGACGACCGCCTGCTTGATCTGGTGGTCGAGCGGACCCGTGTTGTCGAAAAGATCGGGGCCGCCAAGCGCAAGGTGGATGATGGAGTGCAGCCCGTATTTGTGCGCCCTGGCCGCGAGATGTCGATCTTGCGCCGCCTGATGGGCCGCCTTACCGGCCCGTTCCCCAAAGCCGTCGTGGTGCGCATGTGGCGCGAGATGTTCGCCGGCACCCTGACCGTGCAGAACCCCTTGACCGTGGCCGTGTTCATGCCGTCGCGCGGGGCCGGATACCTGGAAATCGCCCGCGACCAGTACGGCGCTTACACCCGCATGGAGCCGATGGCGACGCCCGGCACCGTGGTCCGCGCCGTGGCCGAGGGAGAGGCGACGGTCGGCGTGCTGCCGCTGCCGATGCTCGAAGAGGGCCAGAAGTGGTGGACCATGCTGGTTTCGGACATGGTCGGCACGCCCTGTGTCATTTCGCGCCTGCCACTGTGTGGGACCGGGGCGGGGCGCGGCGACGGGGCCGAGGCACTGGCCATCGGCCGCATGGCGCAGGAGCCGACCGGCAACGACCGCACCCTGCTGGTGGTGGAAACCGACCCCGAACTCAGCCGCGTCGGCCTGCGCACCTTGGTCGAGGCTGCCGGGCTGCCGGTGCAGGAACTGGTCGATACCGATGAGCCGCCATCCGGCGACCGGCTGCACCTGCTCGAACTCAACGATTACGTGGCGCCCGACGACAAGCGCGTGTCGCAGTTGTCGGTGGACGCCCAGGTGACGCGCGCCGTGACCATCGGCGGCTATGCCGTGCCGTTCACCGCCGAAGAACTGGCCTGAAATCTCCCCTCATTCACGGACCCCGCACCATGACCCTGCCCACGCCGCAGCCCGGTATTCTCGATATTGCTCCCTATCAGGGGGGTGAATCCGTCATCAAGGGCGTGGACCGGGTCATCAAGCTGTCGTCCAACGAAAGCGCCCT